>DATHEQ010000083.1:0-26596 GCA_035318505.1 Polyangiaceae bacterium | reverse complement strand
CTGCGCCGCGAGAACCCTTGTAAGCGATGAGGATGTGACTCGCAGCGACGCGCTCCTCCTCTTTCGGAGCGGGCGGCGGCGTGGGGATCGGCTGAGGTTGCGCGCGCGTTGCGGCGGGTACCGTGGCCGGCGGTTCGTACCTCTTCGGCTCGACTTCTGCCTCCGGGGGCGAGGTCAGCGACGAGCAACCCATGGCGACCGATCCCGTGGCGAGGAGCGTGACAAGAAGAGATGAACGGGCCTGGCGCATGCGTCGGGCGAAGCTACGTCCATCGGCCGGACCAAGCAAGCAATCTCGAAGCACGGCAAGCGCCTGCGACAATGCTATGTTCCTCCGCCCCACGGCACGGGGGTGCCCAAAACGACGAGACGACCTCATCATGGCCCGCATTCTTCATATCGAGGACGACCCAGGTAATCGACTCCTCGTCCGCAAACTGCTCACGTCCGCAGGGCACACCGTGACCGACGCTGCCGATGGTCTGGAAGGGGTCCAGCTGGCGTGCGCCGAGCGCCCCGACCTCGTGTTGGTCGATCTCAATCTTCCCGGCCTCGACGGTTACGAGGTCACGTTGCGACTGCGCGGCGAACCGTCTTTGCGTGGCGTTCCCATCGTCGCGATCACCGCCGAGGGGGATCGCGATACGAGCCTTGCCGTCGGATGCGACGGTTTCCTGCAAAAACCCATCGACGCTCGCGAGTTCGCGGAGACGGTCGAGGGCTACCTGCGCGGTCATCGCGAGCTAAGCTCGCCCGATTTGATGGGAGAGCGCTTGCGCGCCCAGAGCCATCGCATCGTCGCGCACCTCGAAGAGAAGGTGGCGGAGCTGTCGCGCGCCAACGAACGCCTGCGCGAGCTCGATCGCGCGCGCAAAGAGTTCTACCGAAACATTTCCCACGAGCTGGCGACCCCCATGACGCCGATCGTCGGCTACCTGAAGCTCCTCGTCGACGAAGAGCTCGGCGGGGTGAACACGGCGCAAGTGAAAGCGCTGCGCGCGATGGACGACTGCGTGCGACGCCTGCGCGCGCTCATCGACAACCTGCTCGACGTCTCCGGTCTCGAGACGGGGAGCATGCGTTTCCTGCATCGCGAATACGATTTTCTCGACACGACGCGCCGCGCTGTGGCCCGTGTCGCCGATCGCTTGGCCGAGCGTCGCATCACATTGGTCGAAGAGCTCCCGCGCGGCCCCCTCCCCGGCTGGGGCGATGCCGAGCGCCTCTCGCGCGCCATGATGCAGCTGCTCGACAACGCCGCCAAATTCGCTCCCGCCGGCGGCTACGTGGGCGTCCGGGTGCGTCAATTGCCTCAGGGAGGCGGGTACGAGCTCTGCGTGGCCGACACCGGACCGGGGATCGCTCCGGAGCGCGTGGGTAGGCTCTTCGAGCCGTTCTACCAGGTCGACGGGTCGCCCACGCGGCAGCACGGCGGCGTGGGCGTCGGGCTCGCCATCGCACGACGGATCGCGCGCGGGCTCGGCGGGGACGTCCGCTTCGAATCCCCCTCCAAAGAAGTGATGGAAGGCGTGCCCCTGCCCGGCACGGCGTTTTTTTTGACGGTCCTGCCGCAGGCGCCGGAAGTCATCGTGCTTCAGAAGGACAACTGACGAAGAGGCGCCGCATGTCCCAGGTCTACCTCGACTGGAACGCCACGACCCCTCCCCATCCCGATGTGGTCGCGGCGATGGGCGACGCGGCACACGCCGCGTGGGCCAACCCGTCGAGCCTTCACGCCGCGGGCCGCGCCGCCAAAGCGATCGTCGAACAGGCACGCGAACGCATCGCGCAGCTGATGGGGTTTTGCGCTCGTGACGTCCTCTTCACGTCCGGGGGTACCGAAGCCAACAACCTGGCCGTCGTTCGCCCTTTTCTCGGCGCCGCCGGCCCGCTGGCGGGGGGCACGTGCATCACGAGCCGCCTCGAGCACCCCTCCGTGGTGGCGGTCGTCGAACAGCTCGCGTCCCGCGGCGTGCACGTCATCTGGCTCGACGTGCCGCCGTCGGGTCGCCTCGAGCCCGAGAGCGTCGCGCGTGCTCTCCTCGACGCAGCTGCCCCGTGTCTCGTCGCCGTGCAATCGGTCAATCACGAGACGGGCGTCGTGCAACCGGTCGGAGACATCGTCGCTCTCGCGGCGCGGGCGGGGGCAGAAGTTCACGTGGACGCCGTGCAGGGTGCGGGACGCCTCGCGCCCGCAGCTTGGGAGGGGGCGCACACCGTCGCCATCGCCGCCCACAAGATGCGCGGCCCCAAAGGGGTCGGCGCCTTGCTTGTCCAGCCGGGCATCACCGTGCGGCCGCTTTTGCGCGGTGGGGGTCAAGAGCGCGGCCTTCGCCCCGGCACGATCGATGCCGTCGCAGCCGCTGGATTCGGCGTTGCCGCCAAACGCGCCGAGCAAGGGCCCGCGCGTTACGCGAAGCTCTCCGGTTTGCGCGATGCACTCGAAGAGCGGCTCGCCCGGCTCGGCGCCCGCATCGGCGGAGCACCGCTCCGCAACGGCGAAGGCGTGCGCGCGCCACATGTGTCCAATATGTCCTGGCCGGGGTGGGCCGGTGACGAGCTCGCCGCCGCGCTCGACCTCGAAGGCGTTTGCGTATCGGCCGGCAGTGCGTGCGCTGCTGGGACACCCGAGCCATCGCGCGTGATCGCCGCGATGCTCGGGGAAAGCCGCGCCCGGAGCGCGCTGCGCGTGTCGCTCGGAGAGGAAACCACCGAGAACGACCTCGAACGCGCAATTGTCGCGTACGAGCGCGTGCTTACGCGTCACCTTTCATCCAGCTGAGGCGTCGCCTGAGCTCGCCGGATGTACCTAGCCGCGCGGCTGTAATGCAGCGTGGCAAGTGGCCATCTTCATTGAGCTCCTCAGCGTCGACCGATCGAAAATCGACTTTCCATTGAATGGAACGAACGTAGGCACTCGTCTTGTGCAAATGTTCAGCTCGGCAGGTATTCGAGTCAACGCATCAAAGGCCATGCCTAACCACATCAATTCATGACCGAAAGGCGTGCCATGACGGCGCGTGGCTCGTGTTCGCTGGATTGCGGCAAATTTCCGCCGCAGGTAGTCTGACGATGAATCGCCGTCCGGACGTCGCGTCTAAGATCCGAGTAGCTTGGGTTTGAACTCCTTGAGAATCGATAGCAAAGCGGGCGCTGGCAATTTGCCCCGCCCCGAAGAACCGTGAGATAGAGCCGAGATCTGCACGGCCCGCACGTCGAGGTGTCAGGGCGGGGGCTCCATCAGGCGAGACAAGCTCTCGTCGCTGTGGCTCCGAAATTTTTCCGTACCGCTTGGGGACGATGAAAGGGAATCCGATGAAGAAAATAGCAACTTGGTTAGCAGCAGGTGTGATCGTCGCCTCAGCGGCGGCATGCTCGGTCGAAGTGACGAACGGCCCGACCGCCGCCGGCGGCGCCGGGGGTACGGGGGGAACTGGCGGAACGGGTGGCAGCACCGGCGGCGCTTCCGGCACGAGCGGAGCGTCGGGTAGCGCCGGTACCGCAGGTACGACCGGCGGCAGTGGCGGCACCGAGGACGCCAGCAGCGATGTTCCCGTCGTGACGTGCACTTCGAACCCCAATACCGATGGGAAGTGCGGATATTGCGGCTTCACGCAGTGCCAGGAATTCCACTGCGCATGCAGCGCGCTTTCGACCTGCCGGACCCCGATGCTTCAGTTTTATGCGTGCTCGTCGATGCCCAACGCCAAAATCGATGAGTGCGCCACCCCGTTTGTGATCAACGCCAACGTCGATAGCAGCGGTGGCGAACTCGCGGGTGACCTCAGCGAGTGCATGATCGACAAATGTGCGGACACCTGCCTCGGGCTCGATGCGGGTACCCTTAGCCGCAACCTGATCGAGTCTTGGAAGGCCTCCGTCCGGCGCAACTCCTCTCACCCATAAACGCGAGAACCAATCCGTGGCCGAAGTCGACACCGCGAGCTGAAGGCGCGCGGTGTCGACGGACGCGCGCGAGTCTCCCTGCCGTGATCTTGGTTCGCCGCGCCGAGGCGAGGCGTGCGGCCCGCGGCTAGAGCTTCATCGCTTTTTTGAAGCGCTTCGCGTCGGAGAACATGTCGACGTTGGTAAAGACGTACATCGCCTCTTTGTGCTTACCTTTTTTAGCGATGTCGGCGAGACGTTCGATCGCCGGGTCTTCGTAGCGCGACTTGTGACCAGCGGGACCGGGCAGGCGGTAATAGGCGAAGGCCACCTTGGAAAGGCCGTGCGAGAGCGGATCGCGCGCCGCCAAGGCGTGCGCACCCGCGGCAATCTCGTCGCTCTCGTCAGGATCCCAACCAGGGGGGGGCTCGAAGATCACGCGATTGAAATTCTTGCGGACGCTGCTCAGAAAGTCGCTGACCGCAGCCTTGTTGGGGCGCGTGGGCGGAAACTCGGGCGGCGCGACGAAGATCGCCGTCGTGGCCTCGAGCTCCTTGGCGACACCGGAGAGCATCCGGAGCGCCGTCTCCACGACCTTGCCGTCGCGGAAACCCTCTTGACCGACCTCACGCGGGCCAAGCAGCGCGAATTGAAATCCCTCGGGGGCTTCGCGCCGCCACCGACGAATCGTACCCGGTCCCGGGAGCGCCACGTGGGTCTCTTGGACCTCGACGAACGTGAACTCGCGAAAATAACGGGTCGCGGGAACCGGAAATCCAGCGCAGCCGACCGTAATCATCCTCGGCGCACGGTATCACACTTTATCGAGCGCGCTGCCCCATCTCAGGCAAATCACGCTACATGCCTTCGTCGGGCGCCTCCGGCTCGCCCAGTACCCGTCGAGCCAACCTTTCACCCAACCGACGAGCGGCCGCCCGCGAGGTGTCATCGAGGCGCAGTGCTTCGAGCCGGGCATCGCTTTCGACCTGCATGACATCGACCGCACGCAGGTCCCCTGTTTGGCGTTCTTTGGGTCCCCCTTCGGAGCGCTCGAGCCAGGCGCGAGCGACCACCCCCACGCGCGTGCCGCGCGCCAGCGGTCGCAGCGGCTCTGCTGCGGCGAGAGGCACTGCGCCGCCCTCGGGCGGTCTCACCCCGCCAGGCACGGCGGCAATTCCCTCACTTTGGGTATCGAGGCGAAGGACCTCGACCACGACGCGCGGGTACCCGCCACCGCCACGCAGGAGCGCCGCGCGCGCGAGCCCCGCGCGCACGCCCGCCTCGACTTCGGCGACCACGCTCGCGTCGGCGATGAGCGGGGTAATGCCTGCGACGGACAGCCGCTCGTCACCCTGCGCACCGCCGTAGAGCGGGCGGTAGCCGCACGATCCGACGAGCAGGCCCGCGAGCACGAGGACAAAAAGCCGAGCGAGCGCGAAGAGCGCCACGTCCACCCCGCTCGTCAACGCGCGGTTCGTGTTCACCCGACCAGCAGATTCACGATCTTGCCCGGCACGTAAAGGTGCTTGTTGATCGTCTTGCCGGCGATGAACGCCTTGACGCTCGGTTCCGCTTCGGCAGCGCGGAGAGCCTCGTCTTCCGCCGCATCGGGCGCGATCTGAATGCGCCCCCGGACGCGGCCGTTCACTTGCACAGCAATCTCGACCACCTCGTCGCGACAGAGCTCCGAGTCGAAAACGGGCCACGGCTCATACGCGAGCGACGACGTGCCCCCCAGCCGTTGCCAGAGCTCCTCGCCAATGTGAGGGGCGAAAGGGGAAAGCAAGAGCACGAGCGCGCGCACCCCTTCGCGCGGCGGCGGCGATTGCTCGGCCAAGTGCCGCGTCAAAATCATCATCGCGCTGACGGCGGTGTTGAAGTGAAGGTGCTCGATGTCGCTCGTGACCTTTCGGATCGTCTTGTGGACGAGCTTCCTCGTCTCTTTGTCGATGGAATCGGCGAGCTCCCCCGTAGCCACCGTCATCACTCGATCGAGAAAGCGCCGCACGCCTTGAATGCCGCTCGTCTGCCAAGGCTTCACTTGCTCGAGCGGACCCATGAACATCTCGTAGAGACGCAATGAATCGGCGCCGAACTGGCGAACGACGTCGTCGGGGTTGATGACGTTACCCCGCGCCTTCGACATCTTCTGCCCGTCTTCGCCAAGAATCATCCCTTGATGGACGAGCTTGAGGAACGGCTCGGGGTGCTTCACCACGCCGGCATCGAAGAGCACCTTGTGCCAAAAGCGCGCGTAGAGCAGATGCAAAACCGCGTGCTCCGCGCCGCCGACGTAGAGATCCACCGGCATCCACTCGTCGTATGCCTTGGGATCGAAGATGCAGTCGCGGTTCTTGGGGTCGAGGTAGCGCAGGTAATACCAACACGAGCCCGCCCATTGGGGCATGGTGTTGGTCTCGCGCGCGTACCACTTTCCGTCTTTCTGGAAGAAGCGCCAATCGACCGCGCGTGCGAGGGGGCCCGCAGGATCGCCGCCCGGCTTGAAGTCCTCGAGCTCGGGGAGCAAGACCGGGAGATCGCTCTCAGAAACCGCGATGGGCTGCTCGTAGCGAATGCGGTGCGCATCGCCGCGGCGCGGATCGCCGTTGGGCGCTTCCATCTCGACGGGAAAATAGATGGGAATCGGCTCGCCCCAATAGCGCTGACGCGCATAGACCCAGTCGCGCAGCTTGTACTTGACGCTCGGCGTGCCGGCGCCGATCTCGCCGAGCCGCGCGACGATGTCGGACTTGACCTCCTTCGACGGACGACCGGTGAACGGTCCGGAAGCGAGAACGATCCCCTCGTCGGTGAAGGGCGCGTCCAAAGTTGCGTGCGGTTTGCCGTCGGGGCTGATGACCTCAGAGATGGGCAGTTCATAGCGACGCGCAAATTCGAAATCACGTTCGTCGTGCGCCGGCACCGCCATCACCGCGCCCGTCCCGTAGGCGGCCAGAACGTAGTCGGCAATCCAGATCGGCAGGCGATCGCCGGTGAGGGGATGCCGCGCAAACGCGCCGGTGTCGACCCCCGTCTTGATCTTGGCGAGCTCGGTGCGGTCGAAGTCGCTCTTGGTCGCCGCCTCAGCGGCATACTTCACGACCGCCGCGCGCTGCTCCGGCTGCGTGATTTTCGTCACCAACGAATGCTCGGGCGCCAGCACCATGTAAGTGCATCCGTAAAGCGTGTCGGGGCGCGTCGTGAAAACGCGAGCTCGCTCATCGGTGCCTTCGATTTGAAAATCGATTTCGGCGCCCTCGCTGCGGCCGATCCAGTTGGTCTGCTTGAGACGCGTCTCCGGCCAATCGAGCCCCTCGAGATCGCTCAACAGTCGATCGGCATAGGCGGTAATGCGCAGCATCCACTGCCGCAACGGCAGTCGAATCACCGGATGACCACCGCGCTCGCTCTTGCCGTCGATCACCTCTTCGTTGGCAAGCACGGTGGCGAGCGCTTCGCACCAATTGACGGGAACTTCCGCTTCGTAAGCAAGACCGCGATGGAAGAGCAGCAGAAAGATCGATTGCGTGAAGCGAACGTAAGTGGGGTCGGTCGTATCGACTTCACGCGACCAGTCGTAACTGAGGCCGAGGCTCTTGAGCTGGCGCTTGAAGTTGGCGATGTTGGTGCGCGTCGTGACGGCAGGATGCGTACCCGTCGCGATCGCATGCTGCTCAGCAGGAAGCCCAAACGCGTCCCACCCCATCGGATGAAGGACGTCGACGCCTTTCATACGCTGGTAACGCGCAACGATGTCGGTTGCGGTGTAGCCCTCCGGATGTCCCACGTGAAGGCCGGAGCCGGAGGGATAAGGGAACATGTCGAGGATGTAACGCTTCGGACGGCCGGCGTGACGCTCGGCGCGGAAGGTCTGATGGGCTTCCCAATACGATTGCCATTTGGGCTCAATGGAAGCCGGATCGTAGCGGTCGGACATGATGGAAGGGGTCATAGCACGAGGAAATGACGAACGAGGAGTTCGCCAAACGCGACGAAGCGCGACCCGCGACCGCGAACTCGACCCGCGAAGACAGCCGTACAATGCGGCGCGGTTCTCGTGATCCCGCCCCTCACGGCACGCGCGCGCCATCGCCCCGCTGGGCAAGGCGCTTCAAAGAGAGGGCGATGGCACGCGTGTGCAGGTGAGGGGCGGGCGCGATGAGGACTTGGTGAGTTGGTGGGCGTGTTGTCTCGTCGAGACACTATTTCCCTTTCAAAAACTCGATGCTTACCGCCTGGCGCGGCGGGTTCAGTTGGCGAAGATTCGGGACCGCGAGTTGCGTGACCAAGCCACGCGCGCGGCGAAGAGCTGCTTTCTCTGCCTTTGCGAAGGTCTGCCCAACGAAGGCGCGGCCATGCGACACAAATACTTCGTCGAGGCTCGCAACAGTCTCGCCGAAACCGTCGGCGCGCTCGATCTCGCCGCCGTCATCGGCGTCGTTCGACAAGAAGACGCCGCGGCCGTCCAACAGCTCGGCTCGCGACTGCGCCGCATGCTGACAGCGCTCCTTCGCTGGTAGCCGCTGCATGTTTCCGGAATCGACTATCGAATGAGACGCGTCAGCATCGCCACGACGCGGTCCGCGAGCACCGCCACACGCGTCGCGTCCTCCCTCCGCGCGCAATCGAGCAGCGCCGCGATCTCGAGCGCCGCGCAAGCCTCCACGATCTCGCCCCGCGCAATCGTAAACGCCCGCGCCTTGTCCGCCCGCGTCACCCGCGCCGCCCCTTCCGCGACATTCAAACAAGCCCCCTTCGCCGCCCGAAGCGCCTCATCGCGCAGCTTCACATCGCGTATCCCCGCATCCCGCACCAAGACGAGCATCTCCAAAGCAAGTCCGTAAACCCAAAGCCGATGATGCGGCAAAAGCCGTCCCACCCCGTTCCGGTGAGTGCCAAGCTTCGCTGCGGCGCTGCACTCCGGCGTGTCGTGACGTTTCGGCGTGTCGTGACGTTTCGGCGCGTTGTTCATGAACAACCCCGCCCCCACCCAACTCACCGAAGCCTCCCCCCGCCTGCGCGCCACTGCCTGCAACGCGATGCCAAGCACCCGCTTCATCCCAGCCTCTCTCACTCCTCCCCCGCCTGCTTGGCATCGCGTTGCCAGCAGTGGCGCGCCCCGCGCGACCGCGCGCCCGTCAACGCGACCGCGACCGCGACCGCGAACTCGACCCCGACCGCGACCCCGACCGCGACCGCCGACGCTACCGCTTCCGATCCCTCTTCCTCTCCAGCCTCGTCCTCCTCCTCCCCGCTGCCTCCTCCCCTTCCCCCGTCCCCCTCTCCACCATCTCCAACGCCCTCATCGGCTCCCGCGCATGATGCTCGTACAACTTGGCCAGCTCGAGCCGCAGCGCCGGATCATCGACGCTCTCCACCAGCGAAGCAAAATCCGCAAGCGCTTGTGCCTTGTCTCCCCTCGCCTTCGCGATTTCACCCCGCGCGCGCACGGCGTCGTGGCCCGCGCCGCGCTCGACGGCGAGCGACGCGAACTCACGCGCCAAATCGAGCGATCCGGCACGCCGCAACGTTCGCGCGACCGAGGCCCAATCCGTGGGACCCAGACCCTCGAGCGGTTCACCATAGAGTCCCACCAATGCCGCCATCGCCACTACGTCCCACTCGTTATGGTCAATCACCGCCAGCAGCGCCGACGCATCGCCCGTTCGCAAAAAATGAGAATACCGCGAACACACCTCTCCCCCCGAGATGTCGGCCGTGCGTACGAAGCCGAGTACCTGGGCTTCTACGTTGGCAAGCGTGAGCTCGCGCATGCGATGGCGGTGGAGACGTCGCGCGACGTGGACGAGGTCGAGGTGCGGGACGTGCGGCAGGGCCGGCAGTCGGTTTAACACCAGGCGTGAGCGCAGAAGCGGAAGATCGAACGATTTGCCGTTGTAGGTAACGAGGGCCGAAGCGCGCGCAACGCGTTCCGCGAAGCGGGTCAGCATGGGCGCTTCTTCGCCGAGCTGGCGGAGCAAGAGCTGCTCCATGACTAGGCTCGACGATTCTCGATCGAACCAGGCCATTCCGATGAGAAAGGGCACCGTGCCCGCGCCGGCGGAGAGTCCGGTGGTCTCGGTGTCGATATAGAGCATGCGCTCCGGGTCCCCAACCGACAGCGTGGGGTCGAGTGCGAGAAGGGCGAGCATGCCCGCTGACGCCTGCTTGCCCTGGCTGACGGAGGCGCGACCGACGCGATGGGCGGCCGAGAACCGCTTGGTGCGCACGTAGAGCGGCCCTTCCGGCGTCGATTCCAACGCGAAAGGTAGGTCTCCCTCCGATGGATCGGCGGGCCGTCGCCGTATTGGCGGTGCCTTCGTCAAGATCGCGGCGATCTTCAGGCGCAGCGCATCGAGCCGTTCTATGGGATCGCGCGGCAGATCGCCCCGCGCGCTGTTGGTCTCGCGCGAAGTAGCGTCAATCGACTCTTCGCAATGCGCTCGATCGAAGCGCATTGCGAGGGCGGGCAGTGCCTCGCGAGCGCCCGCCGGCGACGGCGTGGGCAATAGGCGAACGCGTTCGAGTTTCGCGCTGAAGGACGACATGTCCCACCAAGTTACTAGAAAAATCGTGCTGGCACGGCGCGCGCAATAGGTCTGCTGTGCCCGGGTCGTAAGGGTCGCAGTTGACCCACCGTGACGGGGCTGGAGGCGCTGAGATGGAAATCGACAGCAATCGGCTACCGGATGGTCCGCTGCCTCGCAGGCTAGCGGATCGCTACATGAACATCGTGCGCCGGCACGCCTATCGCCTCGCGCGCAGGCTCCCCTCGCATGTCAATGTCGAGGATTTGATGGGCGCTGGTTTCGTCGGTCTCGCCGACGCGCTCAACAAGTACGATCGCTCCGGGCCCGATCGCTTCGAAGCTTATGCGGATTGCCGCATCAAAGGCGCGATGCTCGACGAGCTGCGCTCTTACGATCCCCTCTCACGCGACCTGCGCGATCTCAACAATCGCATCGTGGCCGTCGTGCGCGGGCTCACTGCGGAGCTCGGGCGTCCCCCGGAAGAGATCGAAATCGCTCAAAAGCTCGAGCTTCCTGTAGCCGCTTTCCGCGAAAGACTGGCAAAACTCTCGTTTGGCGGCCTGATCAGCCTCGACACGACCGGCGGCGATGGCATCGAAGGCCTCGAGGTCTCGGATGAATCGAGCGAAGCGGCCGATGCGCTACTGCTCCGCAGCGAACGCCGCACCCGGCTGTCCGACGCCGTTCAGCAGCTCCCGGAGCGTCTCCAATCGCTGCTCAAGCTCTATTACGAGCAGGACTACACGCTACGCGAGATCGGCGACATGCTCGGCGTCACCGAGTCGCGCGCTTGTCAGCTCCACGCCGAAGCCATCGTGCGCCTTCGCGCCGCCTGCGCGGCTGAAGAAGAGCGCGAAGACACGGCCGTCAGCGTTCGCCGAATGCGCGCCGCTGAAGAGCCTTCCCTCCGCAAGACAGGCACCAAGGTCATTCGGCGCGCTGGCTGAGATTCGCCCGCGCGCTCCCCGTCATGGGGGGTCGGAATTCACCTAGCCGGTGTCGCCTCGGACCTGTGAGTACGCGTAGTTGGCGCGGCTCGGAGACCGCGCGCCCACACGGGTGCCTTCTCGCCCCGCGAACGGCGCGGCACCTGGAATCGCCGGAGCTCGAGCGGGGCTGACAAATTAGGCAGAAGAATGCGACATTGCCCGCCAACGTGGGATTCGTTCTTTTCGGTCTAACGGGGGGGCTGGCGTCGGGCAAGAGCTCGGTCGCGGCGCGCTGGAACGTGCGCGGTCTCGCCATCATCGACGCCGACGTGATGGCCCGGGAGATCGTCGCGCCCGGGACTTCCGGGCTCGCCGAGATCGTCAGTGTGTTCGGCCCACAGATGGTTCTCGCCGACGGATCGCTCGACCGCAAAAAGATCGCGGCCGTCGTTTTCGCCGACGCGGAAGCGCGCAAGAAGCTCGAGCTCATCACGCACCCGCGCATCGCGGCCGCCATGCTCAAGCGCGCCGGCGAGCTCGAAGCGGCGGACGAGCCGCTCGGCTGTTACGAGGCAGCGCTCCTAGTCGAACGCGGCTTCGCCGATCTCTGCCGACCCCTCGTCGTCGTGGCCGCCGATGAACCAACGCAGGTCGCGCGCGCGATGGCGCGCGATCATCTCACCGAGCAAGAGGTGCGCGCGCGCCTTTCCGCGCAGCTCCCCCTTGCCTCCAAGGTCGCCGCGGCTGACTACGTCATCGACAATAACGGCGACGTGGATGCCCTCCGCAGCAAAGCGGACGACGTGCTCGACGCGATCTGCCAGCAACAGGGCGTCGATCCGGCCCGCTACCCCAAGCGCGGTCGCGCCTAAGCGCTGGGTCAGCGCCGCGCCTTGCCCGTCGCGAGTCGCTCGCGCGCGGCGAGCAGTGTATTTTCGAGCAAGCAGGCGATGGTCATCGGCCCAACCCCGCCCGGAACTGGCGTGATCCACGCCGCATGCTCGCAAGCCTCGTCGAACACGACGTCCCCAGTCAGCTTGCCGGCATCATTTCGCGTAGTCCCGATGTCGATGACGACCGCACCCGGCTTGATCCAGTCCCCGCGCACGAGCCCTGGTCGCCCCACCGCCGCGACGAGGACGTCGGCCTCACGGCATATCCCGGCGAGATCGCGTGTGCGCGAATGGCCAATGGTGACGGTGGCGTGCGCGCCGAGGAGGAGCTGCGCGAGCGGCTTTCCGACGATGTTACTGCGCCCGATGATCACCGCGCGCTTGCCCACGAGATCGGTGCCTGTTTCGGCGAGCAAACGCATGACACCGCGCGGCGTTGCCGACACGAGCTTGGCACGACCGAGCGCGAGAAGTCCGGCGTTGAGCGGATGCAGCCCATCGACATCTTTGGAGGGCAAGACCGCATCGAGCAACGCCGTTTCAGGCAGGCCCGCGGGCAGCGGCAACTGGACGAGGAAACCATCGACCTCGTCGTCGGCGTTGAGCTCGTCGATACGACTTCGCACCTCCGCCTCGGTCGCCGTCGCGGAAAGTCGGTGCGCCCGCCCGCGCATGCCCACCTCGAGCGCGGCTTTTTCTTTGTTGCGTACGTAGACCTGCGAAGCCGGGTCGTCGCCGACGAGGATGACGTCGAGCCCGGGGGCGCGGCCGAACGCGTCGCGGAACTGCGCAACGCCGGACGCGACTTCAGCGCGGACTTTGGCGGCGATGGGCTTGCCGTGGAGAGTTTGGGCGGGCATTGGGGGACCGACCATTAGCATGTTCTCGGAAGCGTGCCCCCGGTCGGGGTCGGGGTCGGGGGTCGGGGGTCGCGGGTCGCGGGTCGCGGTCAGGGAAGGTCGATTTGCATCCAGGTCACTGTGTCGCGGGCGAGCTTTGCTTCGATCGCGGGGAATGACGTGGTGCTGTTTTCGAGCGCGTAGCGGAGCGTTGCCGATGTCAGCGCGGGGAACGGTTGCGTGCCCACGATTTCCCGCACGATCGCCGTCCCTTGGACGTCGGTGGCGGGGTTGACGCCGATCACCATGGCGTCGCTGACGTACATTCCGCTCGAGTCGTAGGCGACAGTCGTGCCGGCGGGCAGCGCGTCGCGTTTCACCGTCACGCCCGCCGCGCCTCGGCCCGCTCGGCGAAAATTCAGAACGAGCGTCGCCGTGCCGGTGGGCGGCGCCCAGAGCACTTGATCGATGACGAGGTTCGTGATCGCGTCGGTCGTAATCGCGCGGAGATTCGCGCTGGGCGCGCGGGAATCGATGTCCACGAGCTGCAGCGTGCTGGCGAGCCGGCGCGTATTCGTCCCGTCTTCGAGAAGAAACCAGTTGAGGCCTGGTGCGACGTCGGGCACCGTTTGGGGCTCGGTGATGCCTGCGTCGTTCGCCGGAGCGAGCTGCCCGTTCGGCCCCACGCCGCGAACCGTCACCGCGCCAGCATAGCTGGCAGAGGCGTAAAACCACGTGTCGACGGTTTGCCGAACCGTATAGGTCACCGTGACTGCACCCCCGTCCGCGTCGCTCGGCGGGTTGACGGCATCGAGATCGGCGCCGCCGTCCGGGGATCCGCCGCTACCCCCCGCCGGCCCGCCGCCGCCTGGGCGCGGATTGCAAGACGCGTCGACACAATCGGGGGGCGGCGGCGGACGCGCCGCATCGTTCGAAGCGCAACCGAGCGCGGCGAGCACGACGGTCGCGCATGGCGCTTGACGGGAGGCGAACGATGGCATCGCGGGCATCTTACGTCTGGTGCGCGCGATGGGCCAAAACGATGGCGCCCCGCGAGAATGCGGGCGGGCTATGCCGGCACCGCGCCCGGCTGACCCTTGCCGAGGCGCCCGCTCCTCAAATAGCGATGAGCGCCGATGGACGCCGCCATGAGGAGCAGGCCGATGAGCTGCGAGGTCGAAAGGCCGAAGAGCTCGCCTCGATCGTCGCGCCGCCAGAATTCGATCATGAAGCGCGCACCCGCGTACAGCGTCACGAAGCTGAGGAATACCTGGCCGTCGTAGCGTTTGCGCGGATGAACGTAGATGAGGCAAAACGCAGCGATCGCGAGTGACGCCGCCGATTCGTAGATCTGCGTCGGATGCACCGGCAAGGACGGTAGCGTTTTGGCAGCGAGCAGCCCCACTTTGAATTGCGATTCGCTGGCGGGGCTACGGCCGGGGAACACGAGCGCGACGAGCGAGTCGGTCGTCATGCCAAAGCAACAGCCGGCGAGTAAACAGCCCATGCGCCCGAAGGCGAGCCCCACGGGCACGACCATGCCGGCCATATCGGCGGCGCGCCAATACGAGAAACGGTCGGCCTTCAGCAGGTACCAAGACGAGACGAGCGCGCCCAAAAATCCGCCGTAATAGGCGAGCCCCCCCGCCCAGAACTTTGCCCAGGCGAAGCAGTCACGCGTAACGCCGTGGCAGACGCCGCGCGCCGCATCCCAGGCGCCCGTGCTCTCTTTCAGGCAGTCGACTTCGGACAAATGAAAATCGACGAGCGTGGGGTCGGTGCAGAGATGCACGTAGTCCCAAAAGTACCCATCGGCGATGACGTGCAAAATGCGCCCGCCGACGACCCCCATCAGCAACGTCGACAAACCGAGGTCGACGATGACGTCGGGATCTTCGCCGATGCGACGCGCCCAAATGACGCCGATGCTGGTGGCGAAAATGAAACCAGCCACGAGCAACGCGAAGTAGCTGGGAACGCCGAGGTCGGCGATGCGGAATAGCTCAGGGCGCATGATTCGGTTCGAGTTTCTTACCCCCGAACATATCAATGGCAATGAGTCCCACCCCGACGCAGATGGCGATGTCGGCGACGTTGAACGTCGGCCAGCTGTGATCTTTGCCGCCCCACATCATGTGCGCGTGAATGAAATCGATGACGTACGAGTAACGGATGCGATCGACGAAATTGCCGAGCGCGCCACCGAGCACGAGCGGGAGGCCCCACTTGAGGGCGTGCTGCCCCGGCAAGAGGCGCCGGTAGAGCGAGAGGATGAACGTGATCGCCACGGCCGAAACCAGAAGAAAAAATGGCCGGCGCACGTACTCGGGCGTGTCTTGCAAAAGGCCCCACGCGCCGCCGCGGTTTTTGGCGAGCACGAAGTCGAGATGCCCTTTGATGAGCTCGACGGGGTGGAACATGGCGTCCGGACGATCGAGCCGCTTCTCCGCCCACAGCTTGCTTCCGAGATCGGCCGCCAAGGTGACCGTCGAAACGATCGCCAAGAAAAGAAAAGAAGGTCGCGCCACCGATGTCCGCTCGACCGGCTCGGACGAAGCAGGCTCACCGGTTGGCGAGCCAGCCGCGAGCGGCGCGGCGGGGTTGTCGGAGAGCGGCTCGGACGAGGTGCTTTCGAGGTCGGGCATTCGCAAAGGAAATACGGTCGGTTTCGGGGAGGAATGGGGCGAGCAGCGGCACGCGCTTCCGCGTCCACGTCGTTGGTTGTTTCATCTACGACACCTTGCGCCGCTGAGCCAGAACTCCGCGAGAGCGCGCTCGCGCCGGCTCGCAAAAAAAGGTCGGCGCCGGCGGTGTCGACCGCTCCCACCTCGTGCCTACCCCGATGCCTTCTTTCTTGTCCTATACTGAATGTTTGTTTAGTATCCGAGCTCGATGCCCGCCCCGCCCTGGCATGTTGCTTCTGGTCTCGAGGCCACCATCGAAGGCTGGCTCCGATCGGGGTACGTGAAGCCTTGTCTCGCAGCAGATCGCGCCATCGCGCCGTCGACGGGACGCGCGGCGCCGTTGCCACCCACGCTCCACGAGGGCCTCGCCCGTGCCCTCGCCGAACGCGGGATGACCGAGCTCTACACCCATCAAGCAGAAGCTTTCGAGCTCGCCTCATCGGGCAGGCACTTCGTCGTGGCAACGCCCACCGCGAGCGGCAAAAGTCTCTGTTTTCATCTCCCGATTCTGCAGGCGCTGGCCCGCGATCGCGACGCGCGGGCGCTCTATCTTTATCCGACGAAGGCGCTGGCGCGCGATCAAGAGGCAAGTCTCGGGGAGCTCATCGCCGCCTCGGGAACCGAGGTTCCGCGCATCGTCTATGACGGCGATACGCCGGGCGACGCGCGCCGACGCGCGCGCGATCAGGGGGCGATCATCATGACCAACCCGGACATGCTGAGCGCAGGCATTCTCCCGCATCACCCGCGTTGGGCGCGCCTTTTTCAAGGTCTCAAGTTCGTCGTCCTCGACGAGGTGCACACCTACCGCGGCGTGTTCGGGTCGCACATGGCCAACGTGCTCTCCCGCCTCGTCCGCATCGCGCGGTTTCACGGTCAGAATCCGACGTTCCTCTGCGCCACGGCGACCATCGGCAATCCGCGCGAGCACGCGGCGCGCCTGCTCGGCGTAGCGCCCGACGAGGTGGCGTTGCTCGATCGCTCGGGGGCGCCGAGCTCCGCGCGGCGCGTCTTCATCTTCAATCCGCCGGTCGTGAATGCCGAGCTCGGCATCCGCGCCAGCTACTTGAAGAGCGCGGTCATGCTGGCCTCGGACCTCATCGCCAAGAAGGTCCCCACCATCGTTTTCGGCGCATCGCGCAACGCGGTCGAGATCATGTTGAAGTACTTGCGCGACCGCCTCGCCGGCGTCATCGACGAAAGTCAGATCATGGCTTACCGCGGCGGGTACCTCCCGGGAACACGCCGCCAGATCGAGCGCGATCTACGCGAGGGCCGCGTGCTCGGTGTGGTAGCGACGAGCGCGCTCGAGCTCGGGATCGACATCGGCGCCCTCGACGCCGTCGTTTGCGCCGGATACCCGGGGTCGATCGCCGCGCTCCGGCAGCGATTCGGGCGCGCCGGAAGGCGCAGCGGCGGGAGCATCGCAGTCCTCGTGACGTCGAGCGCACCGGTCGATCAATACTTCGCGCGCGACCCCGAAGCGTTGCTCGGCGCACCCGCGGAAGAGGCGCGCATCGATCCCGGCAATGTCGAGATCGTGCTCCAACATCTGAAATGCGCAGCCTTCGAGCTCCCCTTCACTGCCGGAGAAGGCGCGAGCGATGCCGAGCGCTACGGAAGCCTCGACGAAGACGACACGCTCGGCGCGCTCCGTTTTCTCGGGCGTCACGGCGTCGTGCACGAAGCGGGTGGTCGATTCCACTGGTCCGCCGACGCCTATCCCGCCAACCACGTGTCGCTGCGCAGCGTGGGTTGGGACAACTTCGTCATCGTGGACCGCGCCATGGGGCGCGTCATCGCCGAGCTCGATTGGCGTTCCACGCACACCATGTTGCATGAGCAGGCCATCTATCAGCACGAGGCCGAGCAGTACCAGGTCGAAGCGCTCGATTTCGAGAACCACAAAGCGTACGTGACCAAGGTCGACGTCGACTACTTCACGACTGCGATGGTGAACCGCGTCGTGTCGGTCATCGACGAGAGCGCGTCGCGCGACGATGGGCCGTGCACGCTTTCTTGGGGAGAAGTATCGGTCGTCGAAAAGGTCGTGGGCTACAAAAAGATCAAGTTTCACACCCACGAAAACGCGGGCTACGGCGACGTGCGTCTCCCCGACATGCAAATGCACACCACGTCGTTCTGGATCACCGTCCCGCGGGCGCTTTTCGCGGACATCGGGCGTGCCAGTGCCATCGATGCGCTATCGGGGATCGGCCGCGCACTCGAGACTGTGGCGACCATCGGACTCATGTGCGAGCCGCGCGACATTGGTCAAGCGATTGGAGACAAGAGTGCGCCTCCCCCCGCGCCGTTCAGCGACGTCGACGGCCGAGATCGCTCCGAGGCAACGACGCATTCGGCGTCGACGGTGGCGAGCGCGCGAAAATCGGGGTTTTCCGTGAGACGATCGTCCGGCGCCGCGGCGGAGTTCGACCCGACGCTCTTTCTTTTCGATCACGTGCCGGGCGGCGTAGGGCTGGCCGAGCGCATTTACGAGATCGCGGACAAGCTCCTCGCGCAAACGCGGCTCATGATCGCAGCCTGTCCGTGCGAGACGGGGTGCCCCGCCTGCGTCGGACCGACGGAAGGGGCAACGCCGCGCAAGACCATGGGGCTTTTGATGCTATCGCGGATGATAAGCGGCCATGTTTCGATGCTGCGGCTCGTCGGAGGCTAGGGCAGAAGCGCTGTGGTATCCTCCGCGGGCTCATGCGACGTGTCCTTCTCCTCTGGGGGCTCGCGCAGCTCGCGGGCTGCCTCAGTCAAGGACCGCCGATCAGCCTGCGGCCGGTGAACGAAGGCGACGCGAGCACGCGGATCACCAGCGATGTTCCCGTCGCGGACGCGAGCTTCGAGTTCGGACCCATGGACCCCCACGCGCTCATCGGCGTCGATCCATCGCATGGCCCCTTCTCTGGCGGGCAAGCCCGGATCGTGCGCGGCAACGGCTTCGGCAATGGCCTCCGGGTGTGGTTTGGCGCGACGGAAGTGCCCTCCAAGGACATCGTGCCCGTCGATCCGAGCCGCGCGCAGGTGATCGTGCCTGCGGGGACTGCAGGATCGGTCGCGGTAAAGACGCAAATCGCGAGCGATATGTCTACCGCGCGCGTCCTCGCCGGGGCGTACCTCTACGAGGATTTCTACGGTGAACCGAGCACCGGCGGAACTTCGGGCGGAACGCTCGTGCATTGGTTCGGGCAAGGTACGACCTGGGGCCCGGAGACCACCGTCACCATCGACGACAAGGCGTGCGAACCGGTGCAAGTGATCGCTCCTACGGAAATCACGTGCACCACTCCCGCCGCCCCGGCCGGCACCAAGAGCGTGAAGATCGGCCCGTCCGCCGGAGCATCGATCGTACGCGACGGGTTCACGTTCGCCGATACGGACAACGGCTACACCGGAGGCCTCTCCGGCACCAAGCTCGCGACCCGCCTCAAGGTGCTCGCCTACGACACCTATTCCGGCGCACCGCTGCCCGGAGCGTACGTGCTGGCCGGTGACGACCCGAGCACGGGCTGGTCGAAGTTGACGGACGCGTCGGGGCTCGCACTTTTCGACGACCCGGCGCTGGGGCCGAAACGATCGGTGACGGTGGCCGCCAAATGCCACCAGCCGGTGACCTTCGTCGACGTTCCGGTCGACGTGGTGACCGCCTACCTGACGCCGGTCCTGACGCCCGCATGCACGCCGGCCGGCGACAACCCGGCGACGGGAGGGCGAGCCGGCTCCGTGTCCACGCTCAAAGGAGAGATTGTGTGGGGCGTCGATGGCGAGTTTCGTAGCTTGGCGTGGAAGAACATCCCCACCCCGGGCCCGACCGAGAGACTCGTCGCTTACGTGTTTCGCCTGACGGCTGATCCCGCGGCAAACTTCGCGCTCCCTGCTGCGAGCGAAAGCATCCGGCCCGATAGCGCGGGGGGAAAGGTCGGATTTCCCTTCACCATGACCACGTCCCTCGGCAACGCGACGCTCTACGCGTTGGCCGGGATCGAGGATCGTTCGGGCGCAGTTCCCAAGTTCACGGCGTACGCGATGGGCCTCGTGCGCGGCGTCGCGGCCGCGCTGGGACAGACGACCTCGGACATTTTCATTCCCATCGACATTCGGCTCGATCATGCGGTCTCCCTCACCGTAAAGGCGCCGCCCCCGGGCCCGCGCGGCCCCGATCGTGCGAGGCTCGCCGTCTCCCTCGAAGTCGAGCGCGGGGGTTTTGCCGTCATCCCGGCAGGCATCGTGTCTTCGACCCTGCCTGTCGATCGCACGGTTGCCTTCGTCGGGCTCCCGCCGCTGACCGGCGCGCTGGCGAGCGGCCGCTTCGTCGGCACGGGTATCGCCGCAACCGGCCCCACCCTGACCACCCCGCTCTCGCAAGTCGGTCGCGTGGGGAGCACGAGCGAATCGATCACCATGAGCGAATTTTTGCCCGTGCCAGTGCTGACCGATCCCGCCCTCGGCGGGGCTTGGGATGGGCGTCACCTCGCTTTCGAGTTCGCGCCCGGCGTGGGCACGGTCGACTTGACCGTCCTGCAACTGCAGAGCGCCGCCGGGCTCGTGACCTGGACGGTGGTCGTGCCGGGCGGCGGTTCGCGCACTGTTTCCCTGCCCGATTTGCGCCGCATCTTTCCCCAGGGTGCGCTCGTGCCGGGGAACATTTCGATCACTGTGCTCGGCGGTCGTCTGCAAGGTTTCGACTACGCGGCAATGCGCTACGGCCAGCTGAGCCCCTCGGGTTTCGACGCTTACGCGATGGACGTCTTCCCGGCGCGTTTCGAATGATCGTCCGCCCGGCTGCGCGCGCGCTGCTCGCGCTTCTCGTCGGCGCTTCGTGCAGGTTCGACCGGGCCGAGCGGTGGGAGGAAGATCCCAAGCTCGCCGTGCCGCTCGTCTGTACGAAGGGGTCGCAGCGCTGCCGCGCCGCTCTCGAACGCTGCAACGACGACGGTCGCTCGTGGGCGATCGTCGACGACTGCTCGGCGCGCGGTCTTATCTGCAGCCCTTCGCTAGGACGGTGTGCGGTGTGCGACCCCGCCAAAGCGCGTTGCGAGGGTCAAACCGTGATGTCGTGCAGCGCGGATGGATCGAGCGAGCAGCAAGGCGATACCTGCGATGCCGCGCGGGAGATCGTGTGCCGCGACGGCCTTTGCGTGGCGCTCTGCGAATATGCCAAACGGGTGAAGAGCAACGTCGGCTGCGAGTATTGGGCCGCGGATCTCGACAATGCCAACGTGGGGCTCACGCGCAACGCGGCGGCACAGCAGTACGCCGTCGTCGTCTCCAATCCGCAGCCCGATCTCGCCGCCCACGTGGTCGTCGAGCAGGACGACGCCCTCCCCGGAGAAGCCCCGCGGGTGCGCATCGTCGCCGAAGCCACCGTTTTGCCGCTCAACCTAGAGACCTTCAAGCTCGGACCGCGCGAGGTCGATGGCAGCCCCGATGGGGAATTCAACACCGGCACGGGGACTGCGCTGACGCGACATGCGTACCGCGTCACGAGCCAGGTGCCCATCGTCGCCTACCAATTCAATCCGCTCGAGAACGTCAACGTCTTTTCCAACGACGCTTCGCTCTTGAAGCCGGTCGAAGCGCTCACCTACGAAGCGGGGACCATGGGGCGCGCTTACGTCGTCCTCGGATGGCCACAAACCATCGCTGCCACCGACGATCCCAACACCAACTTCAACCCGCAGAACCCCATCAACTTGCGCGCGTTCCTCACCCTCGTCGGCACCCGCAGCGCGACGCACGTCAAGGTGATGACCACCGCCACCGTCGTAGCGGGCGGCGGCGTGCCGGCAACGGCGCCGGGCGGCTTCATCGAGGCAACGCTCGGGCCTTTCGACGTTCTCAACCTCGAGACGGGCGACATCAACGCCGACTTTACGAGCTCGCTCATCGACGCCGACCAGCCCGTCGTCGTCTTTTCGGGCAGCGAGGCATCCGACGCGCCCGTCTTTCAGACGCTGGCGAAACGCTATTGCTGCGCCGATCACCTCGAGCAGCAGCTCGATCCCATCCGTACCGCGGGCAAAAACTTCGTCCTTTCGCACGGCCCGAGCCGTACGAAAGCCTTGAAGAATGCGGGCGCCATCCTCGGCGTCACCGAAGAGCCGGAGTATTTTCGAATCATCGCGGTATCGGAAGCCGGGGCCGACGTGGAGACGTCATTGCCGCCCCCTGACGATCATTTTCATTTGAGCCGGCAAGGCGAGATGCGCGAGCTCGTCACCACCACGGACGTGCTGCTCAAGGCCGGCGGCCCGGTGATGGTGGGCAACATTCAAGCGGGGCAAGAGGCGGCCTTCGTTCCTTACGGCATGCCGGGAGGCGATCCCAGCTTCATCCTCCTTCCTCCCATCGAGCAGTACCGCTCCGACTACGTTTTTCTCACGCCCGACAAATACAGTTTCGACTTCGTGGTCGCTATTGCACCGGTGGGCGCGTCGGTGGCTCTGGATGGGCATGTCGTCGATGCCTCGCGCTGCGAGATCGGACACTTGCCGGGCTACGACGTCTACCGCTGCCAGCTCAGCTTCCCCAAGATCGATCCCACCTCACCGAACAACCCGGTGCAGCGGGGATTGCAGAACGACGGTGTCCATCGCGTCGCAAGCGACGGACCGGTCGGTGTCATCGCCCTCGGATGGGACTCGTATGTCAGCTACGGCTACGCCGCCGGCACGCAGCTCGAAGGCATCAACATCGTCAAATAGGCGTTACGGGGGCGCGGGGAGCGGCCACACCGTGAGAAGCGGGACCGCAGCCCGCGGGCCGCTTTGCCGAAACGCGCGGGCGCATTCGCCGATGGTGATGCGCCGCGGGCCGAACGCCGATGGATCGGCGGCGTCGGAGTCCATCAGCAGCGTGGGCAAGTCGACGCCGTAGTCGTCCGGATGCCCGGGCATGTCGAGTAGAATATGCCCGAGCTCGTGTGCGAGGGCGAACGACGCGCGGTCCGCGCGAACGCCGGCGCGATCTTCGATGACGACGTTTCGCACGCTGGAGCGGTCGGCGAAGATGAACGATTCCCCAATGCGGCCGCCGCCGGCGAAGGCGGGGATCATGAAGACCTTGATGGTCGACGGGTCTCCGTCGTCGAAAGCCTTGACGAGCGCGCGCTCCTCGACTGTGCCGGCCGGAGCATCGACGTCGACGAAGTGATCGAGTCCGTCGGAGAGATCGACGCCGCCGATGCAGGCCGTCATCGTGGCGTCGGTGCTGATGCGGCCGTCGAGCGGACGCTCGATGGAGACGAACTGTCCGTCGCGACGTCGCACCAGCACGTCGGTCGTGCGATCGGCCCCCGGTTCGATGCGGGCGTTCTCCGACACGCGCGCTACGAAGCCGGCCTGCTCGATGGATCGCGCCACCACCCGCGCCGCGGCGCGCGGCGTCATTCGCGGCTTGAGCTCGGCGCGAACGTCGCGCCCGTCGACGCGCACCCTGATTTCGCCGCCGCTCGACGGCAGCCCGACGTCGCACCCCAGCGCAAGAAGGTACGTCGGGGGGGGATCGACGAGACGGATGTCCGCCTCGCTCTCCTCGCCGAAGTTGATGCCACATTGCCCCCACAATGCATTGGCCAAACCGAGCTGGCGCAGTGCCAGCACCTTGGCGCCCTCGTCGTCGGTTCCAAAAGGCGGCGCGCCTTTCGGACGATGACGCACGATGACGATGCGCACCTTGCCGCGCAGCCTCGCGATGGGACCCACGGGCGTCATTCGCGGGCCCCCCACGCGAATCGAGCCAAAGGAGCGCCCCGCCTCGCTCACGCTGAGCACGCCGCCGATGTCGGCGCGCACCGAGCGGTCTTTCACGAGCGGGTGGTTGCGATCGATGTCGTCGGCCACGACGCGCAAGAGAGGCGTCACGCGACATACGGGGCCGAGCCCGGCGGGGCACGCGCTGTCGACGAGCGTCACGTCGAGTCGGTCGACTTCGGCGTCCTTCGTGTCGCGGGACGCGATACGCACCGCGGCGGGTACCTCGGCGCGCGGTCCGGAAAGCACGAAGCGGATCGCGTCGGGATCCCCCGGCACTCCCGGCGTCGGATCTTCGGCGGTGCGCTCGGGCGGCGTCCGCTCGATCGACGCGTGCGAACGGCCCGCATCGACGCCTTTCCCCCAGGCGTCGACGGTCGTCAGGTGCACTTCGGCACTGGCGACGCGCAGCATGCACGCCAGCGTCAGGCCGATTGCCGCCGACGCGCTTATTCGACCCATCCCCATTGGACCCTGCGAAAGTTGGGCTCGGCGAGAACGCAATCCGAGCCGAGCTTGCCCGCGGCGGCGGCCGTCACCAGCGCTCCCCACGTCATCGAGCCGAGTGGTCGCTCGCTCTCGACGCGGTCGGCGACCTTGCGAGCGAGATCACGATCGCCCAAGTCCCACAGCGCGGCGGCAGCGATGCCGCGGATTTCGTCGCGCTTACCCAAAGCAGCCTCGACGAGCGCCTTGCGCATTTCGGCGCGTCCGTGATCGCGCGCCAGGTGCATGGCGGCCCGTATCGCCACCTCGTCGTTGAGCGGATTCGCCTTGGCGAGCCCCTCCAGCATGGGACGCGCCGCCGGCGCCCGCGACGCGGCCAAGCGAAACAAGAACGTCGTATCGCGATCGGCGCTGGGGCGATCGGACAAGCGGGCCACGAGCTCGACGGTCGGGCGCGTGGTCGGCACCGGCCCCTCCGGCTCGAGCGCCCAAGCGACGAGCGACCAAGCCGCCCGCGAGCTCTGCGGACCGTTGGCAGCCTTGCGCCGAGCCTCGAGAAGCGGCGCATGGTCCTGTGCCCGCGACGCGACTTCCGCCAAAACGAGCCAGCGTCCGAGGTGACGTTCGGCGTCGCGCAAAACGGCGAGAGCGCCCGCGATCGGTTTGGGCAGCGTGGGACCGCGCGTGAGCGGCAAGAACAGCTCGACGCAGAGTGCGATGCGATGGCTCTCTTTGATCTTCGGCGCCAGGGCGGAAAGATGCGTGCCGTTCGATTCTCCCCGCGCCATACGCGCCACCTCGGCGCCAAAGGCGAGGTGTGCGTGACGACTCGCTGCCACCTTCGCGAGCGGCGCGGCCAAACTCGGGTCGCGCGAGAAACACGCGGCGGACAGCGTCGCGAGCCCACCTGCTTCGTCGCTCGACAACGCCGTTCGTAAGAGAGGTGCCGCGCGTTTGTCGTCGAGCTCCGCCAGTGCACGCACCGCGCTCGCATAGAGCTCGCGATCGAATGAATGACGTCGCACGAGAACCTGCGCCGCTTCGTTCACTACGTTGCGAAGCCCCGGGCTCACGGGAGAGAGTGCGCGCAATGCGCCGGCGAGCTTCGCTTCCGAAGGAAGGCGCCGCCTCAACGCAGCGGTGACTTCGGACTCGAATCGCCCCCGCACTTCGCCACGAAGTACTTCCGCTCGCTCCCCTTGCCGCATGGGCGGCTATTGAGCCTATCAGGTCAACCAACACCTCGTAGCAAGAAAACGCGCGCGCGATGACACGCGCATTCGCACGCCATCGACGAAAATTCTCTTTCGGAGATTTCTCGCCAACCAAGTCACGCTCCCTGCGCGTCAGCGGCAAGAATGCCCCGCACGACCGCATCGACGAGTGCCGCGAAGCGCTGCTGGTTGAATTTCGCGCCGGAGCTCATCCAGTCGACATGCCCTTCTTCGTTCGTTCCCGCGAAGTGTCCCACCACGTCAAGATGGTCGCCTTGTCCCGCCCAGATCAACTTGCCCCAGAGCTGGGAACGAAAAGGAACAATCCCGTCGTTCGCTCCCGGAGGGGGCACTTGCCCGAGCTCATGGATGAGCACCCGATCCCAGTCTTTACTGGCCGGCTCGCAGGGGTACATTCGGTCTTGCCGCGCCGTGAGCTGGTAGAGCGTGGTGAAGATGGTCGCCGAGGGGCTCGTCCACGGCGAGGCCAGCGAGCGCGCCCAATGCCGAACGCCCGGAGCCGGTGCGTACGACGCAGTCGAGAGATAGACGACCTCGGGGTTATCCTCGACGCTCATGCTGAAGAGATCCATCGACTCGGGTGAAAGCTGGATGATTCCACCTTGGTCGTCGCGCATCCCCGCCAAGTAGGCGCGCAAGTCGCGGCTCGCTGCTTCGTCGAGCGCGCGCACGATGCCGTCGGTAATGCGGTCGAGCATCTTGAGCTCGAGCCCGAAGAGTCGATCGATGCGTCCGAACGCCGCGACGAGCGACGACGTGAGCGCGAGGGGCGGCGCGCCGAAGGTGAGCGCCGTGACCGTGAGCGCCGACAGAACGTAGAGCAGACGCTGCCCCGACACGGTCGCAAAAAAGCTGGCGAGCGGCGTGCCGTAGTGCGGCGTGTTCATGGTGATGACCGAACGCAGCTGGGTGCGCAGGGTCGCCAGGCGTTCGTCGCCGAGGGTGCTCGTCTTCGACGCCACCAATCGCGCGTCGAGCCCCCCAGTGGAGTGCCCGAGCAGGTGGATGCGGTCGCCAGGCTGCGCCGTGCGCACCATCTCGGCCACGAAAGCGCCGGCGCGCCTTCGCATCGACGCGGTCGGCGCACCCTCCACCAGGTGCAAGCGTGCGTCGAACGCGGCGTCGGCGAAGCGGCGCGCGAGCTCCCGTTCCAAGTGTTGGAAGTAGGCGTAGGCGCCGATCTTGTTGAAGCCGAAGAGACCCGGGGAGAGGTAGATGCGCGCTACGGACATGGCGGAGAGTCTCCTGCTTCTTACCCGCAAACGAGCCGTTCTCCCAGCGCCGCGTGAGGTCGCGCCATGGCGCTCGGCGCGCAGCCGCTATAATGGCGCTTTCATGACCCGCCTCCGCTTCACAGAAGAGGAAGGGCGCCGGCCCGACGAAATCGCGGC
>DATHEQ010000082.1:0-2636 GCA_035318505.1 Polyangiaceae bacterium | reverse complement strand
GAGGTGACGCTCTTCGAAAAGGATAACTGGACCTTTTCCTTCGACGGGCGTGTCAACGCATTCCTGACCGTCGGTCAAGGAGACGATTTTCCCCTGCCGACGGCGGAACCGGGCGGCGGCATGAGCATGCACGCGGTGATGGGTTCCAACTCACCGCGACCTGGCCAAGGCGTCGGCGATGTGGGATGGCCGAGCGCTTACCAGCAGGATGCGAACAACAAATACTTCGCCATGCGCATCCGCAGCGGCATGTACGGCAACATCCTCGGCTTTGCTTTGACGAAGGAGATCAACGAGACCACGAGCATCCGCGCTTACGTGTCGATTTGGTCCACCATCGAATCGCTCGGGCGAGACAAGTGGTACCCCATCATCGCCGAAGCGCGCGAAGGCTATCTGACCGCAATGGGCCCCTGGGGAAGTGTGACCGCGGGTCGAATGCTGGGGCGACTCGGTCGCACGTCCTACGAGATCGATACCATGTACGGACATGGCTACGGCGTCGGTCTCCCGTGCACCGACAGCCTGGGACCCGCGTGCGGTCACATCGGGACGGGCGTCCTCTTCCCCGGGTATTCGGCAGGGATCTCCTATTCGACGCCCAGCTTTGGCGGGCTGCAAATCCACGCCGGCGTCTACGATCCCATTGTTTTCTCCCCGAGCTCTCCCGACGATTGGTCGCACGCATCGTTCGTGCGCCCCGAGGGGGCGATTACCTTCGACACGCCGCTCGGGACAACGGGCAAGCTCAAAATCGGTGTAGAAGGGCTCTATCAGCCCCTCGGGCGCAACCGCACCGACCCGATGACGATGGCAAAAACGGATGAAAAGACCTCCGTATGGGGAGCATCCGGCGGCGCCCGCCTCGAGCTGGGGCCCGCGCGTCTCGGACTGTCCGCCTTCCGCGGGCGGGGTGTCGGTCTCGGCTATGCGCTGCAAAGGTCCGTCGCCATCGCCGACAATGACTCAGGCGCCGCCCCCCCTGGCGGCGTCACCTACGAGCTTCGGACGTTCACCGGATTCTATGGCCAGGCTGCCGTCGTCTTTGGTGATTTCCAGATCGGGGCGGGCTTTGGCCGCGGCAACGTCGATCAGCTCGATGTCGATAAGACGAATTCCAAACAGAGCGTCATTCACGCTCAAACTGGGATATCCGGCTCGGTGAATTATCACGTGTCCGATACCGTCGTGCTCGGGCTCGACTACTTCCGCTACACGGCCAATTGGTATGGCGCGCCCATCGTGGATGCTACGACCATGCAACCGACGGGCGACAAGCTCGCCGGCGAGACACAGAACTTGAACTTCGTGAGCGCCGGTGTGACCTATCACTGGTGAAATTTAAACCGGTTGAAACGCGGTAAATGTCGAGGTAAGGTGACCTTCGCCTTCCTCGGTTTACCCCGGAGCACCGGCATGTCTATCGCCGATTCGTCCTCACCTGCCCGGCATCGAGAAGCGCGGTGCATGCGCTTGAGGATCCGAGCGAGATGAAACGCACACCGGGAACGAGGGCGGGAGCCCTCTTGCTCTTTCTCGCGCCTCTGCCGTTGCAGGCAGCGACCTTCTACGTCGCGCCGAATGGGAGCGATACCAACCCGGGCACCGAGATGCAGCCGTTCGCCACCATCACGCAGGGGCAGATGGCGGCTTCGGCTGGCGACACTGTCTACCTCCGGGGAGGCGAATATATTTTCAATAGCAGCACGTCTGCCGTCGGCGTCTTGTTCAGTAAAAGCGGCGCGCAGAACCAACGCATCAACTATTGGGCGTATCCCGGCGAAAAACCCATCTTCGATTTCTTCGGCATGAACGCCCAGGCGAGACTCTACGGGTTTCGCGTGACGGGAAGCTGGCTCCACTTTCGCGGGCTCGAGCTTCGCGGCGTGCAGCAGATCATCATGACGGTGAACGAGTCGTGGTGCATCCGGGTCGAGGGCGGCAGTAACGACATCTTCGAGCTACTCGACTTGCATCATAACCAAGGGCCCGGCCTCTTCATCCAGGCAGGGTCCAACAACCAGGTCCTCAACGTCGACTCGCACGAGAACTACGACCCCGCCATGGGCGGCGGGAACTCCGACGGATTTGGCTGCCACTCGACCGGCACCGGCAACATTTTTACCGGCTGCCGTTCGTGGTGGAACAGCGATGACGGCTTCGATTTCATCAACTGCCCAGGAGCATGCACGGTCGAAAAGTCCTGGTCGTTCCGCAATGGCTACCAGCCCGGTACGACGACCGCGGCGGGCAACGGCGCAGGTTTCAAAGCCGGGGGCTTCGGTCTCGATACGACCACTTTCCCGAGCACGATCCCGCGTCACGTCATTCGCTTCAACGTGGCGTGGGGAAACCGATCGCAGGGATTTTATGCGAACCACCACCCCGGTGCCATCGAATGGCTGAACAACACGGCTTTCAACAACCCACGTAATTTCGACATGCTCGCCGACGTGGGCGCCGCCGCCCACTTCCTCCGCAATAACCTCGCCGCGGGAACGGGCACAGCACTCGCCAACGCAACCGCCGCTGAAATCGACGACGACTACAACTCTTGGAGCGTGGCCGTAACGGTCTCCAACGCCGACTTCGCCAGCGTGGTCGACACGGCCGTGCTCTCTCCCCGACAGGCCGAC
>DATHEQ010000081.1:0-4717 GCA_035318505.1 Polyangiaceae bacterium | reverse complement strand
GCCGCCGGGGCGCAACTCCGAGCGCAATCTTACGCATGATTGTTCGATCGAGGCCTGGTGCTCCGGGGCTCTT
Source organism: Polyangiaceae bacterium (assembly GCA_035318505.1). GTDB lineage: Bacteria > Myxococcota_A > Polyangia > Polyangiales > Polyangiaceae > DASWDH01. The sequence continues at coordinate 4,644 of DATHEQ010000081.1, read as the reverse complement.
CCTCGGTCGCCTTGGGGGCAGCGGGGCGACCCGGTGCTAGCTTGAGGCGCCATGTCGAGCCCCTCGTCACCGTCCGACGCGCCCACGTCTACCCCGGGCGCGCGATCACCCGCCAAGGAGCTCGCTTTCGCCACGCCACGCAAGCTCCCCAAAGCACACGATCTGCGGGGCAGGGTCGCCGTGCTCGACCTCGCCTTCGCCTCGGAGGCGTCGGGGGGCGGCTTCGAAAAGATTACGCGCCCTTTCATCGAAGGGCTCGGCGCGCGACTCGCGATGTGGGTCGACCACCATGACAGCGCCGAGCATGCTCGTTTTGCGGGCGACCCTCGCTTTTTGCTCTCGACCAAGGCCGAGCACGGCGCCTGTCCGGAGATGGTGACGCCCGAGCTCGTCGAGCGGGCCGGTCCCGTCGATACGATCGTCTGCCACACCGACTTCGACGGTCTCGCCAGCGCCGCCAAGTGGATCCGCGGCGGATACGAGGCCTACCCTGGCGCCGACGACGACGCGTGGGCCATCGACACCCGCCTGCGGCGGCCGGGCCCGATAGGTGAGCGTTTCGACCGCGCCCTTCGCGCGCGCCCCACCGATCATGGGCTCTTCGGGCTTGCCGTGCGGCACCTGTCGACTGGGCTCGCCGACGCGTCGCTCTGGAACATCATCGATGCCGCCGCGGCCGAGCTCGTCCCCATCGAGGCGGAGACGCGACGCGTCGCAGAAAGGTACGTTCGTGTCTCGCCGGGGGTTGCCGTGGTCGACGTCACCAGCCCGAACCCCGAACGCGCGACGTCGTCTCGTATCGACAAAACCCAGCTGCTGCTCTTGGGACAAGAGAAAGAGCCGGTGTCCGTAGTCATCGATCGCGACACTGTCACCGTGGCCGCCCGCTTCGACAGCGGAAAAAACTTTCTTACGCTGCTCGGATTGTCAGGAGGGATGCCGACGCGAGTTTCGGTACCGAAGAGCCGCCTGCGTGAGGTACTTCTTGCTTTGGGCATCGCGCCCGAGGCGTATCCGGCCTGAGTTTTTCGACGTTGGCGCGAGCGCACCGACGGGCACGAGGAAACACCCGATGAAATCATTTTTTAAGAAGCTCCGCGCGTGGGCGGTCCCGCTCCTATGGGTTGTCGCGCCTCAAGCGAGCGCCGCCGCCGAGGACGGCGTCGTGGCGCCCGCGGGGGGGGGCCAGGCCATGCTGGCCGCGAAATTACTCGGCAATGGCGTCGCCTACCGCGCCTGTGCGCAAGGACCGTGTGCTCCTGCCCCAGCCGATCCGGTCGTGCAGCTCCCGCTCGGCGTTGCGGCGGGCGACGTCGCTCTCGAATCCATCACGATCGGTGGCGGTCGCCACGCGATTTACGCGCACACGCCGTCCTTTGCCGCGCTCCTCGCAGCGGTGCCAGGCGGCGCTCCGGAGGCCAAAGTGATTTGGTCGGGACCGATCGGTTTCCACAAAGGCGAGCCCGGCGAACAGTACGGCGATTGGATGGAGGTGACCGAGCCGGACGAGCAGAAGAACGTGCGCGTCCTCTTCGGCGAGGTGCGTGAAGAGATCAGCATCTGTGGACGCCGTTCCATACTTTCTCCGCAGGTGCTCGATCCCAAGGACCTCGCCTTCAAGAGCGCCCGTGTCCAGCGCCTGCGCCGCGACGAAAGGCAACGTGCCGTCGGTCTGCCTGCCGTCGCGGGGTCCCCTTCGGTGACGCCGGGAGGGCAAATTCTGCAAGGCGCGGCGGCATCGAGCGGCATCGGCAACCCCGGAGCGCTCACTGACGGCGATCCCGAATCGACCTGGTCGGAGAACCGCGGCGGCGAAGGTGCGGGCGAATTTTTGCGCATGAACGCGCCCGAGCAAGTGGCGATCACATCGCTTTCCATCGTCGTTCGCCCGCTCACCAAAGAGGTTCCCAAGGGAGCAGCGCCGCGCAAGCTGTGGCTCGCGACGCCGGACGCGCTCTTCGCGGTGACGTTCTCCGAGGATCCGTGGGCGCACGCCGGAACCTCGTACGACGTGAAGTTTCCGGCCCCTCTGAAGACGCGCTGCCTCGCCGTCGTGCTCGACGAATCCTATGCGAAAGGGGCGAACCCCGACGTCAACGTCACGCTGGCCGAGGTCACCGCGCACACCGAATTCGACGGCAAGATCGACCCCGCCGAGCTTGCGGGCGCGCTCGCGGGCGGACAAGAGCGGTCGCGCATGGCGGCAGCCCTCCTCGCGCGCGGAGGCGAGCCCGCTTACGAAGCGGTAACGCGCGTCTATCCCGAGCTCGACGATGCCGGGCGGGTGCTCGCGCTCGAGGTGATCGACAACGCGCCTTGCAGTCGGAGCGCTCCGCTTTACGTCAAGGCGACCGAGATCGGACGCCCGGGCGAGATTCACCACGCGGTCGACCGCCTGACGCGCTGCCAGCGCGCCGCCGCCCCCGCGCTCATTGCGGCCATCGCCAGCGGTCAGGACAAGCAGAAAATCCAGGCCGCCCACATCCTCTCCCTCGTGGCTCCGGGCCTTGCCGTCGAAACGCTCGTGCCCCTCTTGCCTGCGGCCAAACCGGGACTACGCGCCGAGTACCGCGCAGCCCTCACCAAGGCGTCACAAAGCCCGCTCGCGAAGGACGCCACCGCGGCCAAGCTCGGGGACGCCTCACTGCCGCTCGTCGCAAGCATCGACTTTCTGCGTGCCGCGACGGCGCAGCACCGCGGCACGCCCGAAGCGTCGTCCGCCTTTGCTCGGCTGGCCAAGGCCGACGCGGATTTTCGGACGCGCTACCTCTTGCTCGGTCCGGCCGTGGAGCTGGCAGGCATGGGCGATGCGCGCGCCGAGGCGTACCTGATTCAGGCGCTCACCGGCGACACTGATAGCCACGTGCGGGCGCGCGCTGGCGAGCTTTCGGCCGACCTTCCGAGCGCGCTCGAACCGCTTTCGCGCGCGCTCGCCGATGATGACGCGCGCGTTCGCGATGCGGCGCTCGGCGCGGTCGTCCGTCTCACCGATCCCGGCGGCGCCAAGGTCACGCAGCGCGCATGGCCCCCCGCCTTGTTTCCCGCGGCGCTGCGATTGCTCGCATCGGAGCCTTTCACCTTCGTTCGCGCGCACGCGGCGGACGCGCTCGTGGCGGGCCCGCCGGGCGAAGGCGTGGACCGTCCCTTGGCCGCAGCCCTCGGCGATCCCGCCCCCATCGTACGCGCGCGCGCCATCGAAGCTCTCGGCCGGCGCCGCGCCCAGCCCTATGCGCTCGAGATCCGCGAAGTGCTCGACAATGAAGCAGAGGTAGCGGAGGTGAAAGCGCGGGCCGCTCGCGCTCTCGGGCGCCTCTGCGATCAAGGCGCAGCCGATCGCCTTACCGAGCTCGCGCGCAAGGCGGCAAGCCTACAAGCGAATGCAGATGCCATCGCGATTGCGACGAGCGCAGCGGCAGCGCTCGGCCAGCTCAATCCCCCCGACCTCGGTAAACGTCTCGCTCCTCTTGGCGACAAGGGGGCCCCGCGCATCGCATTGGAAATGCTCCGCTCCGCGGTGGGTACGACCGATCGCTGCAGGTAAGGCCGATTCGACCCGTCTCTGGTTCGACGCTTTGTGGTACGTACGAACGATGCCGTTGCCGCAAGTCTTGGTGACCGGCGGAACGGGTTTCGTTGGATCCCGCTTGACGCAGGAGCTCGTTCGACAGGGCCGGCGCGTCAAGGTGCTGGCGCGCCCGGGCTCCTCGCGGCGCGCACTCTCCGGTATCGACCCGGCGCATCTCGAGATCGTCGAGGGGGACGTCACCATCGGTCACACGGTCTACCGCGCGCTCAGCGGTTGCGATGCGCTCTTTCACGTCGCCGCCGAGTTCAAGATCTGGGACCGCCGTCCAGCGAAAATTCTGGACGCCGCCATCGTGGGGACGCGCGAGACGCTTGCCGCCGCGAAGCAACGCGGCATCGAAAAGATCGTCGTCACCTCGAGCACGGCGGCGGTCGGCGCGACCCGCGATCCTGTCGAAATGGACGAGACGTTTGCGTTCAATCGCGAAAATTCGGCGCCCTACATCATCGCCAAGCGTAGGGCGGAAGAGGTCGCGCTCGAGATGGCCGATCACGGTCTTCCCGTCGTTGTCGTCAATCCCGCCACCATCCTCGGCCCGGGGGACTACAAGCCAACGCCGTCCGCCGATCTCCTTCTGACGTTCTTGCGCTGGAACATGCCGTTCGGTTTTCCGTGCACGCCGGGCGGCTTCTCGGTCGTCGACGTCGACGATGTGGTGGCGGGCCACATTCTGGCAATGGACCGCGGTCGCGCCGGACAGCGCTATATCCTCGGCGGCACCAACGCGACGGTCGAAAATCTGTTCGCAATCGTGGCCGAGATCACGGGTCTGCGCGGTCCCGGATGGCAGGTTCCGCCGGGGCTCGTCGTGCTCGGCGGCGCGCTTTCCGAGCTCTATGGCCGCTTCTCCCGACGCACACCGCCGCTGACGTACAAATTCGCACGCGACTACATCGGCTCGTACGTCTGGGTATCGAGCGCCAAAGCCGAAGCCGAGCTCGGGTTTACACACCGGCCACTACGCTCCACGCTGGCGCGCGCGATTCGGTTCTTTCTCGAACATCGCATGGTGCCCGCGGATCGCGTGGCCAAGCTGCGGTTCGACTTGCGGGCATTCG
>DATHEQ010000080.1:0-4941 GCA_035318505.1 Polyangiaceae bacterium | reverse complement strand
GGAGGAGCACGGTGAGGAGTGCTTCCGGGCCATACGAGGCCGACGCGAGCCCATCGAGCCCGAGGATTCCCACGCCGGCCAAGGGACCGACGCGCTCCTCTTCGTCTTCTTCGGTCGAGATCGGCCGGCCAAACAGCAGGTCGCGCAGCGACATATGCGACGAAGCAGCAATCCTCGTGCCCTCGCCATTGGGCACCAATGCGCACGCTCGACGGCGGCTCTATGGGCGCGTAATGGCGACGAACTGATCGTGATCGCCGCGGCGGACCTTCAGTAGAACGGGCCGGTCGCGCGGGCTTTGGTCGAGGCGGCGCGTGACGTCGGCGACGTTGCGCACCGGTTCGCGATTCACTTCGAGAATCACGTCGCCTGGTTGGAGTTGGCCCTCAGCGGCGCTGCCGGGCTGCACGCGGGCGATGGTCGGACCCGCCTGTGAGTCCGCGATACTCACGCCGAGCGAGGGCGTGGCTGTTCCCGAGCCTTCGTGCGGGGAGGGACTCCGTTCGGCGGGCGACTCGTCCTTCAGCTCGTCGAGCGTAACCGTCAACGCGTGCTCGGCGCGATCACGCCAGATCTTGACGTTCACCTTGGAGCCCGGCTCGTGGGTCGCCACCACCCGCGGAAGTTCGTGCGAGTCGCGGATTTCCCTCTCGTCGACGCTGAGAATCACGTCACTCGCGCGCAGTCCGACCTTGGCTCCCGGGCCGTCGGGCACGACCTCGGCGACGAGCGCGCCGCGCGGCCGGTCGAGACCGAGCGCCTTGGCCGTCGCCTCGTCCATCATCTGAATGGCGACGCCGAGCCGGCCACGGCTCACGCGCCCCGTGGTGAGAAGTTGCGGCAGGATCTGTTTGACGTCGTCGATCGGGATCGCAAAGCCGATGCCCTGCCCGGCCGGATTGATGGCGGTATTGATACCCACCACTTGGCCGGAAATGTTGAGCAAGGGCCCTCCACTGTTTCCTGGGTTGATGGCGGCGTCCGTTTGGATGAAGTCATCGTAGGGCCCCGCGCCAATGGCGCGACTCTTGGCACTGACGATTCCCATCGTCACCGTGTCCCCAAGCCCGAAGGGATTGCCAATCGCGACCACATACTCGCCGATGCGGGTCGCCTCGCTCGACCCGAGCTCCACTGCTGGAAGTTTGCCGGCGCCGACCAGATCCAAGACGGCGACGTCGAGCTGCGAATCGCGACCTCGCACCGTCGCAGTGAACTCACGCTCGTCGAGCAATCGAACCTTGACGGTCTTGGCATCGGCAACGACATGGGCGTTGGTGATGACATGTCCGGCGTCGTCGATGATGAAACCAGACCCGAGTCCTCGCCTTTGGAAGCTTCGGTCGCCTCGCGGCGTGCCCCGCGGATTCTGCTGACCGAAGAAGAAGTCGAACGGAAGCTGAAATGGAGCTTCGGACACTTTTGCTTCTGCGGTCACCGTGATGTTGACGACAGCTGGGCGCACTCGCGCCACCAACGTTGCTACGTCGGGGGCACCGCCAACGACGGCGCCCGGAGCCAGCGGTGCCGCGCTCACCGGTGCCGCGCTGGGCGAAGTGCCGATCGCTCCTTTCGAAGCCGACGCGAGCGCATCGCGGTCTCCCATTTTCAGACCGCGACACCCAAGGGCGCACGGCAGGAGAGCGAATGCGACAAATTGCGATCCGTATTTGTATCGAGTGTGCATGTCGGGACTCCGCCTAACCAAAAGAAATTTGCGTTCGCTTGCTTCTATCGAGCCGCCCGGACGGAGCCGGTCGCGCGGATTGCCTTATTCCCAACGCGCGAAAACCAACCGCTCCGTCCGGGCACCCAGAACGTCGCCTCGGCATGAATCACCTGGACGACTGCATGATCTTCGTGCCGATCGCGCTGGCGGTGAGGAACATCGAAGCGCCCAACGCCAGCAAGCCAACCAAGCTGAGCGTCACGGTCGCGAATCCGATGAGCGCGAGAATGCCGAGCGCCGCGCCGCCGATTCCAACCAACTGGACACCTCCGCCCATCGCGGGTCCTCGGTCCATACGGTCGATGCCTGGTTGGTACGACATGGTCGTGAGGTCGATCACGGACCCGCTGTCGAGTCTTTCCTTTCATGCACACTCCTTCGTTCGCAGGCATTGGTCGTGCCGGTCTACACGACGCAATGCCAGGCTCCGGTCGAGATTCTAAGTCGCTGGCCCGTCGAACCAACGTCGTGGGGAAGGCTGCGATGTCTCCAACCAAAGGTGCAGCGCCTGGCGCGGCGCAGACTCGACGTACAGGGTAGCAAAGACGCGCCCCGTCTCCGTACGGGCCCATGACACCTTCGAGGAGAGCGCATGAATGGTCGAGACATGAAGATGTTGGGCGCCGAGCGAAGACGCTTTTTGCGCACCGCGCTCACGGGAGCGGGCGTCGCTGTCGCGGCTTGCACGAGATCCGTTTCGGCACCCGGCGGAGGTGGGGAGGCGCCGCGAGCGGGGGAGCACGACGAAGCGGAAGTGACTCCGGGAGAAGATCTCATGCAAGAGCACGGCGTGCTCGAGCGCATCTTGCTCATCTATGACGAGGCCGCGCGCCTTATCGACCGCAGCGAGGCCCTCGATTCCGCCGCCATCGCGAACGCCGCGGGCATCGTCCGTCGATTCGTCGAGGAGTACCACGAGCGGAGCGAGGAGCGGGACGTGTTTCCTCGACTCGAGACGGCGCGGCGCGAGACCGAGCTCGTGGCGATACTGCGGCGGCAGCATCAGCGCGGTCGCGAGCTTACCGACGAAATCGTCCGCCTCGCCAAAGGGGGGACGGCAACCGCGCGGCTCGCCGAGGCGATGCGCGGCTTCCAACGCATGTACCGACCACACGCCGCGCGCGAAGATACGGTACTCTTCCCAGCGTTTCGCGAGGTCGTTGGCGGCAAGGCTTACCATGAGCTTGGCGAGAAATTCGAAGAGGAAGAGCACAAAAAATTCGGCGAGCACGGCCTGCAAGACACCGTCGCCGAGGTCGCGCGCATCGAGTCGGCGATGGGAATTGCTGATCTCGCCAGGTTTACGCCGTGATTGAAGATGTCGGCGGGCGCCGGTCGCTGTCGGGGGACGACTCGGTGCGCGCGAAGATCCGCTCGTGATCTCCGGCGCGCACGCCCCAACGCGACTGGCGCGCCGGCTCGGCACGTTCGATGCCGTCGTGGTGGGGCTCGGCTCGATGATCGGTGCCGGCGTGTTCGCGGCGTTCGCGCCTGCCGCGCGCGCTGCGGGCAACGGACTTCTGCTCGGGCTCGCGATCGCCGCGTTCGTCGCCTATTGCAACGCGACGTCGTCGGCAGCGCTCGCCGCGCTGTATCCGCAATCAGGGGGAACTTACGTCTATGGTCGCGAGAGGCTCGGCCCCTTTTGGGGTTTCATGGCCGGCTGGGGTTTCGTCGTTGGCAAGCTCGCGAGCTGCGCGGCGATGGCAATGACGTTCGGCAGCTATGCAGCCCCGCGCCTGGCCCGCCCCGTCGGAATCGCCGCGGTCGTCGCGCTGACGACGACGAACTATTTCGGAGTTGAGAAGACGGTGAGACTGACGAGGATCATCGTGGTCTTCGTTCTGGCGGTGCTCGCGCTTGTCGTCGCAGCGGTATGGCTGGGTGGCTCGGCGGAGCCCGGTCGACTCTGGCCCATCACGATAACGAGCGCCTCCGGCGTTCTGCAGTCCGCGGGCTTCCTCTTCTTCGCCTTTGCTGGCTACGCTCGGTTGGCGACGCTCGGCGAAGAAGTGGTGGAACCAGCGCGTACGATCCCTCGCGCGATACCGTTGGCGCTCGGGATTGCCTTGGCAGTCTACGTGGCGGTCGGCGTGAGTGTGCTGGCGAGTTTGGGCGCCGCAGAAATGGCCGCATCTTTCGCACCGCTGACGCGGGCGGTCGAGGTCGGAGCTTTCGCGGCGCTCTCCCCGCTCGTGCGGATGGGGGCGGCGGCAGCGGCTCTCGGGGCACTCTCGTCGCTCATCGTCGGAGTAAGCCGAACCGTTTTCGCAATGGCATCGCGACGCGATCTGCCGGCGAGCCTGGCGAAAGTGCATTCACGCTATCGCGTTCCTCACCGCGCTGAGCTCGCAGTGGGCGCCGTCGTTGCCGTTGCGGTCGCCGCGGCAGACGTTCGCTCTGCGATAGGATTCAGCTCCTTCGCGGTGTTGACCTATTACGGAATCGCCAACGCCGCCGCCTGGACCCTCGAGCGCGAGCAACGACGGTGGCCGCGCGCGCTCGCCGGTTTGGGCTTGCTCGGGTGCGCATTGCTGGCGCTGACGCTGCCTTTCTCCTCGATCGTCGCCGGCGCCGCTCTCCTGGTCGTAGGTGCGCTCGTCTACGGCGGACGGCGTTGAGGTCGGAGGACAGCTAGGTTAATATCATTGCCCTTCGGCAATTCTTGCTCGGCGTCGCAACCGCCCATCGATGCATTTCGTCAATGGATTCAAGCAAGTCTGCGCTGCCTTCACAGCGCCGATGGGGTCGCGCACGCAACCGCTCGGGTATAAAACGCTCGAGTAATGCTTGCTCGTTACTTCCGACGAAGGTCCCAAGAGGGGTAACTACGACGTCGCGGCGGCGCCTCGCCAGTTAAGAGTAAGGTGTTCAATCTGATGGATCCGCAAACCTGCTTCTGGGTTGGCATAGGGACGAGTATGGGCCGCGGCGTGCTAGCGCGCAGCGGGCGACGCATCTGCCTGCGCGGCCCCTGGATCCTCGCACGGCGGTGTACCGCTAAAGGCCGCCTTTGAAACGAATGTTTTCGCTGGCCGCGGCGTTGGCGGGGGCTCGCACCTCCGACGAGGTTGCAGAGGTGATGGTGCGGCAGGGGGTCGATGCCCTCCAAGCTTCCACCGGCATCTTCGTGCAACCTCGACCGGATGGTTCGCTCCGAATCATCGCCTCGTACGGCATTGTCGAGCGCTTCATCGAGGAAAATCGTCATT
>DATHEQ010000079.1:0-10798 GCA_035318505.1 Polyangiaceae bacterium | reverse complement strand
CGATGTGACGCACCCCGATCTTCGCGACGGCACGGGCGGCGCACGCGTCGCGTGGATGCTCGATTTTTCGAGCGTGCCTAGAGGTCGCCACGCCGAGCTCGAACAGGCATTCGGGTGCATGTCGGCATCGCAATCGCCTTGCGCGGTGCTCGACAAAACCGACATCGATCGCGCGCTCGCGGGCGAATCGGACGTGACACTGACGGGCGACCCCGTGGGGCACGGGACACACGTGACCTCGATCGCGGCCGGCAGCGGCGGCGCCGATGCGCGCTACATCGGCGGCGCGCCGGAAGCGACGATCATCATCGCTGCCCTCGCTCACGGTGATTTTGCGGGGACCGTAGCGGACGTGGACGTCGTGACCGCCGCGCGCTTCATCTTCGATCGCGCCGAGGCGATGGGGTTGCCAGCGGTGGTGAACGTGAGCCTGGGCGGCGATTTCGGGCCCCATGACGGAACGACGCCGATCGAGCAATCGCTGGCGGCGCTGGTCGGCCCGACGCATCCGGGGCGCTCGATCGTCGTCGCCGCCGGCAACAGCGGCGCGCTCTACCAAGGCGACCAAGAGGACCAAGTGCTCGGCGTCCACACCGAGACGCGCGTGACGAATGGCGTGCCGGCGAGGCTCACCGCGTTCACGCCGGATGCGCATAAGGGGAGCGGCGTCTCCGGAACCGGCTACGTGTGGATCACGTACCGCGCGACCGATGCCATCGCCGTCGGTCTCCAGGGACCGAATGGTTTGGCGATCCGCCCCGTCGGAATCGGCCAAAAAGGAGGCTACCAGGCCAAGGACGACAGTCTGACGGCGGCGATTTACAACGGCGTCGTCGGTCCGGAATCGCCGCTGCCGCAAGGGTCGCACGGCGCCATCGTCGTCTGGGACGGCCAGTGGCCGGCTGCGAGCAAGATGACGCTGGAGCTCGAGGGAAACGGATTCGCCGACGCGTGGATCGAGGGGAGGTTCGACGATAGCGCGGCGGGCTCGCTATTCTTCGACCTGGCGACACGCGCCGGAACCATCAACGTGCCGGCCAGTCACCCCGATCTCATCGCCGTCGGCTGCACCATCAATCGCACGCAATGGGTCGACGGCGATCTCGTAGCGCGCGACCTCGCCGCCACTTCGTACACCTCGCTCACCCCCGCGGATGGGAGCTGCTATTTCAGCTCCGCCGGACCGTCGGCGACCGGTGCCAGCAAGCCGGACATCTCGGCGCCGGGTGCGATGGTCGCGGCCGCAATGAGCCGCGATGCGGTGCCGGGCGCCTCGCCGTTCAGCGCATTCACCGCGCCGGCCGGATTGTGCGCGGGGGGCGGCGAGTGTCTCGTCGTCGATGCCGGGCACGCGCTTCTCTCGGGCACTTCGATGTCGTCGCCCCAAGTGGCGGGGGCCATTGCGCTCTTGTTCGAGCGCGATCCGCGGCTCACCCAGCCCGAGGTTTTGCGCTTGCTTCAGGCGGGCGCGCGCCGACCGGCGGGCCCCATCATCGCCGATTTCCAGCTCGGTCCGGGCGCGCTCGACGTGGCGGCCGCGGTTGCTGCCTACGATGCGCAAACGGCGGGGCTCGTGCGCGATCCGGATGCTTTCGCCAGCTGGCTCTCCCTCGCTAACAGCTACGTGCATCCAGGGAGTGGCCCACCGCTGCTCGGTACGGTCGAGGTGCGCGCGGCCGACGGCTCCCTCGCCGACGGCTATGAGCCGGGGCGCCTCACGCTCGAAGTGGGTGACGAGGGGATCGTTGCGCAGCCACTGGCGCGCGTCGCTCCCGGGCTCCACCGCTTTGCCGTGGCCGCGCGACCAGGCACCGGCACCCGCTTTGTGCGGCTCGAGGTCAAAATCGACGGCGTCACGATCGGTGCGCCTGGCTCGCGAGTCTCGGGGTATCGCCTGCTCCCCATCGGCGCTGATCGCTGGATCGCGTCGGGGTCGGCGCGGATCTACGGCGGTTGCAACATCGGGCTGCGCGAAAACCGAGGACGTGTGGCGTCGTGGGTCGATTTCGCCATCTTCGCGACGACGTGCCTCGGCGTCACGCGAATGTGTCGCCGTCGTATCCCGAGAGGTGCCCGACGATCTCGCTGAACCGAGATCAGGGCGTCTCGGCGGCGATGGTGAGCACGTAACTGTGCGGCTCGTACGGCGCGTGATCGGGATCGAACGGATCGTCGAGCGCGAGATCTCCGACGTTCACGCCGACGACGGCAACGCCGGAAAGCCCGTCGAGCCCGTCGAGGTTCTTGTCGGCGGAGGTCGCCTTTTGCTGCGGCGTGACGAGCACGCGGGACGTCTCCGCGCCGTCGGTCCCCACCCGCACGAGTGCCCACCGAAACGGCACCGGCGCTTCCCACTCGGCACGGAACACGAGTCGCGTTTGTTTCGGCGCGCCCGCAAGATCGATCCAGATGTAGGTCGCCCCCGTCGGCTCGATGGGTCGCTCGGGCGATAAACGTCGCGGCAACGTGGCGTAAGGCACGCTCCAGTCGAATCGAATCCGTCCTGCGCTTCCGGTGAAGGCCGTCTCCGGGAAGTGGACGCCGTCGTCGCGGGAGCCCATGAAAAGGCGCGCAATGGCAAACTCCGTCCAAAAATCGTCGATGGTCGAGGGCGGGGTCCGGGCTTTCAGGATCGAACGAATCGCGTCGTAAAAATCGGGCTCGTTCTGCCAGCGGAGGCTTCCCACCGGGGTTCGCTGGCCAGAGATCACGCCGAGGGCGGTGGGGAGGATGCCTGGCGCTCCGCTGCCGAGGGCGACGTCGACGTACCAGGCGAAGGCCACCCCCGGGGCAGACCCGGCCGCGCCCGGGGGGACGAGCGCCCGCTCGGGGTGGGCCTGAAAATCGTCGATGAGCTCCGTCGTGATCGCGCCGCAAGGGGCGACGAGCTCGGCGAGGTAGGCCGCATTGCTCTCTCGGAACGCGGGTGCCTCGCCTGCATCGACGTTCCAAGCCGAAGCGCTCGCCAAGGCGCGCGCCGCCAAGTTGGTCCGCATACATCCGGGAGGCGTGTCCTCCCGGAGCAGCGCGAATGCGCTCGCGCGATCCCCGGGCGCAGGATCAGGGTCGTCGCGCGTTGTCGCCACCCATGCCCCCTGGAGGCCGGGCAAGCTTGGCGGCACGAGGTAAAGGTCGAACGCAGGATTGCCCCCCGCGCGACCGTCCGTGAGCGGCGCCGGCAGACCCAGCGTGTCGAGGAGGAAGGCAGACGCGCGCTCCAGCGCGGCGAGCGTCGCGAGGGTGACGTCGGTCGAAAATCCACGCCGCGCGTGAACGCACACCGGGTGTCGGAACGAACAGACGGACCGGTAACCGCGCTGGTCCGGCCGACTCACCGGGCTAAAAAAGAGAGGACCGGAAGGGAGGTAGGGATCTGCCCCACTGGTGGGCGGGAGGGGGGGCGGCTCGACCGCCGCGGTCGAGGCGAGCGCCGCGACCGCGACCCATGCGGTCTTCGGAAATCGCCTCCAATTTGACATGATTGCGAGCAGGGGCCTAAAAGGTTTAGTTATTGGCTAGTTGTACTTCAAGGCGCCAAGGATGGGGTTGATGTCCAATCCGCCGTTCGATGCTTCGAAAGCGGTCACGTTTGACCTCTCGCGCGGTCAAATCCAAAAGGACGGGACGGACCCGCGCTGGCTCGTCTCGGCGAGCGCCGTCATCGCGCTTTGTCGCGACGCTGGAGGCGAAGCGGCCTCGACGTTTGCGCGCGCGACGGGCCAGTCGATGGGCGCTGCTATCGCTGCGCGGTTCGAACGCGCCGGCGGCGACGTCAGCGCAGCCGCCATCGACGCGGTCTTCGAGCATCTGAGCGGCGAGCTCGCGGTGGCGGGGTTCGGCAGGCTCTCGATCGAGCGATGGGGGCAAGCGCTCGTGCTCGTCCTCGACCACAGCCCGGCCAGCGAGTCGGGGGACGAACTCGTGCGGGCGCTCCTGGGCGCAGCGGTCGCGGGCGCGGCCAAGCTCGATCTCGAATGCGTGCGATTGGCGCGCGAGGGGGAACGCGCGCGCTTTTTCATTGCCGGCCGCCGCGGCGCGGAGAAGGTGCGGCAGTGGCTCGGCTCGGGGGTCTCATGGGGCGAGGCAATCGTCCGACTGCATCCCGCACAACCGAGCCGAGGTGACGCGTGAACCAAGAGCGAAAGGTCTCCGTTCTGCGCAATCTACTGGAGCGGGTGCAGAAGCGCGCCGCGTCCCCGCGGGTCGCGCCGGCACCGACGGCCGTCGCGGCAACACCGCTCGCACCAGCGCCGGCTCCCGCCGTCTCGACGCCGGCACCGCAGCCGCCGAAGACACCAGCTCGCCCGGGATCGGCGACGTTGCCGCTCGATTTCGGATCGGACAGCGAGGCTGCGAGCTTTCGTCCACCTTCGGCCGCGGCTGTCGAGCCACCACGTGCCGAACCCACGAGCCCGGCGGGCGCCGTCTCCGACCGGGATGCGTCGTCGCAGCTCGAGAGTGAAGCTGAACAGGGTCCCCCTTCGGCGCCGCGTTTGCGCGAGGTGCCCGACGAAGAGCTGTCCGCCGAAGAACGCGAGATTGACGAAGAAGAGCCGCCGATCGAGACCCCGCCGCCCGAATCGGGACGGCAGGACGTCACGCCGAGTCCGTCGCTGACCGTGAGCGAGTCCGAAGAAGACATTTCGATCACGGTCACGATGGAGGAGAGCGAGGCGCCTCCTCCGATTTCGCCTTCGCTGCCCGATGTCGCGCCCATGCCGATGAGCGCGGGTCACGGAGCGGACATCCACGAAGTGAGCGGGCCGCAACCTCGTCTCGCGTTGGTATCGGAACCGGAGATCGAGCTGCATGGCATGACGCCATTGTCGGCGATCGCCGAGCCCGTGCTCCCGGTCGCGCCGGCAAAACCGCCGCCGCCTCCTGAGCCGGGTGCACGCTCGCTCCCCGGGTCATCCTTTCGTCCGCAGGACATCGAGCTGGCGGTCCCAGTCGCGGCGTCTGCCCCCTCGGTCCTGCCGGCGACGCCGTCGGGGGTTCGCCCCGTGCCGCCGCCCTCGGCGCCGTTCGCGCGGACGGCCCCTTCTGTGCCCGACGCCAAACCGCCGGTGAGCGCCGCTCAGACGGCCCCAGCGCAAGCCTCCCCCGTCCCCCCCGGCCCCGATGCAGGGGCTCCGCCCATTCGCCTGATGGCGCAGCCCCTGGCTGACACCGCCGCCACCCCGTCCCCTCCCGTCGAGATCTGGGCGTCGACGCTCACCCCCGCTGAGCTGCGCGGCCAGGTGGCGAGCTTCGTCGGTCAGAATGCGAAATTCGAGCCGAGGACGTTCGGCGAGCTCGTTCGGGCGAGCATCGCGCTCGGAGAAGAAAAGCCGTAACCCAAAATCAAGACTGCCCACGGCGACGAGGCAGAGGTACGAGCTGCTCGCGCTCTGATGGCTGTCCCCGTCCGCACTTCCCAGCTCCCGCTGAACCCTTCGCAGCGCGAAGCCGTCGAGCACGATCTCGGTCCGCTCCTCGTGCTCGCCGGCGCGGGCTCGGGCAAAACCCGCGTCGTCACTGCCCGCATCGCGCGCCTGCTCGAGCGCGGCGTGCTGGCGCGCTCGATCCTCGCCATGACGTTCACCAACAAGGCGGCCGAGGAGATGAAAGAGCGCGTGCGAAAAATGGTCGGCGCGGGTGCGGCCAAGGACCTCGTCGTCTCCACCTTCCACAGCTTTGGTTTGCGCGTCCTTTCCGCCGAGGCGCGCTCGCTCGATCTCCGCAACGGCGAGTTCACCATCTTCGATCAGGGGGACTGCGCGGGCGCCGTGCGCGAGATCCTGCGCGGGGTACGCGGCGGAAAGAAATACGACGTTGCCGCGATCTTGGCGCGCATTTCCCACGCCCAAAACCAGCTAGTGGACGACGACCAGCTCTTCGCGGGCGAAGAAAAGAGCGACTACGACGAGATCGCCAAGATCATCTGGCCCAAGTACCGCGCCGCCCTGCGTGGCTTTCACGCCTTCGACTTCGATGACCTCGTGTGCGAGCCCGTGCGGCTCTTTCGCCGGCGCGCGGAAGTGCTGGAGCGCTGGCAGGAGCGGTTTCGCTACGTGTTGGTCGACGAATACCAGGACACGAACCACGCCCAGCTCGAGCTCGTGCGTCTTTTGGCGAGCGGCCACCGTAATCTCTGCGTCGTCGGTGACGACGATCAATCGATCTACGCGTGGCGCGGCGCGGACGTTTCCAACATCCTCGACTTCGAGAGCCACTTTCCCGGCGCCAAGGTGGTGAAGCTTCAAGAGAACTACCGATCGACTTCGACCGTGTTGGCGGTCGCCAACTCGGTGCTGGAGCGAACGTCGGCGCGCCGTCACGCCAAGGTCCTGAAGGCGACGCGCGACGGCGGAGCGACCGTCAATCTAGTGGTCGCACAAGATCAGGACGTCGAAGCGGCTTTCATCGCCGACGAGGTCAAGCGCCTGCACACCGAGGGCCGCAAGCTCCGCGAAATGGCGATCTTGTACCGCTCCAACCTGCAGAGCGACGTCATCGAGTCGGCCCTGAAAGAGCGAGGCCTCGGGGTCACGATGCTGGGGGGCACGCAATTTTACGAACGCAAAGAAGTCAAAGACCTGCTTGCCTACCTCCGCGTCGTGCTGAACCCTCGCGACGAGATCGGCCTTCGGCGCATCCTCAACTACCCCGCGCGGCAGATCGGCGAAGCTGCGCTCGGCAAAATCGAAAACGCCGCCAACGTCAACAAAGAGAGCCTTTTTGACGCCGTTCTGCGCGCGCCCATGATCGCGGATATGGCGCCGCCCAGCGTGGCGGGCTGTCGCGCCCTCGCATCGGTGATTCAAACGGCGCAGCAGGCCCTCGCCGGCGGGGCGCCGAGCGCCGAAGTGGCGCGGAATATCGTGCGCTCGCTCGCCATGCGCGAGGACATCTTCGACGGCTCGGGATCGAACGAGCACGCCGCGCGCCGCTGGGGCAATGTCGAGTCCCTCTTCCGCGTGCTCGATCGTCACGACGCGCGCACACAGGGAGGCGGGCGCGAAAAGCTGCGCGAGCTCATCCAATTTCTCACCCTGGACCCCAATCGCGGCGAAGAGACGGCAGAGCGCGCGGTCACGATGACGACGATGCACGGCGCCAAGGGGCTCGAGTTCGAAGTGGTGTTCATCGCCGGGCTGGAAGAAGGGCTCATGCCGCACTCGCGGGCGCTGGAAGGCAGAGTCACCGACATCGGGGGCAAGCTGGCCAATGACGTCGAGGAAGAGCGGCGTCTCTTCTACGTCTCCATCACCCGTGCCAAAGACAAACTTTACTTGTGCCGAGCCAAGCAGCGCGCCTCGCGAGGCAAGATCATGGTGCGCACGCCGAGCCGTTTCTTGAGCGACATCGCCGACGACCTTTTGGAACGACGCGACGTCACGGCCAAGACGCCGCCCAATTTTTCGGAAACTGCGCAACGAGGCGCGGCGCTGCTGGCAGCATTGAGCGGCGGTCCGACGACGCGTCGCTGATCAACGGCTCGCCCGGCCGTCGAGCCAAACCACGGGCTCTTCGCGTAACCAAGTGCGTTGCCGGCGCGCGAACACCTTCGTTGCACGGTTGATGGCGGGGGCGAGCTCTTCTCGCGAAAGCCGGCCTTCGACGCAAGCGAGCACTTGGCGGTAGCCGACGGACGACATGGCGCGCGCGTCGCGGTATCCGAGCCGAATGAGC
The DNA here is from genome assembly GCA_035318505.1 of Polyangiaceae bacterium. Classification (GTDB taxonomy): domain Bacteria; phylum Myxococcota_A; class Polyangia; order Polyangiales; family Polyangiaceae; genus DASWDH01. The sequence goes on along the minus strand of DATHEQ010000079.1, from coordinate 3,124 downwards.
TCCGCCACCTCTTCGACGAAGCCGGCCGCGAGCAGCCGCTCCGTCCTTCGCGCGATGCGCGACAAGAGCTCTTCTGCCGTCCAGCCGATTCCCAAAAAGCGCGCTCGATAGCGCGGCTCGCGAAACCCATGTTCGCTCTGCAGGGCCGACAAAGGGCGGCCGGTCAGCTCGAACACCTCGAGCGCGCGGCTCACCCGGACGAAGTCGTTCGGGTCGAGACGCGCGGCGGCGTCGGGGTCGACCGCGGCGAGGCGCACGTGCAGCGCGGCCCGCCCTTCCTCCTCGGCGACGCTCGCGTGACGATTGCGGATCGCCTGATCCGCCGATGGGGCGCGCGAAAGCCCGTAAAGCAGCGCGCGCACCCAAAGAAACGTGCCTCCGCAAACGATGGGAAGCTTGCCCCGGCGGCGCACGTCGGCGAGGGCTTCGCTCGCGCGCGCGGCGTAGCTCGCGGCGTCCATGAGCTCGAGCGGGTCGACGACGTCGATGAGGTGATGAGCCACGCGCGCACGGTCGCTCGGCGAAGGCTTACCCGAACCAACGTCGAAGTAGCGATACACCTGCACGCTGTCGGCACCGATGATTTCTCCGTCGCGCGCTTCGGCGAGGGCGAGCGCGAGATCGGATTTGCCCGACGCGGTAGGGCCGACTACGACGGCGACGTCGGCGCCCGCGAGGTCGATCTCATCGACGTCCAACCTTGCGCTCCAATTCGTCCCAGCCGATGCGCGTCACGATCGGGCGTCCGTGCGGGCAATGACCGGAGAAATCGACGGCGTCGAGGGCGACCAGCAGCGCGGTCGCCTCTTCCGCAGAGAGGCGGTCACCGGCGCGGATCGAGCCGTGACAGGCCATCGTCGCCAGCACCAGATCGACGGCGTTCGAAAAAGCACGCCCCCCCGTACGGGTCAGCTCGGCGATGAGGTCGCGCACGACGCTTTCCGGTTTGGCGCGCGCGAGGAGGCGCGGCATGGCGTGTACGGCGATCGTCGACGGTCCAACGGCGCGCACATCGAGCCCGATTTCCGCGAGAGCCCGCTGCTCCTCCTCGACGAACGCGACGTCGGATGCGGTCACCTCGACGGTCACGGGAAAGAGAAGCGCTTGGGTCGCGATGTCGCGTCCGACATAAGCCGTGCGAAGGCGGTGAAAGGTGACGCGCTCGGCGGCGGCGTGCTGATCGAGAATGTAAAGGCCGTCCACGCCTTCGCAGAGGAGGTAGGTCTGCTTCACCTGGGCGATGAAGCCGAGGCGCGAGAAAGAGGGTCGCATCCCAGAAACCGGCTCGAGAAGCGGGTAAGCGCGCATCTCGGTCGTTCCTGCTCCGCTCGTCGTCGAGCTCGCCGCGGGGGTCGCGTCGCTTGCCGCCTCGAGGGGGAAGCTCCACGGAAGCCGCGATTCCCCCTCGGTCGTCGCGCTCGGCCCGAGCGGCACGCCTGCGCTCACCCCCGGAAAGTCGCGCGGGGGCTCGACCGGCCGGGCGCGATTCCAGGTGCGCACCGCCACCGGAAATCCGAAAGCGCGCGAGAGCTCGTCGGCGAGGATCTTGAAAAGCGCTTCGCCGACCGCGCGCCCATCGGCAAAACGCACTTCCGCCTTTTGCGGATGAACGTTGACGTCGACGAGCGCCGGCTCGAGGTCGAGGTAGACAGCGCCGAGCGGGTAGCGCATGGGATCGAGCACGCTTCCATAGGCTTGGGCCACGGCTCGCGCGAGGGCACGGTCGCGCACGACGCGACCATTGACGAGCAGCGTCAAGGCCGACGCTGCGGCGCGGGCGCGCTCGGGACGCGAGAGAAATGCTTCGACGCGCAAGGGGCCCCGCTCGCCGCGGCAAGGCGCCAGCACCTCGCCGGCGAAGGCCGCCGTCACCCGCTGCTCGCGACTATCGACGCGCAACCATTCACGCACGATCCGCCCTTCACGCGCCAGGACCAACGTGCGCTCGGGCGATGCCAGAGCGGCCGCTTCGGCCACTTCGGTGACGTGCGCCGATTCGGTCGCGAGCGAGCGCAGAAATTTGCGCCGGGCGGGTACGTTGAAAAAGAGGTCGCGCACCTCGACCGTCGTTCCCGGAGCGACGCCGCACGGTTTTACGGTCGGGGCCGCTCCTCCTTCGACGAGCACCTCCGTGCCCGCCTCGTCGCTGCGCCGTCGCGTTCGCAAGGTGAAACGGCTGACGGAGGCGATGCTCGGGAGCGCCTCGCCGCGAAATCCGTAGGACGTGATGCGCGTCAGATCGGCGAGCAGGGCAATCTTGCTCGTGGCGTGCCGCTCGAGCGCGAGCGTGGCGTCGCCGGAAATCATTCCGAGGCCGTCGTCGCTCACGCGGATGAGCCCGACGCCTCCCCCTTCGACGTCGATGCGAATGCGCGTCGCGGAAGCATCGACGGCATTCTCGATGAGCTCTTTGGCTACGCTGGCGGGCCGTTCGACGACTTCACCGGCGGCGATCTGGTTGGCGAGATCGTCGGGGAGCTTGCGTACCACCCCTTCGCCCTGCCCGACCGAAACGCGGTCATCCATGGCGCGCTTTACGGCTCCTGCTCCCGGGCATTCTCCGAGGATGCCGCGCCGAAAAAGGCGCGTACCCGCGGGCGCGTCATCGCAAATAGGCCGAGCGCCAAGATCGTCAGCTGGGTGGCGAGCGCGCCGCGGTACGCCCACCAATAGACGACACGCAAGTCGCTGGTTTCTGGCGACAACACCCCTTCCTCGAGGGGTGGAAAGGTGAGGCCTCCGGCGATGGCGTCGATGGCCACCGCGCGCATGGGGCGCCGCATCACGTAATCGAGCGGCAGAAAAAGCGCATAGATGATGATGGCCTGCAGCGCGATTTTTCGAGCCTGCCCGCGCCCGAGCAAGGTGAGCCCCGCCGTGAACGTGAGCAGGGATCCCAAGAGGAGCTGCCCGATGGCGAGCGGGGTCACGGTCTGTCGAAACCGCAGCACGGTGTCGATCAGCGCTTCTTGGCGTTTGCTCGTTTCGGGATCGCTCATCCGCTCGAGCGCCGTGCGCACCGATTCCGGATGATGCAGCACGTCGATGGTTTGGCACCCTTCGGTTGCGCCGAACAGACCGACCATCCAGACCAAGAGCAGCGCAATGACGAGGTAGATCGGTC
>DATHEQ010000078.1:0-25382 GCA_035318505.1 Polyangiaceae bacterium | reverse complement strand
GTCGGCAGCGTCGCGGGCATCTACCCGTGCATCGGCGTCGACCCGCGCATCGGCGTCGACCCGAGCGTCGGCGTCGACCCGTACATCCGGGTTGGAACGTGCGTCGGCGTCGGCTCGAACCACCGCATCGACTGTTGCATCCTCACTGGTACCAGCCTCCGGAGCTTCGGGGATGGTCCCCGCGTCGGGAACGACCGGCTCGTCGTAGGAGTTGATATCCAGATCGGTTCGCCCACCGCATCCGCCAGCCACAAGCGCTGCGAAACCCAGACTCACACCAAGATGGCGCCGACGCATGGACAAACTCCTTTTGGGCATGCCGGTACACAACGCGGCACTTTTCTACCGATAGGTCATTACAATGTCGCCAAGCGAAGATCAATCGCCCTATGATTGAAAACAAAGAATCTTTACGTTTGCGACACGACGCATCAAGAGACAGGAGCGCGCTTACGTGTCCCTTCTTCACCCCTCAGGGCGCTCGCGTAAGCAGCGCGCTGGGGCCGCCACTCTGACCATTGGTTTCTTTTGGAAACTTGGCGCCCAACTGGAACCACGCGTCAGCGTGACCGATGCCCACGAGAAGAAACCAGTAGTCCGGCGTGATTCCGGCCTTCGCTCCCATACCTGCCAGCGCTCGCGCTCTCTGCCGCCCCCCGAACGCAGCGGCTGCCTCCGCGCCATCACACACCTGAAAGTGTCGACGGCTCGACTGAACCGCTCCTCAATGCCCAGCCGAACGCGCGACGGTTGGGCCAGCAGGTCCCCGGCCTTTGGGGGTCCCTCCAAGGGGGAGCCCCGATCTTGGGAGCGGCGGGCTCGATCACACCCACGGACCGTGTCAGACAACGCCGTGGACACGCGGGACCGCGCAGGAAAGACCAGCAACCTGACCACGGATCAGGCACGGCGAGTCTCCGAACCGTTGGCGGAACGGCCGGGGGAACCGCCGGTCGTCGCTCGGCTCGTCATCGAGATTCGCTCCGACGGCAGCCACACCATTGCGCGGGGCGCCATGGAGGACGCTTTGAGCGGTCAGAAGGTCGCGGTCGAGGCGAGCGGCACGACACCCCTCGCCCTCGCCTTGTCACTGGCCAAAAGCATCGTCGGAACCCCCGTCCTCGCTCGACAGGCGTTCCGGGCGCTCGTGGGACGCAAGCGCTAGCCGCCTAGTCGTCCGCGTCGCCTTTCGCGCCTTCATCGCCGTCCCCTTTTCCCCCGCGGAGCCCGAGGGCCTTGGCCTTCTTGTAGAGATGGCTTCGTTCGAGGTCGAGTGAACGGGCCGTTGCGGCCATGTGACCTTCGTGATGCGCGAGCGCCGCTTCGAGAATGGCGCGCTCCGCCTCCTCGGTGAGCACCCGAAAGGGGACATTGGGTCGGTAAAGGCCGGACGCTTCTTTGCCCGAACCTTCGCCGAGACAGGTGCGGACGTCCGACGCACCTATCCGGTCGTCGGGCGTCAGGATCACGAGGCGCTCGATGATGTTACGCAGCTCGCGCACGTTGCCGGGGAAGCTGTAGGCCGTGAGCTCGGCCAGCGCGTCGTCGGAAATGGTCATGCTGGGCCGGTCGTTGTTGGCCGAAGCCAGAGCCAAGAAATGGCGCACCATCTCAGCGATGTCCCCGCGCCGCATCCGGAGCGGCGCAATGGCGAGGGGCACGACGTTGAGCCGGTCATAGAGATCGGCGCGAAAAGTCCCCGCGCGGGTCGCCTCCACGAGATCGCGGTTGGTCGCGGCCACGACCCGGACGTCGATTTTGAGCGTTTCGTGGCCGCCCACCCGCTCGATTTCTCGCTCCTGAAGAACGCGCAGGAGCTTGGCTTGCATGGGCATCGGCATGTCGCCGACCTCGTCGAGGAAGATGGTTCCTCCCGAGGCCCGTTCGAATTTGCCCCGACGCTGCTTGGTGGCCCCGGTGAAGGCTCCCGCCTCGTGACCAAAGAGCTCGCTTTCGATGAGCTCCCCGGGAACGGCCGCGCAGTTGATCTTCTCGAGCGGTCCCTTGGCGCGCGGTGACGTTTGATGGACAGCGCGGGCCACGAGCTCTTTACCGGTGCCCCGCTCGCCCGTGATGAGCACGCTGGCGTTGGCTTTGGAGGCGCGCGCAATCTGCTCGCGCAGGATGGCCATCGGGCGACTCTGGCCGATGAGCTCTCCGGCGTGTCCGGTCGCCTTGCGCAGGGCGCGGCTTTCTTCCTCCGCGCGAACGAGGCGAAGGGTGTTCTCCACGACCAGAAGGAGACGATCGGTCGAAAGCGGCTTCTCCAAAAAATCGATCGCGCCAAGGCGCGTAGCCCGCACGGCGGCGTCTACCGTGGCGTGCCCACTCATCATGACCACCGGGACGTCGGTTCCGCCCGCGCGTAGGCGTTCGAGCAATGTGACGCCATCGCCATCGGGGAGCGACACGTCGAGCAGGACCATGTCGTACGTGCGGCGGCCGAGTCGTTCCTCGGCGATCTTCACGCCTCCAGCTACGTCGACACCATAACCTTCCAGCGACAATGCTTTCTGCAGCGTGGTGAGGATGGAAGGCTCGTCGTCGACGACGAGCAAGTGCGCCCTGGCCATCGTCAAGAGTTAGCATGCTCACTTCGCTAAGCCCTCAGGATTCGCGGCCTTCTCGGGATCGTCCCCCACGGATGGGCGCGCGTGACCGAGCCAAGAGTTCTGTTATCTTGGGCACCGCCCATGACGAAGATCGCCGGCCTGACACCAACCGCCGAAGGGCTGCTCGAGAAGACGCCCCTCGTGCACCTTTTGGTGTACCTGGCCGACCGCGAGCTCACCGGTTCGCTGGTGCTCTCCAACCGGAGCGGCGGCGAAGATCACGCAATCTACTTTTGCGAAGGCCAGGCATCGAAGGTCCGCACTGGCGAACCCATCGCTCACCTCGGTCGGGTTCTCTTCGAGCTCGGCATCCTGAGTGAGGAGACGCTCAATGCGTCGCTGGCCGCCTTCTCGCGAGGCAACGACCTGCACGGCGAGCATCTCGTGCGAGCCGGCGTGATCGATCGCGCAAACTTGATGGAAGGGCTGAAGGTCCAGGCCGATCGCAAAATGGCGTTTCTCTTTGCGCTTGCGGGCGACACGAAATACCGCTTTTACCAGGACGTCAACGTCCTCGAGGATTGGGGCGGTCCGGAGATGATACCGCTCGACACGCTGCCCATCATCTGGTCGGCGGTGCGCGCTCGGGCCGACGAACCGATCATCGATGCCACCCTGCGCCGTCTCGGCACGACCACGCTCAAGCTCCACCTGAAGAGCGACGTCTCGAGGTTCGGTTTTTCTGCCCACGAGATGGCCGCTATCGAGATGATCCGCGCGAGCCCATCGTCATTGGTGGGGCTGATCGAGTCGAGAGTCGTCCCGCCACGAACCGCGGAGCTCATCGTCTATACGCTCCTCATCACGCGCCATCTCGACCACCGTGCCGACTCGGCGCCGCCAGTAGGCCTTTCCAAGCCATCCTCGGTCAACACGCCCATTGCCGCCCCGGTCGCCGCGGCCGAGGGAGGGGTACCCGTGGCACGCGTCAAGCTGACGGCGCGACAAGTGCCCATCGAAGACGCACCGCCGCCGACGCCGCGGTCCGCCGTGCCGGCCGCACTGTCGCCCGAGCTTCTGGCGCGACGTGACGCCATTGCCAAGCGAGCCGAATCGATCGATCGCGAGGATTATTTCGCCATGCTCGGCATCAAACAAGAGGGCGCGCCGGGCGACGTGCAATCCGCCTACTTTGCTCTCGCCAAACTCTGGCACCCCGATCGGCTCCCGCCAGAGCTCTCCAGCGTTCGAGACGCCGCGTCCAAAGTGTTCGCCCGCATGAGCGAAGCCTTCGAGACGCTCTCCGACGGCGTGCGGCGCAAGCGCTACGTCGACGTGATGAAGGGTGGCGGCGGCACACCCGAGGAAGCCGACAAAATCCAGGCGATCATCGACGCCGCCACCGATTTTCAGCGCGCCGAGATCCTCTGGAAAAAACGCGATCCGAGCACGGAAGAGTTCATCACCCGAGCGTACAAATCGGATCCCGAACAGAGCGACTACATCGCCCTTTACGCGACGGTGCAGTTCTCCAAGCGCGCGCCCGATGCGCCCGTCGACGACCTCGTTAAGCTCTGCGACCAAGCCATCGCCAACGGCGAACGCTGCGAGCTCGCCTACTTCTGCCGCGCGACGCTCAAAAAGCGGATCGGCCGCATCGAGTCGGCCATGGTCGACTTCAAGAACGCGTACGAGCTCAATCCGAAGAACCTCGACGCCGCCCGTGAGGTGCGCCTCTATGAAATGAGGCGCTCCAAGATGTCGGAGCAGCGCCGTACCACGCCGTCGGCGCGCCGTTCGACGCCGCCTACCGGTCAGCGGTCGACGCCCCCGCCGCGAACATCGCCCCCGCCCAAAAAGCCCTCGGGCGCACCGCCGAAGAAAGAGGGCGGCGTTCTGTCCGGAATCGGTAAACTCTTCAAGCGTTGACGTTCTCCGTCGGCCGGTTCTTCCCAGTCTGCCTAGTGATCGTGGGGTGCCAAGGGGGTGCCGCGCCGCGAGCGCGTCGTATCGTCGCCCATCGTCTCCTCGACTGCGAACCCGAGAACCACGAGGTCGTCCTCACGGCGCTCGGCGATTTTCCCGCGCCGCGCGTGAAGCGCGCCGACCTGAAGAGCACCGATGAGATCGATTTACCGCTCGACCTGCGTGGCATCGAAGCGTCCACTTGGCCGCCCGGATTCAGCGGCGTCGGGTACGCCGAACCGCCTGGCGACGTCGACTTCACGATGTGGTCGACGACGAGCGCGTGCCGCGCCGTGGAGGGCGAGGTCGTACCGCCGAGCCAAGGCGGCCAAGCAATGACCGCGTTCGACGACGGTGGCGGCGTGCTCATCGCGGGGCTCGATCCGCTACCAGGCGGCGCCGTCAGCGACGCGGCGTTTGCGCTCGTCTGGGACGCGCGCACCGGTGCCAAGCTCTCGCCGAGTAGCTTGGGGACGCATCGCGTGTCGTGGGCCACCGCGACCCCATTCGGCAAAGGTGCGCTCGTCGCGGGAGGCCTCGATCGCAAATTTTTTCCGCTGCGCTACCTCGATTCCGCGCTCATTTTTCGCGACGGCGCTTTTCAAGAGCTGCCCATTTCCATCGGCGACGCGCGCGCGCAGCACGGCGCAGTCGTCCTCGCCAGCGGCGCCACCCTGCTGGTCGGCGGTGAAGACGAGCGCGGCGTCGTCGACACGCTCGTCTCGATTGCCCCCACCGACACCGCACCCTACGGCGCCGCCGACTTCTTCAGGCTCGGATCACTCACGCGCGCTCGCAAGCTGCCGACCGTGCTGCGCCTGTCGAACGACGAAATCCTCGTCGCCGGCGGTGTGGACGGCGACGGCAACTACGTGCCGACGCTGGAATGGTTCGCGAAAGATGGCGGACATTGCCCTCACGCGGCTTGCTCCAGCGACCCGCCCGCGCTCGCAGGACTCACCGAGGTGGCGTTCGTCGCGCTAGCCGGCGGCGGCGTCTTGGCCGTAGGTGGGCTCCTCGGCCGCGCGGGTGCGCTGGCGAGCGGCGTCTTTTGGATCGACAATGACGGCACACTCGAAAAACTGCCGTCGCTCACCTCGGAGCAACGCGGAACGAAGCGCCTACGTTTGGTGGCGGCGGCGGACGGCGCTCCCTGGCTCTGGAATGGCGAGGCATGGCATCGGTTCGATCCGTGGCAAAGCGCGTTCGTGACGCCCGATGGCGCGCCCGACGATGGGCCCGAGGACGACCTTCCCTCGCCGCTCGCAGTCGATACAGGTCTCTTCGTTTGGCTTTCGCGCGGCGGCATCGAGGAGGGGACGCGAAGAGCCACTTTGCGCGGATTTCGTCATGGTGTGCGCGGCCCCTACACGCAGGACCCTGACTTTCTCCTGGCGGACCCTCGCCATCTCGCCCCCAGCCACCCCCCCCGCCCGGAAGGCGAGCTATGGACCGACCTCGCGGGGCTTCATCTTTCGCCATCCGCGGGGGTCGTCATCACCGACGCCACGTACGGCAATGTCGTGATTTCCGGGGAAACACCCGGTTCTTCGCTCCCGACCGTGGCGCTCGGCGAGTGGACGATCGGGGACGCTTCCGCGCCGTGCCCCTGGTCTTTTCTTGGGACGAGCTTCACGGTGACGCGCAGCGGGCGCACCGTTCTCGTCAAAGTCGATGATCGAGCCCCCACGAGCTGCGCCGGTCCCGAAGGACGGGTGAGCATCGGGCTGCGTGGTCTCGGCCCAGAGACGGTCACCGTGAAACGCCTCGCCGTCGAGCGGCGCTGACGCCCTTCGCTCACAAGGTAGGCGTCGCTTTTTCGGGCTTGTTGCTTGCGAGCGCGTTGCCGATAAGCGCCGGGAGGAAAGCGCGGGCTTTCTTTTGTCGTGTAGAATTGCGAGGGGCGCTGTCTTGTTTCCGCAGATCTTCGGTAAATACGTGCTCGAGCGGCCCCTTGCCGTTGGTGGCATGGCAAGGGTGTTCTTGGCGACACTCCGCGGAGCGGACGGCTTCGAGAAGAAGCTCGTCGTCAAACAGATCCGCGCCGAGCTCGCCACCGACGACGCCTTCGTCCGCCGCTTCGTCGAGGAAGCAAAAACGACCGTCGAGCTTTCGCACCCCAACATCGTTCCCATCTACGAGCTCGGGGTCGAGCAGGGGATCTATTACCTCGCGATGGAGCTTTGCGACGGCGTCACGCTGGCCGAGCTCCTTCGCGCGGCGCAAAAGCTCACCCCACAAGAGGGCGCCTACATCGGGATCGAGATTTGCCGCGCGCTCGACTACGCCCACCGCAAGGCGCGCATCATCCACCGCGACGTTACACCGCGCAACGTCGTCATCGACGAGGAAGGCGCGGTGCGGCTCATCGACTTCGGGATCGCCGCTCCCGCATATGACGGCGCCAACGAGGTGTTCGGATCGCCGGGACACATGCCCCCCGAGCAGCTTCGGGGCGACGAGGTCGGCCCCCCGGCCGACGTTTTTGCGGTGGCGACGCTCCTCTATGAAGCGTGGTCGGGCCGGGCACCTTTCCGCCGGAAAACGGCGGAACAATCGGAGGTAGCGCTCTCCGAACCGGTGGCTCCGCTTTCCCATTTCGACCCCGCGCTCGCCCCGCTCGACGCCCTCGTGGCGTCTGCTTTGGCCATCGATCCCGCCCAGCGCCCACAGAGCGCGGAGGAGCTCTCGCGCCCATTGCGGCGCTTCATCGCGGAATGCGATCCTGGCGACCTCACACGCAAAGTCGGTGCGCGCGTGCGTGAGGTGCGGGCCTCGACGGATCCAGACGCGGGACCGGCGCTGCCCGAGAACCCCGCCAGCGCGACCCCAGCGGTCAACGAAACGCGAACCTTCGCGACGCGCTCGCACGAGCCTGTCCCGAGCGGCGTGCCGGTCGCGCCCTCCCCCAGTCCTCGGCACGACGCCGCTCCCTATGTGGCGACACGTCGTATGAGCGACGATGCGGGAAGCTGGTCCAGCGCTGGAGCGCCGAGGGGCGCTCGCGCGAGCGTACGACCGGCCCGCGCTCCGTCTTACCGAGCCATCGCGGGAATGGCGCTCGGGCTGCTCGTCGTTGCTGCGGTTGCCGGAGCCGCTTGGCGCTACGGCGAGCCGGCGGCGCGAACGGCGGATGCTGGCGGCGAGATCGAGCAACGAGCGACGACCGCTGCGCTGGGTGAGCACGCGCCGCAAAGGACAACGTCCACGGCGATGGACCCGGCAGGGAACGCCACGGGGGAGACCGCGCCGGCCACGGAAGCTCCGGTCGCGACGACAGGTACCGCGGCGCCCCCGCCGGCGAGCGGCACGCTCGCGAGCGCGACACCGAGCACGGGCGCGGTGGCTCACGTTCGAATTCTCGCCAATCCGATGGCCAGCGTGGAGATCGACGGTAAGCCGCGCGGCGTCGCGCCCATCGCAGAGATCGCGTTAGCGCCGGGCACGCATTTCATTCGCCTCGATTGCAGTGCGCTCGGTGAAGCGGTCGCGCAGAACGTGCCCGTGGCGGCTGGTGAAAACGTCACCATCTCCGGTGATTTCACGGGCGCTCATGGCCGCATCCTGGTCCGGCGCGCCAATGCCGGTCATTGAAGCGATGTCCGCTGTCGGCCTCACCTAGCCCATGAACGTGGTTCCGAGCGCCCCCATTTGGCGCAAGGCTTCGTAGACGACGATCGAAACCGCATTGGCCAGGTTGAGCGATCGAACCGCACCCAAGGTGGGAATTCCGAACACCGATGTTCGATGCTCGAGCAAAAGGTCGTCCGGCAGGCCGACGCTCTCGCGTCCGAAGATCAGCGCGTCGCCGGGGCGAAAATCGGCATCGAGGTAGCTGCGCTCGGCCGAGGCGCTGAACAGCACCCAGCGCGCGTCGGGAAGAGCGTGACGGAAGTGGGCGAGATCGAGATGCCGACACACCTGCACGAGGTGCCAATAGTCAATTCCGGCGCGGCGCACCGATTTCTCGTCAATGCGAAACCCGAGGGTGCCCACCAGATGAAGCACCGAGCCGGTGGCGGCGCAGAGCCGAGCAACGTTACCGGTGTTGGGCGGGATCTCCGGCTCGACGAGCACCACGTTGAGCGGCGGCAACGTGACCGGCGAGCGCAGACGAGGAGCTTGATTTCGAGCCATTCGGGGGTTCGAGTGAGGCAAAAAGCGCCGCGCCGAGGAAGGGCGCGCGGTGGGAGGTGCGCTCGAATAACGGAGGAGCGTCGAGTTGCGGTGACGCCGCGAAGCTTGACGCGTATCGTAGCGGGAAAGTAGCCTCGCGAATTCGGAGATGACGCGATGCGTGTCCGGCTGATCACCCTCACAGCTTCGCTTGCATCCGTTCTCGCCGTCCCGCGGGCGGCACATGCCGACCCCATGGACCCGGCCATCGAGCGCTTTGCGCACGATGCGGCCGACCCCACCGTCGCCTGCTCCGACGCCGGCCTTTACCGGGCCGGCGCGCGCCCTTGCGCGCTCGACGAAGGGGCGTTCAAAAGGCTCATCAACCAATATGGCTTCGCCATCGCGCCGATGGCGATGCACCCCGCGCGCACCACCGGGTACGGCGGGTTCCAGGTGACGGTCCAGGGCGCGTTCACGAGCATCGACAGCAGTGCCGACTATTGGCAAAACGGCACCCAGGGCCCGAGAGACCCGACCACGGGGCAGTACTCGGTGCGGAACAAGAGTCCCGATAGCTGGCTGCAGGTGTACGGGGTCAACGTCCGCAAAGGCTTGCCCCTCGGATTCGAGCTCGGTGCCAACGTGGCCTACGTCGCGCGCACCTCGATCGTGGCCGGTGGCGCCGACGTGCGGTGGAGCCTCCTCGAAGGGTTTCGCCGCGGTGCGCTCGGGTACCTGCCCGATCTCGCGGTCGGCGGAGGCGTGCGCACCATCACCGGAACTGCGCAGTTCCAATTGACGGTCGCCAGCGCAGACGGCGTTCTCTCGAAGCCGATTCCGATCGCCGACACGTCGGTGCTGACGCCGTACGTCGGGTACCAATTCCTGCGCATCTTCGGCGACTCCAACTCGGTCGATCTCACGCCGAGGACCGACGCCCTCGGGTACTGCAACTATCAAGGCCAGAGGGTGCCCGGCGGTTTCAGCGGCGATGACGTCGAACACACCAAAGGTCCGTACAACGGGCAGACCGTGTGCGGCGACGACAACAGCCGCAACGGCTCGCCCGAAGATCTCAGCAACACACGGGTTTTCGAACAGGCGCGCATCACGCGTCATCGGCTCGTCGTCGGTCTCGCTTACCGCTTCGAGATGATCGTGGTCGGTGGCCAGTTCATCACCGACGTGGTCGCCCCCGCCAGCGCAAATCAAAACAAAGAAGCGGCCGCCCTCGCCGACGTCCCGCGCCAGAGCACGATCGGCGTCCAGGTCGGCGCCGCGTTCTGAAACATTGCCGCTGCCTCGAGCCCCTTCCGCCGGCTAGGCGTGGGCTTCTAACGCGCGAATAGCGCGGTGGCGACGATGGCCGCCATCACCACGACGACGCCCGGAACGCTCGTTGCCATCGCGAGGCGCATCGCGCGCCGCTTCATTCGCCGCGCCTTGTCCGGCTCGAGCCGAAACAAGCCGAGGAGGGCTGCGTCGATCGAACGAGACGGCGCGGTGACCGAGGAACCGAGGATGGAAAAGCCAGCGACCACGCCCTCCGAGTAGGTTGCCGCGACGAACCCCGCGGGGCTCGACCCGAAATCCCATCCGCACGCATAAAATCCGAGGCGCAGACCGCGCGTACGCGAGACCGCCGGGGCGAGCACCCAGCCGTGCAGGGCGTGCGCCCCCACGAGCAGCAAGGTGAATCCGACGATACCGACCAGGGTCGCCAAGAACACTGCGCTGCGCGTGCTGACGTCGGAGAGAAAACGAAGAAGCAGCCACGGAATACCGAGCACGACCAGCGGCGCGACGACCAGAGCTGTCGAACTCACCGCGAAAATTTCGGCGATCACCGCGAAGCTCAGCGCGGGTGAGATGGGACCGTCCGGCAGCGATCGGAAAAAGCCCTCCGCCCCTCGCGTCGTCGCCTGAACCGTCGCGAAGAATCGGCCTGGCCAGGCGGAAAGTGGTCGCTCCCAGGGGACGATGGCGGTGACGCCCGATGCGCTCGCGCGCTCTCTCGCGCATCCTGCGCAGTCGCCGCGACCGCACCAAGCGCAGATGACGGCCGCAGGGACATCGACCGAGTCGACCGTCTCTTCGTCGGAATCCTGCTGGGCAGGCCGCGGCGTGCGTACACGAGGCATGCGGGTACAGCATGGCAGACGGGACCACCCCGAGCCACACCGGCGAAGTCAATGGAGCGTGGGTGCGCGACCAGCCAAGCTCCCCCGCGAAACTCGGATGTCATCAATCCTCCCACCCAAGCGAATGGAAGCGAGGGTGGCGATGAAACTGAGCCCCCACGTCGCGTAAAGGCCCCACCCCCACACAAAGCGAATGGGAACGTAGCGCGCGTGCGGGGGAAGCAGCCAAAGGATCGAGGTCGTGAGCATGGGAATCGCCGAGAGAAACGCCGCGGCCACTCGTGCACCTCGCATCTGATCGATCGAGCGCCGCGACATCATCATGGGAAAGAGCACGAACCAGGCAACGCCCGCCCCCCAGACCCACCCGCTCCGGCGCGCGAGATCGGCGCCGGAGAGCAGCCGAATTTCCGGTGAAGTCATGTTCACCCACGGCGCAAAAAAGGCGATGAACCCCAAAATCGCCCCTACCAAGAGGAGCCCGCGCCCGCGCCGGACCTCGAACCAGGGAAACTGCTCGAGATGCGGCTGGATGGGGATCCCGAAGTCGTCTTGCTCCGCTTGGGCATCGAGGGAAAGCGACAATTTACGGAGATCGGTGAGGACGAGCCCGCAGGCCGGGCACTCTTTGGCTTCGCCTCGTGCGAAAAGCTCGTGACAGAACGGACATGCAATGAGGTCGCCCATGGCCGGTGCCCCCCAGGATAGCGCCGCGCCGGGCGGGTCGGGTCGACACTTGTCAGTGCGCGAAAAAGACAATAAAGGGGGGCCGGACGCGCGATTGCCGGCGCTTTTCCGGACGGGCACGACGGTTCGGTCGGACAATCCGAGACGCTCATGGACAAAGACACCGACACCGCGCGCGCCGCCCTTCTCTTGCGTCTCGGGCTCGAGCGCGCGCCTCGCTACTTCGACGAGGCCCTCACGCACTCGAGCTACGCCAACGAGCATCGCGCCCAGCGCGTGCCGGACAACCAGCGGCTCGAGTTCCTCGGTGATGCCGTCCTCGATCTCTGCGTGAGCGAGTTACTCCTCGAAAAGCTGCACGACGCCGACGAAGGGGTCCTCTCACGCGCCTACGGCGCCCTCGTGAACGGCGAGTCCCTCGCACGCTGGGCGCGTGACAACGGGGTCGGTCCGGCGCTCTTGGTCGGGCGGGGAGCCGCCTCGACGAGCATCAGCGAACGCACCAACGTGCTCGCCGACACAGTCGAAGCGCTCGTCGCGGCCATCTACCTCGATGAGGGTCTGCCGGGAGCGCGGCGCGTGGCGTCGCTCATCGTAGGGGAGTACCTGGGGGACGTTGCCGAGCTCAGCCGAAGAGATGCGAAGACGGCCCTGCAGGAGCTCGTGCAAGCCGGTGGCGGCGCTGCGCCCTCGTACCGCCTTCTGGCGGTCGAAGGCCCCGATCACGATCGCGAGTTTTTGGTCGCCGTCGAGATCTCCGGCAAGCCGCTCGGCGAGGGCCGCGGTCGCACGAAGAAGCTCGCCGAGCAGGCGGCTGCCCGCGCGGCGATCGTGCTCGTCTCGCAGGACGAGACCATCCTGCGCGACGCCGGCGAATAGCCGCCGGCCATGCCTGGCGCCCGTCTGACGGCGTCGCGGTCCCGTCGCGTCAGCGGAGACCGAAGGGCGTCGCCGACGGCGCCGGCGGCTGCGCGGGTTGTCGCTTGGCGACGCCGGGACGACGCCGCTGCGCAACGCTTCCCTCGGGGCTCACTTCCAGGATGTCGACGAACTCGGGGTGCTCTTCGACTTTCTCCGCCGCGCGCAGGGTGTCGGTCAGAGCTTTGACCGCGTCGGCGAGCTTGCGGCGCGCGAGGATCTGTCGAATCGCGGCCGATTCCTCTTCGAGCGTGCGGTGCACGCCGGGCGTGCCGCCGCGGCGCCAGATCACGGCGTAGGCCTTGCCCTCCTCGATCGGCTCGGGCACGAACTCACCGTCTTTGACTTTGCTGGCGGCGATGAAGAGAGCCGGATCGGCACGCACGCTCGCTTCGCTCGACGATCCGTCGCGCGCCAGAAATCCGAGCGCACCGCCCCGCATCGACGTCGCTTTGTCGAGCGAATGCTCGCGGGCAAGATCGTTCCAGCGTTGCGACGTGCCGCTCGACTTGGCCTCGGCGAGCACGGCGGCTGCCTCGGCGCGCGTTGCGCATAGGATGCGCGTCATCGCGATGCGCTCCGGCGCGTCGAAACGCGCTCGGTTCTCGGAGTAAAACTCTGCGATCTCGGCCGGCGCGACGTCGAGGTTTTCTCGGAGTGCGTTGATGCGCGCGGTGCGAAGAGCATGATCGATCCGCTCCCGCGCGCGCGTCACTTGGTCGAGCTTCTTCGCTTCCGCTCCTTGGGCGAAGAGCTCGTCGCGTAAGACGACCTGCTCCAGGAAATTGCGCTTGATCTCGGCGGGGGACGAACCAAGGGTCGCGAGCTGGAATTCGGGCACGCCGCTGAGGCGCTGCACCAACGCACGCGCGGTGACAGACCGTGCGCCCACCTTGGCGACGACGAGGGCGCCGCTAGGGTCCTCCTCGGCGACGACGCTCGCAGTCACCGCGGCTAACGCGAAAACCACACCCGCTCCGAATAGAGCGCTCTTGCGCGGTCGCATCGAAGCCTCAACCGGGGGAGACAGCCTCGTTGACTTTGACACGCGAGGCCAGCGCCGCAGCCGCGGCGCGACGACGGCGCGCCCGTTGCGCATAACCCCATCCCACGAGGAGCGAACATGCGAGCGGCGAGAACGCCATGGCGCTCGTTGCACCCGGGTGAGAAAGGAGCCAATCGTAGGTGCCGCGCAAGTACGGATCGAGCGCGTCGGCGTAGAGAACACCGGCGAAGATGCCCACTGCGATGACGCCGGCGATGGCATTGAGAACTAGGAAATAACCCCAGCGCACGACGCCTTTGGGGTGCGATCCGGCGGGCAGAACGGTATGCGACGTCTCCGGTTCGGCCATGGGGCGGGGACTCTAGCACGGCTTTTCCTGCCGCGAAGGGCGCGCCCCGCTATTCGCCGGACGAAACCGGAACGCAGCGGTCTCGCCGGGGGGCAAAGCCGAGCGCTTCCAGCCGCGCCTGGCCGACCGCGATGGCGACAGGGCTCTCGTCGATTCCCACCGCGCGCCGCCCCAGCTTCGCAGCGACCGCCAGGGTGGTGCCGCTTCCCGCATAAGGGTCGAGGACGAGATCGCCGGAAAGTGTGCACGCCGTCACGATGCGTTGCAGCAAAGCTTCGGGCTTCTGCGTTGGATACCCGGTTCGCTCCTTGGACACCGGCGCGATGATCCCGATCTCCCAGACGTCGCCGAGGGGGACGCCAGGCGACGGCACCGACGTGGTGCTCGACCGTTCTCGTCTTCCGTCGAGCCCCACCACGGCGCGCTGCTTACCCGAGCCCCACGTCGATTGCGTCGACGCCGCCAGCGGCTCGAAGAGCTGCACGAATCGGGGTTTCTGGGCGGGGTCGCGCACATATCGCAGGAGGACGTCGTGCACACGCTGAAAATTCGGCGTCTTGCTCGGCCATCGGCGATAGCGCCAAACGATCTCACTCGCGAAGGCGGCCACGCCGAACACCTCGTCGCAGAGCACTTTCACATAGTGGCTCGTGCGCGGATCGACATGCACGATCACCGAGCCGTGTGGGGCGAGGCACTCCCGCACCAACGCCAATCGGTCGCGCAAGCTGGCGAGGTAAGCCGACAGATCCGACCACCGATCGTCGAAGGCGGGCGAACGGTCACGCAGGATCTTGCCGGTACCGTCACGCTGGCGCGTCACCCGGTCGTGAACGCGCCCTGTGAAAAAGGGCGGATCGAGGTAGGCGAGCGTTGCAACGCCGCGCAGATCCGGGAGGAGAGCGCCGAGCGCCGACAAATTGTCCCCTTGAACGAGCCGCACCATGGCTGACCCAGGAGCGACGGGTACCAGGCGGCCGCGAGGTCGCGCGGGCGGCGCTTCTTTGCCCGTCCACGCCAAGCGGACCGGCACGGTGGCGGGGGAGACGCCCAAGCGGCGGGGGGACTTCAATTCGGCCACCGCCGCACGCGATCTCGCTTTGGTCACGCGCCGATCGTGCCTTGCGCGGAGGTGCTCGGAC
The DNA here is from genome assembly GCA_035318505.1 of Polyangiaceae bacterium. Classification (GTDB taxonomy): domain Bacteria; phylum Myxococcota_A; class Polyangia; order Polyangiales; family Polyangiaceae; genus DASWDH01. The sequence continues at coordinate 10,503 of DATHEQ010000078.1, read as the reverse complement.
CAGTTTTCGCCGACTTCGGGGCCTGACAACCCCGGACTGCGGTGTTAAGCCGGCGCCATGGAGGCGCAGAGGTGGTGTCGTCTGACGGCCGCACTCGTCGCGATTGGCACGCTCTCGGCGTGCCAGCGCAAGGCTCCGGACCTCACCCCGGAGGGCGCGGTACGAGAGCTCCTCGATCGCATCGATCGCATCGAGACCGACCCTACCGAAGCGCGCGCCGTCTACGATCTCCTCGCGCTACCGACGCGTCAAAACCTGATCGAGCGGGCGCGTCGCGCGAGCACGACGAGCGGGCGCGAAATCCCGCCCCAAGACATGCTCGCGCCAGGGCGGTTTTCGCTCCGATTCGAGCCCCGCAAAATGCACACGCGCGTCGCAGATGACCGCGCGGTGGTCGACGTGACCGGCATCGATCCCGAGACGGATCGCGCCGAAGTGCCCTGCGTCCTCGAGGACGGGAGGTGGCGCATCGAAATCCCGCTGCCACCGCTGGCTCCGGCAGAGCGACGTCCGGAGCCAGGTTGAGCACGCTCGAAGGCCGCGAGCATCAGAGCGCCCGCGGCCGTGACAACATGAAAGCGTCAAGTGACAGCTGAGGGCACATCAGGCCCCGTGCGTCGCAATCGACAATCAGTTCGTCAGGAAGATCCCTTCGATCTCGGTCTTGACCTGATCTTCGGTCTGCTCGCGCGCAATGGCGATTTCTTTGACGATGAGCGAGCGCGCCGTGTCGAGCATGCGGCGCTCGCCGAAGGAGAGCTGCTTGTCCGTCTTCAGCCGGTAGAGATCGCGCAGAACTTCTGCAACGTCGAAGATCGAACCGGTTTTGATCTTGTCCATGAAGCCGCGGTAACGGCGGTTCCAAGTCTGGTTGTCGAACGCAACCGTCCGCTCCCTGAGAATGTCGAAGATCTCGCGGATCTCGATCTCGGAGATGACGCAGCGCAAGCCGACGGCGCTGGCGTTGCTCACAGGAACCATGATTTTGCGATCGGTATCGAGAATCCGGAGCACGTAAAAGCGCTGGCGCGAGCCGGCGATGTCCTTTTCCTCAATGCTGATGACCTCGGCTACTCCCTGTGCGGGGTACACAGCCTTATCGCCAACCTTGAATTTTACATCTGTATCCGTTCGAGCCTGCATAATCTCTCCTTCCACCCGTCAACACCGCCTGCGCGTGGTGCCGTTGTTCACTTCAACCCGAGTAGCCCCCGACCCAGTCCAACCTCGAGCAGGCGGTTTCCATTCCGGTTGCTCCTCTGGAGCGCCCGCAGTTCAATGAGGGCGTCACCCGCGATTTCTGGCCCTATTTTAAAGGCCAGAATGCGCCAGGCGGGCGCACTCTAGTGAACGCCGGTACTTACGTCAAGCGATTATGCGCCTCGAACGCCACTCGTGCCACCCTCAGTTGCGTGAATGTGAACGAAAAGGCGCCAAAAACACTGCGCGAATGCGCCGGCCGACCTCAACGCGGTTCAAAAAAAAACATGCGGGCCTGAGTCGATTACGGCCCTTGGCGCGACCGCGATGTCCCGATAAGCGTTCGATGCACCACGAAGCCGGTGATTCGTCGTGACCGTGCTGCGCCGGTGATCAGTGCTCACGTAACAGGACCATGACGCTGTCCTTCTTTTGCTGCGCTGGTGAGCAGGCTCTTTGCCAATTGCAAAGCAACACCCCAGCGCACGCCGCGGTCGGAAACGACAATCTCATCGGCGTGGGCCCAGCCCACGATCGTCTCGAGGATCACTGCACCGATGGGAATGACGTCGGCACGCTTTTCTTCGAGGCCCGTCAGTTGCTTCCGTTCGGCGAGCGGCAGCTGGCGGAGCCGGCGGCTCGTTTCGGCGATTTCGCGCAGCGAGAGTCTCGCCCCGTGAATCTGTGCCGGATCATACGGTGCGATGCCGCGCGCCACGGCGGCCACGGTGGTCACGGTCCCCGCCATACCCACGAGTGACTGGCCGGCAGGAGGAGGCGCGTGAGGCAAGAGCTGATCCAACACGAAGGCCTGAACAGCCGCGATTTCCGTGGCACTCGGCGGATCGGCGCGCACGTGACGTTCGAAGAGTCGAACGCTCCCCATGTCGACGCTTTGACGCTTTGACACCTGTGCTGCGCCGCGTTCCAGCTGGCCGCGGATGATTTCGGTGCTCCCTCCGCCGATGTCGAAGGCCGTCACTTCACCCGATAGACCGAGACCAGCGACGCCACCTGCAAAAGCGAGGGATGCCTCTTCGTCGCCCGAGATGACGCGCGGAGCGACGCCGAGAAGCGCCCGCGCTCTCTCGATGAACTCGCGGCCCGGCCCCGCGGTGGCCGCCGCGGCATCGCGCATCGCGCTCGTCCCCACCACGTCGAGTCGCGCCACCTCGTGCGCGGCGATCTCCGCAGCGTAATCGCGCAAGCACGCGAGCGTTCGTTCTACCGCTTCGGGCGCCAAGGTCCGCGCGCGGTCGACTCCCTGGCCAAGGCGCGTGATCTCGGCGCGCTCGACGATCGGCACGACCCCCTCGTCGTCACCGACCTCCGCAATCAAGAGGAGGACGGTATTCGTGCCGATGTCGATGGCGGCTACGCGCAAGCTATTTCGTGAGGCTCTTGAGGTCGAGCATCTCCTCGACGTTCGGCATCACCACCAGCTCGACGCGCCGGTTCTTCTGCATGTTTTCCGGTACGTCGTTGGCGGCGACCGGATCGGTGTCGCCGTAGCCGGCAGCGCTCCAGTGGTCGGGGGGTAGTCCGCCGCCTCCCGCCTTTTCGCCGGTGGGGGTGACGAGGAAACTCAGCACCTCGCGCGCGCGCATCACCGAGAGACCCCAGTTGTCTTTGTAGGGTCCGCCAGCGAGCGGCTTGTTGTCGGTGTGCCCCGCGACCTGGAACGTGCGGGAATTGAGATCCTTGTCGTTGCGGACGACTTCCGCGACCTTGAGCAGGATGTCTTTGCCGTCCTTCTTGAGATCGACACGACCGGAGTCGAAAAGGACGTCACCCGGAAGCTGAATGGTCATGCGGTTCTTGCGCACGGTCACGTTCAGCCCGAGCCGGGTGAGCGATTCGAGCTTTTGCTTCAGAAGCTCGAATCGTTTGCGAATGGCCTCGAGCTGCTCCTTGTCCTTGCGCAGCTTGTCGAGAGCGGACTTTTGCTCGGCGAGGTCGGCGTTCAAGTTGGAGAGGTCGACGCCCGCCTTTTTGAGCTGGCCCTTCAGCTGGTCGACCTGGGCGGAGGCCGCAGAGAAGTCGGACTCGGCCTTTTGATGGGCAGCCTTTTCGGCGTTCAGCTGATTCTGTAGCTCTTGGTTCTCTTTGAGTTTGGCCTGCCACTCTTCTTCGGAGTGACCACACGCCGTAAGAGCCGCGAGCGAGATGATGAAAGCCGCGAGCGACCACCTGTGCCGCCAAATCATGGGAGCCTCCCTTTTCCGTCTTTTTGGCGCCGACGGGCACCGGGCCCGGAACGTATCTGGGTCACGAGGAGATCGTCAAGGCTGGTCAATAACGCACGCGCGTCCGAAGGCCCTCGCCGTCGCGGGCGCGCGACGCTCGTTTCCGCGGAGCTACGACGCCGCGCAGCCCGATCAATCGCGTGCGGGGGCAATGTCATTGGCCAGTGCGCCCCGTATTTTCGTGGGCCGGAACAGGTGCTGCGTGCGTTTCGGTCTAGAAATCGAGCGTTTTTAGGCAAAGACCTTCGAGTCAAGTTTTCTCTTCACTTTTTTCGTTGACACGCACACTGCGTTGCCATATACGTCGTGCAACATCATTGCTTCGCCATGCGAGGCAGGCCTATAGGAGGGCACGATGGCTACGAAACGAAAGACTGCGAAGAAGCCGGCGAAAAAGGCTGCGGGCAAGGTTGCGAAGAGGACCCCCAAGCGCAAGACCGCCAAGCGCGCCAAGAAGAGTGCCAAGAAAGCACCTGGGAAAGCGAAGGGTAAAAAGAAACCCGCTCCCCGGGGCGCGCGAACAGCGGCACGAAAACCGGCCGCTCCGAGGGCTCGTCGCGCCAGCTCTGCCGGATCTCCCAAAGCCGAGCCTCCGAAGGATGTCCCCCCGATGTTGGGTGGGGTAGCCCCTTCGAAGGTTGGGCTCGACGAGGGAGAAGAGGAATAGAGCCCGTTTCGTCCTTAATAGATAAAGTCGAGCAGGCGGCTGATCGTAAGATCGTCCGCCTGTTCGCATTTTGTGCTCGCACAAGTCGAATCGCACCGGAATCACTGCCAGGCGTATGCGTATCCGAAGCCCCTACTTGATCTTGGCGGTGCTCTCGGGGCTGAACCTCGTCAACTACCTCGATCGCTACATCGTCGCCGCGGTCGGGCCCAAGCTGAGCGAGGATCTCGGGCTTTCCGACTCCCAATTCGGCTTCGTCGTGACGGCGTTCATGGTCGGTTACTTCGCGACGAGCCCGCTCTTCGGCGCGCTCGGCGATCGGTTGCCGCGTCGCGGCCTCATCGCGCTCGGCGTCGCGGTGTGGAGCCTGGCCACCGCAGCGTCGGGACTCACCCAAACGTTCGCCGCCATGCTCGCGGCGCGCGTGGTCGTCGGCGTCGGTGAAGCGAGCTACGCAACGCTCGCTCCGACGATCATCGACGACCTCGCCGCACCCGAAAAGAAGAACCGCTGGCTGGCTATTTTTTACGTCGCCATCCCAGTGGGATCGGCCCTGGGTTATCTCGTGGGAGGACAGCTGGAGCACGCCTTTGGTTGGCGCAGCGCCTTCTTCATCGCGGGTGGACCGGGCCTCGTGCTTGCGCTCCTGGCACTCGCGATCGAAGAGCCGAAGCGCGCCATCGATGCGCCGCGCCAAAACAAATCGGCGGGCTTCGGCGCGACCGCACGGCAGCTTTTTCGACTACCGCTCTATCGCGATACGGTGCTCGGCTACACGGCGCAGACGTTCGCATTGGGAGGCTTTGCCGCGTGGGCGCCGAAATACCTTTATCGGACCCTCGGCCTCGATCTGAAAACTGCGGACTATTGGTTCGGTCTCGTCCTCGTCGTCTCCGGCCTTTTCGCGACGTTCGTGGGGGGGCAGCTGGGCGATCGTTGGCCGGGAGAAGACCGCGCGCGCGCCAACTTGCGCGTGTGCGCCATCTCGACGGCGGTGAGCGTGCCTTGCGCGACGCTTTGCCTTCTCGCTTCGTCCTCATTCGGTTTTTTTGCCGCCATTGCTGCCGCCGAGTTCGCGATCTTTCTTTCCACATCGCCCATCAATGCCGTCATCTTGGGCAGCGTTCCCAATGCGCTTCGCGCGAGCGCAATGGCGGCGTCCATCTTCGCCATTCACCTGCTGGGCGATATGATTTCGCCGCCCCTTATCGGCATGATTTCCGACGCTTCGTCTCTTCGTGCGGCGATGGCAGTCATCCCTGTGGCGCTGGCGATTGCGACTTTGGTCTGGTGGCGTCAGAGTTCTCAGCCCGCCGTTTTGAAAACGGCACCAGGCTAATTGCGGTGTGACGAAACCGTAATCATGCCGGTGCTTGCGCCGGGCGAGCGCCAAAGCTACGAGCGAGAAGAGGCGCCCCCTTAGTTGATTCCTTACGGCGCCCGTCAAGGCCACGAGCCAACGAGAGGAGGACCGTATGCATCTCGGTGGAAACACGCAGCAGCGAAGTCGCGTCATGTTGCCCCTTGCCATCGCCTTGGTTGCGTTCGCGATAGGGTGCGGTGACGACAAGGACGGGGGCACCGGCGGCGCGGCTGGCGCTGGCGGGTCAGGCACGGCAGGCGGAACCGGGGGAAGCGCGACCGGGGGAAGCGGCGGAGAAGCCGGAACCGGAACTGCCGGGAGCGGTGGTTCGGCGGGAAGCGGCGGCGCTACGGGCACCGGAGGCGCCGCAGGCACCGGCGGTGTAGGAACCGGCGCAACCGCGGGCGGCAGCGGCGCAGCGGGGAGCGGCGGCGCTACCGGTGGCGCCGCAGGCACCGGCAGCGCCGGAAAAGGCGGAGCGGCGGGTGCGGGAACGGGCGGAGCGGCCGGAACAGCCGGAACCGCGGGCAGCAGCGGCGCCAGTGGGTCGGGCGGCCAGACGCCCGACGGCGGCGGCGGCGTGCCCGATGGTGGCGGCGTGCCCGACCCGCGCATGAATTTCTTCGTCACGAGCGACACCAGCAAAACGGGAAACCTCGGCGGGCTCACGGGCGCTGACGCTCGATGCGTGCGTCTGGCGACCGCCGCCGGGCAAGGGACGAAGAGCTGGCGGGCCTACCTCAGCACCGAAGCGCTGGACGGCGGAGCGGCCGTCAATGCAAAGAGCCGCATCGGTCCGGGGCCTTACTTCAACTCCAAAGGAGCGATGCTGGCCGCAGACTCGACGGCGCTCCATGCCCGCTCCGGCGACGCCGAGCTCTTCATCGACGAGAAAGGTCAGAAGATCAACGGGCAGTGGGCGGGATCGCCGACGCCCAATGAACACGACGTCCTGACCGGGTCCAACGCCGACGGCACATTGCTCGCCGGGCAAACGTGTGTGAACTGGACCTCGGAGGCGATGACCAACACGGCGCAAGTGGGACACGCCGACGGGCTCGGTCCTTCGATGAGCTCCACGCCGCCGTACAACTCGTGGAACGCATCGCACGCCAACGGCGGTTGCAACGATACGGCGCCCAAAGGCGGCGCTGGGCGCCTCTATTGTTTCGTCGCGCCCTGATGAATCGATGATTGGAACGGGTGCGGCGGCGTGTGAGCGCCGCGCCCGTCGAATCAAGCTCAATCGCCCAAGTAGAGCTTGAGCGACGCTGCAGCGTTCCTGCGGTCGAACGCGACTCCCTTGAGCTCGTCGCGCTTTCCGATCTCGTCGAAGAGGACGATGAGAAAATCGTAGAAGGCGCGCGATTCGATGATCGCTTGCTCGATACGGCGGGGATCGAGAAGATCCGCGTCCTCGAGGCCGCTCATGGCGGCCATGAACGCGTCGACGCGAGGATAATCGCTGGCGCGGAGCAGCGGGTACCCGAGCGCTTGGAAATAGGCGAGAAATTCGCGCACGAAGGCGAACCCCGCCGCTGCTTCCCAGCGGTCTTCCCCGCCTTTGGCGTGCTCGGCTTTGCTCGCAAAAGCGCGCACGATCTGAGCGAACATCCAAACGTCGCGGCGCAGCCGTTCGCTCGTCTCGCGCTTGGCGGCTTCGCTGTCGAAAACGCCGTTTTCGCGCAGGCGGACGCCCAGCGCTTTGCCGAGGAAGAGAATCTTATTTTCGAGAGCGGGACGAAGCTCGGAGGTGGCTCGGCGAAACCGCAGGCGTATCTCTTCGTCGCTGAAGCCGCCATCGGGCGCCGGCAAATCGTGCTCGAAGCTGCGGCGCATCTCGATGCGTACGCTGGCGGCGATTCCCTCGAGCGACGCTTTGATGCCGATGAGACGATGGCCGAGCGACAAGAGCGCGTCGTGGCGCGCCGCCAGATCGGGAGCCAGCGTGGTCAAGAGATCTTCCTCGAAGCCTTCGGCCAAAAGGGCACCGGTGCGCTTGCGCAGGTAGCCGGACAGCGCGCGGGCGTCGGAGCGCAACACGGCGAGTACGAGGTAGATTCGCCCGGCCAGCTGACGCTTGTTCTCGGCGGGCCGCTCCGCCCAGCCGGCGATGAGCCGCACGTAGCGCAACATGCGAAAGATCGAAAGGAACGTGAGCGCCACCAAACGATGGGCTCCGCGGCCGGGCACGTTGGCAATGAGCTCGAGTACCTCCGTCGAAGCAATGCGATCGAACTCGGGGCGAAATTCGAGTGCGGTCAGCGGATTGAAATAAGTGTTTCGCTGGATCTCGCGCTGCGCGATCGACAAGAGCGCGTAAAAGAGCCGATAGGGGACACGCGGCGTGCGCAAAAGACCGTCGGCGACCTCGAGCGACTGCGTGAGCGCGTGCCGCAGCGCAAAGAGGCTTTCTTCGGGGGTGTCTTGGGACATCCCTTCACGCGCCAACTTCGTGCGCGCGGCGTCCTCGGGCAGCACCGTCTCGAGGTACCGTTGAAAGACGAACGAGCGGTCCCGCGAACCCAGCAAAAGACGGGCGAGGTAGACCACGCGCGTGACGACGTCGCGCCAGTACGCGAGGTGGCTGCCGAAGTCGATGGCGACGACCGGCGCGCGCCGCGGCGGTCCGGGATGGTTACGAGGATTGGAGAAACAAGCGAGGCCTTTGAGAAGGATCTCCAGCTCGAAGAGCAACTCCTCCTTGTGATCGAGAGGGAGCGCCGAAAACCAAGCCTCGCGCGCCTGCTGCTGCTCGCGTTGCAGACCGCGCGTCTGCCACAAGAGGTCGGTGTAGCCATCGTCGCGGTCGGAACGCGGCGGCTCGCGCGGCTCCTGACCTGTGAACGGCACGCTGACACGTCCGTGGGGGCTCGCCATCCACCTTCGGGAAATATCACGCAGTGATGGGGGTGGTCACCTGCGATGCCCGTCTTTTCTGCTCGAGCCAGACCAGCGCCGCCGGCAGCACCAGCACGGCGGCAAGAAGGCAGGACACCTCCCCCGCTGCCGCGGCCAATCCGAACGTGACGATTGCCTGGTTCATGGACATCGTGAGCGATGCGTAGCCGAGCATCGTCGTCAGCGAGCAGAGGACGACGGCTCCCCCGGTCTCGACGATGATGCGCCGCATGTGGGCGGTTCCTTCCAGGCGCGCGCGCTGCATCACGTTGACGGCATAGTCGACGCCGATGCCAAAGGTGATGGGCAAGGAGACGAAGTTGAGGAAATTCAGCTTGATGTCCTTCAGCGCCAAGAAGGAGACCATGCCCGCCACGCCGAGCAGGAGCGTCAGAAGGACGGCCCACGACGCTCGGCGCGCGCGAAACGCCGCAAAGACGATGAGACAAGTCCCGGTCAGCGAAACCGCGATGGCGCGGGGCGCGTCTTCCACCACGGCGAGGAGCATGTCGGCAAAAATGACGGCGCGCCCCGAGCCGAGGATCGTCTCGCCGCTGGGCAGCCGAATGTTCCGAAAGCTGTCGGCCCAGAGCTCGAGATAGCGACCGTCCCAAATGCTGCGACCTTCTTTGGGGGTGATGTAGACGATGCGCCCACGCGTGCCGTCATTTTCGGTGAAGGGGCGTGCGATCTGCTCGGGGATATCGGCAATGCCGAGGGAAGTGAGCGGAGCGGCGGGGACATAAGGAGTCAGCTCTTGCCAGTCGGCGTCGCTGATCATCGCGCGCGAACGCGCCTGAACGAGCAGCGCGCGCGTGTCATTGAGGAGCGGGAGCTTGGCGGATTGCTCGGTCGGCAGGAGATCGAAGATGGTGACCACGCGCTCGAACGGTTTGGCATCGGGCGGTGCCGCCTCGCGCCGCCGTTCGAGCTCGGTTTTTACCGGTAAGGCTTGATCGACGCGATCGACCATGATCGCCATGCCGTCTTGCCCCATGCGGCCGACGATGGCGTCGACGCGACCCGAGAGCTCGCCGGCCTGAGAGCGGCCGCGGTCCTCGTTGCGAAGCTTGGTCATGTCGTACTCCATGGGATCGGTCACGAAGTAGCGAACGGCCACGATGCTGCCGACCACGCCGAGCAGAACCCCGCCGATCGTGATCGCGCGCGGAAAGCGGTCGACGAGCCACGCGAAGCCAACGCCATAGAGCTCGCGCGCTCGCGTTCGCAACCGGGCATTCTGCGGCACGAGTGGACCGGTTTTTTCGGCGATCACCAAGATCGACGGCAAAAACAGGTACGTCGCGACCCAGCACAGGATCATGCCGGCGCCGCCGATGACGCCAAAATGCTTGAAGCCGCGAAAGTCCGTGGCCACGAGCGACCCGTAGGACAGCATGGCGGCGCCCGCGGCGGCGAGCGTGGCCAGCCACGTGTCGTGGTTGGCAATGCCGACGGCTTCGCCCGGTGTTTTTTGCTGCACCCGGCGCGCCTCGAGGTACCGGGCCATGTAGATGATGCCGAAGTTGATACCGTTGCCGGCGATGATGCTCACCAAGAATCCCGTCGACGAGTTGAGATATCCGATGAGGAGCTTGGCCGCCGCGAACGTCCAAAAAATACCGATACCAATGGTCAAGCTCATAGCGACGAGCGCGCGCACGCTCAGGAAAAACAACATCACCGCGCCGAGCACGAGGAGCACACCGTAAGTGCCGACGTGCCCCAGGTCGTTCTTCACCGATTCGTATTCCTCGACGCTGGTGATGAAATCGCCCGTGTAGCGAACTTTCATCGCGGGGTCGAACCGAGAGGGATCGACACTTGCCACGATCTCGTCAATGCGCGTCCTCAACCTGCGCGCGGCCTCGATGCTCCCCGGTTCGACGGGCGTACGAATGAGGATGGCCAGCAGTTTACCGTCCTCGCCGAGGTAGTAGTTGCCGGCCTGTTCAGCGAGCTTCTCAGCGGCGTTACCGAAGCGTTCGCGAAGGGTGGCGACGGTGAGCGGAGGAGGGGGATCGTCGAGACCGAGATCGCCCCCGGCGCGCTTTTGGACCTCGTAGTCGTAACGCTCGCGCACCTCGTCGTGGACCTTCTTGATCTCGTCGAGTGGGGCGAAAAGC
>DATHEQ010000077.1:0-19489 GCA_035318505.1 Polyangiaceae bacterium | reverse complement strand
CGTGGGACAGCAACTCACGATCAGCGGCGCGTGGTAGGCGACGGGACTGCGGCGCCATGAGCGTCCACCGGTCGGCGACATTGGCGCTCGCCCTCGCTTTGATGAGCAGCGGGTGCAGCAAGCGGTACACGGAGATCGAGGTGCGTGATCCAGGGCGCGTCGGCGTCGGCTTGTGGACTTCGCGCGGAGCGACGACGGTATTGCCCGGCGATGGCTCGCAGCGCGCAGTCCCTCTTCCCGTACCCGGCGTGATTGCGGCGCGGCGAGGTCGTGAAGTCGCGATCGCCTGGGAAGATCGCGCTCCCGTGGTCTTGATCGACGAGCGCGGGATCTTGCCACGTACGCCACCTGGGCCCGGCATCGAAATTCGCGGGCACACGCTGTGGGCTGCCTACAACGTCACGCCGACGCGGATCCTGCCGCAACGCATTCAGCCGGACGATTCGGTTCCCATCCTGCTCACGACCGACATGACGAACGTGATCGATGCGCGTGAAGTGCGCGAAGTGCGGCATTGGCCTGCCTACGTTCTCTTGCCGCCCGGTATCTTGTTCACCGTGCTGGGAACGGCGCTCTTGTCGTCGCGCGACACGGGCGCCAAGGTCGGCGGCGGCGTGTTCCTCGCGGGAGCCATTCCGCTGCTCGTGTTCAGCGTCCTCAATCTGACGTCATCGAACGAGATAAAGCCGCTCGACATCCCTGCCGGGGCCGCGCCCGTGCCCTAAGCCAAGGGGCAATAGGGGGAAGACCCGGTGGCCTAAGATGGGTAATCGGCTGCATCTGCGGGCGATTGCCGCACCTCGGCGGCGCTGCGTCGCTATCGCCTATTTCACCGATTCGGTTACAATAGCAACTCCTAAGTGTAGAGTGGACGTATGGGTATAGGAGTGCGCGAATCGGTGCTCGCTGACGTTGGACGGGGAGGGTGAGCGGGCGCGGTCGCGACGGTCGAGAAAGAGGACGATAAGGGGCGATGCAGATTCGATGTAACGTCTGCTCGACGATCGTCGCCATCGGTGACGACGTTGCTCGGGCGCTGGCCAAGAGGGGCGGCAGCGTCCCCTGCCGGAACTGCAAGGCGCCGATCCCCATCTCGTTGGCCGGTGCGGGCGCTTCCACGGCACAGCATTCTGCAGCGACGCGCCCACCTGGGCAGCCTACCGCGACGGCGCCGAACGCGGCATCTGTCGGGTCGAACCAATCGAGACGCCTCACGCTCCCGTTTGGTCCCACGCCTGCTTCGCCGCGCGCCCCCACTGCCGTCGGCGGTGGCACGGTCGCTCCGGCAACTGCCGCGCGCGTAGCCACAGCCGCGATCGCGGCGACGGCGCCGTCGCACGGCGCGCGAAACGCGCCCGCTGCGGCTGCCAAGCAAGCAGCCCCCGCGCAGGCGCCAGCGCCTCTTTCTCCAGCCCGTCCAGCCATGCCCTCCGTGGCTGGCAAATCCGGTGAGCCGATGAGGGTCGCCGCACAACCGACGGGCAAGCCCGCGCCCCAAGCTGTAGCGGCGCCTCCCATGGCGGCAGTGCCTGCTCCGCGACGAGCGGCTCCCCCGCCCCCACGATCGTCGATCACCGAGACAGTACCCGCGCGAACCGATCGCACCAGTCACCGGCCCATACCGCCGCTGCCCGATTCAGGTCCCGGGCGATTACGGGCCTGGGTGCGCGCGCAGGCCGATTCCCCCGCGCAGCCCCGCATCGAGCAGCGGCCAGCGCAGAGCAGTCGAGCTTTCGTCGAAAGCGCCGACAAGGGAGACGACGACGATCGTCCGACGCGCCGCCCGCCGCCGGTAGCGGAGCTGGCCAAAGGGTTCGAGCAGAGCGTTTCGCGCGCCCGCACCGAACCGGCGACCATCGAGCCTGACGCGTTCGAAGAAGAACCCGAGCCGGGGAGCGTCGAGCCCGACTTCCGCAACCACGCACGCCCCGCAGATGACGATGAGTTTCCCACGTTGCCGCCGACGCGCGCGGATACGGAGGACGACGACACCGACGACGAGCCCACCATCGTGGAGCCGTTCGCGTATTTTGCACGCGATGCGTTCGCGGATTTATCGAGCGATCGCCCGAGCGACGACCGACCTACCGATCGCTCTTTTCGGGCGGCGGCTCCCGTCGACGTCGATGCGCCTACGCCGCCACCTGCCATACCCGTCCGCCGAGGTAGCGAACCGCGCCGTGCGCCCGATCCGCCGGCCGCCCGCGTTGCCACGGCGAGCCATGTCGTAGCTGCGCCCATTGCCTATCCAGGATCCGCGGTGCCAGACGTTCGCGCCATGTCGGCGCCCGCAGCGGCTCCCGCTTCCATGTTCCCCGTATCCGATCCGGGGGGGGCCCCAGCCATCGCCCATCCGCATGCGACCGCGGCGCCGCTGACGAGCCGCGCCGTACCCTCGACGCCAGAAGCGCCGGTGCTTTCGAGCCGCATGTTGCGGTCGAGCCAACGCCCGAGCGAGCGTCCGAAGGCCACCAACTTCGCAGCAGGTATCGCGGCCCTGATCGTCGTCGCTGCAGCGGGTTACCTGGGGGCGATGAGCGGAAAATCGACAGCGACGACATCGGACTCTGCCTCCCCCGAAGAGAGCGCCGTCGCCAAGATCGAGCCTCCGCCGCCACCGGCCGCAACCGAGGTGCCGCGCCACGATCCGCTGCCCGCTCCACCCCCGCCCGTCGAAGCGCTGCCCGCGCCGCGTGCGCGGGAGGTGCCGACCGAGGCGCCCTCGCCGTCGCGCGAGAACGTGCGCGAGTCGCCGCCGCGCCGCACCACGCCGGAGGAAGAGGCGCCGCGGCCGCGCCGGACGACGTCAGACGAAGACGCCCCGCGCGTGCGCACGCCGAGCGAGACCTCGCGAGCAAGCCGAACTCACGCGCCGCGGCCGCCTGCCGAAGAGGAAAGCGGCAACACCGCGCCCGAAACCCGTCTGCCTGATTCGAACGACGCGCCGGCGGCGCGTGCCACCATCGATCAAGGCGCGCTTCGATCCGCGTTCGCCGAAGGTGAGTCCAAGGCGAAGGCGTGTTTGGGCGCGACCAGCCCCACGGGCACCGCGCGTTTTTCCGTGACCTTCGCGCCTTCCGGCGAAGCGGTGGGCGCGGTCGTGTCCGGGGCACCCTTCGCCAATACGCTGGAAGGGCAGTGCATGGCGGGGAAGTTTCGCACACTGCGCGTGCCGCCTTTTACGGGCCCCGACGTGATCGTGCGAAAATCGATCAGCTTCCTCTAGAACGGGCCGACGGACGCTAGAATTCGAACCCCACCAGGTCACCGCAGAACCTTCCGGCCACCGAATTTCCGTTCTGCCGCAGGTCGAGGGCGCATCCCGTCTTCGTGTAGGGGATGGCGGGGTCGTAGACCGTTCCCGCGAGCGTCACCGATTCGCTCTGCATGGTGAGCGCCGTCGGCGTCGACGGCTGAACGGCAATGTTGCCCGTTTGGGTGATGGTCGCGTCGAGAGCCATGAGGTAGTTCTGGTCGGGCTCGTCCTGTTTCTTCGCATAGGCTGCTTCCGTGAAGACGTAGGTCAGGTTCACCTCGGTGACGCCCTGCTCTCCGTTCGAGAACGCCGTTCCGAAAACGCGCGCCGAACCGGGCAGAAACTTGTCCGTCGTCAGATCGTGGAAGCCGACGGGCTTCATCTGGAACGTCGTGTTGAAGGCAAACTTCATCATTTCGCGCACAGCACGCATCGCTACGGCGTCCTGACAATCGCGTTCGCACGGCGGATTCGGGGGCGGCGCTTTGTCGCCGCACCCCGCCGAAAGAACACCGGCCAGAGCGATCGGCGCGAACGAGGCCCACACCTTCTGGACGCGGCGCAGAGAAAACGCGCGCGACCGGAGCACCTTTTCGCTGCGCGCCGACGGCGAGAGCAAAGGACAGGACGATGGTTGCACGGTCAAAAACCTCCTTCGAGGCCGAGGCTCGGGATAGTAACTGGTCCGATCTCCATGGAAGAGCAACCCTGGAGATTGCATGACGTGGACACCGCTTCCTTGCTGAGCGTCGCGTTCATCCATTCCGCGACCACCGAGAGCCAGGTCTTTTCGCCGAGCTGCCAGCGTTTTTCCAGACGAACGTCGACGCGAAAAAAGGGAGGCAACCGAGTCGATGATGGGTCGGTCGGGTCGGGGGCCTTGGGCAGCCCGGTGTAAAAGGTGACGCGCGTGCCGGCCCGCCAATTGCGCCCGAGGTTGTAGGCGAGGGCGGCATTGAGCACATGCGTGCGATCGAACGTCGCCACGAATTGTCTGCGCTCGAAACTGCGCACCGATCGCGACAGCGTGTAGGAGAAGAAACCGCCGAGCTTGCTGGTGAGGCGGCGCTTGAGAAAGAGCTCGAGCCCGTAGGACGTGCCCATCGTTCGCACCTGTATCGCTTGGGCTGTTCGTTCGGCTCCCGACGAATCGGCGCCGTCGCCGCCACCGCCGCTGCGATCGCTTCCAATTTCGCCGGGGTCGATGCGACGAATGCAGCTCCCATTGCCCATCGGCTGCGCACCGCGATCGCCGGCAATGGTGTCGGTAGGAAACGAGCCCGGTGGGCATCCGCCAACCATGGGGGTCATCGTGCCGAGCGGGTCGCTCATGTTGAAAAAGGCGTTGTGGAACACGGTACCGGTGACCGTGGTGGAATCGCCGAGGTCCAACTCGAGTCCAACGCTCTCCTGCAGTGCGCGCTGTAAACCGCCGCGCAGCCCGCCTGGCTGTACACCGGGAAGCGGGACGACGAATGAAGGCGGCTGATGGGCGATACCCATCGAAGAAAGAAGCGCCAAGTCGCTGGTGACCTTGAGCCGCGTCGAAAGGCGGGGATCGAAGCCGGTCGCCACCGCCCCCTTGGAGCCGAAAAAATCGAAGCGTAGGCCAGGCGTGACCTCGAAATCAGGACGAAGCGCCAGCACCACGTCCGCGCGCGCGCCGAAGGCGATGTCGGGCCGCGACGAAAAAAGCGTCAGGGCACCGGCCGTCGACGCGGCAAGCTCATTGGTATTGAGCTCCACGTCGTAAACGTCGAGCTGCGCATCAGTGCCGACGCGCAGCAGCGCTTTGCGCGAAAGGCGATACTGGATTTCGCCACGTGTCCCCAGGCTGCGATCGCGCACGAAGCGGTCGCCGGGAGCCCGCGAGCGATCGATACCGCCCGTTACCGCGACGCGCAGCGTGCCGTCTTCGCTGAGACGGCGGTCGTAGCGCAAGTCGACCCGATGAAATTCGGTGCCGAAGAGCGTCAACGTCTGCGTCGGCGTGTACTGCGCGAGATAATCGTAGGAGCCGAAGGAAAAAACGCCGATGCGATCGCGGTCGGTGACGTCGTAGGTAGCGCGCGCCTGATAATCCCAATAGTCGAGCCGCGTGTCGGAGGAGAGGAGCGACAAAAGCGCAGCCGTATACGAATACCGGCCCCCCGCGAGGACCGTGCCGCGACCGTCGGCAAAAGGCGCCTCGACGAGGGCGCCCGCGTCGAAAACGCGCGCATTGAATTCGCCGCGTAGCTGGGGAACGGGCCCCAGCGTTTCGCCGGCCACGATCCCGCCGCTGAAACGGCCAAAACGCGCCGGGTAGCCGCCGGGATAAAGATCGACGCGGTCGATGAGCCCCGGGTGAATGACCGAGGGCCCGACCCCCACGTGGAAGAGAAGCGGCACTCGAATGCCGTCGAGAAAATAACCGACGTTGCCCGGTGGCGCGCCGCGCACGAAGAAGAACGGAAGTCCCGACACGATCGGCGTCACGCCGGGCATGATCTCGATCGCGCGAAACGGATCTCCGAACGTGCCTGGGATCTGCCGAACTTCGGCGCGCGACAACGTCGCCGATCGCGACGGCTCGACGCGCTCACCGCGAATGATGATTTCAGACGGAGGAGGCGGAGGTTTCGGCGGCTCCGGCAGAGAACCGTACGGATTTTCTTCGGGAGGGGGCGGCGGCAGCTCCGGCACCGGCGCGTGGAAAACGACTTCGAACCGGATTTTGGCGGCCACCGGCGCGCCGTTCCTCATCGCGGGCTCGAATTGCCACG
Source organism: Polyangiaceae bacterium (assembly GCA_035318505.1). Classification (GTDB taxonomy): domain Bacteria; phylum Myxococcota_A; class Polyangia; order Polyangiales; family Polyangiaceae; genus DASWDH01. Next base: position 13,468 of record DATHEQ010000077.1, on the reverse strand, counting down.
TTCGCGCGGCCGCGGCGGCCGCGCTCGAAAATGGCTCGACCACGAGGACGGGGACCGCTTCGCGCACGCTGCCATCTGGCGCGAGCGTGAGCGTGAGCACGACCGTCGCATCGCCCGACGCTCCTTCGGGGTACGCCACCGCCGCCTCGGAAAGAAGCTTGGGCGGGACCACCGCCGAACTCGGAGAAGGACTAGGCGCCGCCGATGGAGGCTGCGCTGCAGGAGGCTCCTCGGCCCGCACGGGACTCGCCCCGAGCAACGCTGCGCCAAGGACGCGCGCGAGCCACGGGGTGAGTCGTTTTCCGAGAATCGCGCGTCCTTCCAGTTGGGATGAAGGGGCTTACGGCTTGACGAACTTGAGCGTCATGCGATCGCTCTCGCCAATGGCAAGGTACTTCTCTTTGTCGGTATCGCCGAGCTGCAAACTCGGCGGGAGTGTCCATACGCCCTTCGGGTATTCCTTAATGTCCTTCGGATTGGCGTTGATCTCCGAGGCGCCGGCCAGCTTGAAGCCAGCCTTGTCGGCGAGCTTGACGACCACGGCTTCGGGCACGTAGCCGCTATCGCCGATCGCTTTGGGATCGGACGGCGCGTCAGCCTTGGCGCGGTGCTCTTCCACGCCCAAGACTCCGCCTGGCTTCAAAACCCGAAAAGCTGCGGCGAGGACCTTGTCGGCCACGCCATTCGCGATCCAGCCGTGGAGGTTGCGGAAAGTGAGCACCATGTCCGCCGAGCCGTCGGGACCGAGCGAGACCTCGTCCCGCTTCCAGTTGGTGACGATCGTCGACACTTTTCCGAAGGCGGCCGGATCTTTGGAGATTCGCTCGAGGAGGGACTTCGCGTTCTTCGTTCCTTCCGAATCGGGCGGCCCGTTGGGGTCGGCGTTGGTCACCGCCAACTTCCCCTTTTCGCTCAAGAGCGGCCCGAGGATGGCCGTGTACCAGCCCTTCGCGGCCGAGAGCTCGATGACCGTCATGTTCTCGCGCACACCGAAGAACTCCAGCGTCTCGCGCGGGTGCCGGTAACTATCTCGTGCGCGCTCTTCCGACGTCCTCTGGTTGCCGGTGAGAACGGTGGCGAGCTTCGCCTCCGTGGTCGGCAAGGGCTGGGACGAGGCCGACTGGGGCGCTGGCGAACTGCCGCCGCAAGAGATGGCGGCAAAGGAAAGGGCAACGAAACAAAGGTGGCTCGTTTTCATGGGCGACCAGCCTATCACAGCGGTCGGCGCTCGCAGTGCTCAATGCTCGCCATTTCGCTGCAACGTGCGGCGTTTTGGCGCGAGCAAGACCGCCGTGTTTACGCTCGAGGTCGCTCGGGTAGACCAGCCAAGCGGCGGAGAAGCGCGCCGTCGAGATGCTCGCGGGCCGCCGCGGCGAGCCGATCGTACTCGGCGTCGCGGGAGGGCGCTTCGCGAGCGGCGGGGAGGGCAATCCCTTTACGCCGGCAGAGGTACGCGAGCAGCGAACGTCGAACAGTGGCGTTTTCGAAGATGCCGTGAATCATCGTGCCGACGACGTTGCCTTCTCCGCTGACCGCCCCGTCGACCGCGTCACAAGGGGCCCCATTGCGCAGCTCGATGCGAAAGGCGGGGCGCGCGCCGCCTTCGAGGGCGAGCATTCCCATGTGGATTTCATAGCCCGACAAGGCTTGATTGGCCGCGCCGGCCTCGCTCAAAAAAGAGGGTACTGCGGGGCGCGCTAGAATCTGGGCGGTGAGCTTTTGCGGCTCGAAGCGCGTTCGAATCGGCAAGAGGGCGAGGCCGGGCGCCCCCTCTCCGCTCGACTCGACGTGATGTGGATCTTCGACGGACAGACCGAGCATCTGGCACCCGCCGCAGATGCCGACGATGGGCTCGCCGCGCGCGGCGCGCTCCTCGATACGCCGCGCAAAGCCCGTTTCGCGCAGCCACGCGAGATCGCCGAGCGTGCTTTTGGAGCCGGGCAAGATCACGAGATCGGCCGTTTCGAGGTCGGAGGGATGTTCCACGAAGCGCAAAATGACGTTCTGCTCCGCGGCCAGCGGATCGAAGTCGTCGTAGTTGGCAATGCGGGGGCAGCGCACGACGGCGATATCGATAGCCGAAGAGAGCGGCCCGCGCGGCGCGCGCGGTTTGTCGTCCAAGGAGAGGGAATCCTCGTCGGCGATACGGAGCGCACGCAAGTACGGCATCACGCCGAGCACGGGGACGTGGGTACGCGCCTCCAGCATCTCGAGCCCCGGACGAAGCAACGCCACATCGCCGCGGAATTTATTGATGACGAAAGCAGCGATGCGCGCGCGCTCCTCGCGATCGAGTAGCTCCATCGTGCCCACGAAGGACGCGAATACGCCGCCCCGATCGATGTCGCCGACGAGCAACACCGGCGCGTCGGCGTCGCGCGCGACGCTCATGTTGACGATGTCGCGGTCCTTCAAGTTGATCTCGGCGGGGCTCCCCGCCCCTTCGATCAGCAAAAGATCGCAATCTTGGCGCAAGCGGTGGAGACATTCGCGAATGAGCTGGCGCAGCTCCGGTTTGCGCGCGTGGTACTCGACGGCCGACATGCTTCCGATCGATTTTCCGAGCACCACCACTTGCGACCGAGAATCGCCTTCCGGCTTGAGCAGCACCGGGTTCATGTCGATACGACTGGGCACGCCGGCAGCCTCGGCTTGCACGGCTTGCGCGCGGCCGATCTCTCCACCGTCGGAAGTCACGGCCGAGTTCAAGGCCATGTTCTGCGCTTTGAAGGGGAGCACGCGCCGCCCCTCGGACGAGAACATGCGGCAGAGCGCCGTGACGAGCAGGCTCTTACCGGCCGAGGAAGCCGTCCCCTGTACCATCAGCGCCGGCGCGAGACGCCGATCGCTCGTCATTGGGGGAGCTCCTCCCGCAGCGCTTGCACGAGCCGCTCGCGATCGGCTTTGGGGCGGGCGGCGACGCGCACGAAACCAGGCATGCCGAACGAGGAGCAATCGCGGATGAGGATCGCTTTGGCCAAGAGGCGGCGGCGCAGGGTGGCCGCGTCGGGCACGGCAAAGGTGAGAAAGAAGGCAGTCGACGGTAGCGGTGGACGCCCGAGATCGCTCAATGCGGCGGCCAGCTCGTCACGGTCGGCGCGCAAGAGCGCGCGGCTCTCTTCGACGAAGAGGTTCGCGCGCGCAGCGGCGATACCGGCGGCCTCCGCGACCGCATTGGTCATCCAGGGCGGGCGGCGCGCTTCGAGACGCCCCGCGAGCTCGGCCGAAGCGAGCACGTAACCGAGCCGCAAACCCGCGATGGCGTGGTCTTTGGTGAGGGAGCGCACGCGCACGACGTTGTCGGGCACGGCAACGCGTTCGTCGGCCGGGTGGTCGCTGAGCGAAACGAAGGCTTGGTCGAGGACGACCGTCGTCTGCGGGAGTCGTTCGGCGAGCGCTGCCACGCGTTCGACGGGGACGCGCGTCCCCACCGGGGTATTGGGCGAAGCGAGGTAGATGACCGACGCGCCATTCGAAAAAGCGAGCGCTTCGAGAGCGTCGATGTCGCAGGCGAACCCGCGCTCGGCGGTAGCGCGCGATTCGATGACTTCGGCACGCGCCGTCACGGCAGCGCTGCGAAACTCGGCGAACGTCGGCTCGGCGATGATCACCTTGGCGCCGGGTACAATGAGGAGGTGGGCGAGCGTCCAGAGAAGGTCGGCCGCGCCGTTACCGACGACGATGCGATGCGGCGCGATACCGTGTGCGCCCGCCAGCGCGCGGCGAAGGCCGGCCGCCGTGGGATCGGGGTAACGATCGATGGGACAAGCCTGCACGGCGTGGAGCACGGCCGGACAGGGGCCGTAGGGATTGATGCTGGCGCTGAAATCGATGGTCTCGCGAAGGTCGACGCCGATGGCGGCCAGCTCGTCGAGGGAAATGCCGCCATGCACGCGCGGCAAGATGCCGCTCTCATGGATAGACATGCCGTGCCCCGATCCATAAGAAGATCATGCTCGCGCCCATGAGAGCCGCAATCTGCAGCACACCGCAAGCCTCGCGGATCTTTTCTACTGAAAGGGGCTCGAGGGGATCCCCGAGTCGGTATTGACCTGCTTTTTCGAGCTGCACGCCGAGAAGGCCGGCCATGACGGCCATGGGCCGGCCCGCGTTTGGGCTCTCGGTGGTATGCCCGTCCCGGCGCCAAATGGACCACCCCCCGCGCGCGCGGCGGCCGCGCAGCCAGCCGGCGCACAAGAGAAAACACGCGGTCAGGCGCGCCGGCACGAAATTCATCGCGTCATCGAGGCGCGCCGCGACCTTGCCCAGGTACTCGTAGCGTCCGTGGTAACCGATCATGGCATCGAGGGTGTTGACGGCGCGGTAGAAGAGAGCACCCGGTATGCCGAAGAGTGCATAATAGAAAAGCGGGGCCACGAAGCTGTCCGACGCGTTCTCGGCGACTGATTCGATCGTCGCCGCGACGAGCTCGGAGGGTTCGAGGGCGGAAGCGTCGCGGCTGCAAAGGCTGCTGAGCCCGCGCCGTGCGCGCTCGATCGCACCTTGCTGGAGCGCGCGTTCGACCTCGGTGGCCGCTTCGGCGAGCGCGCGGAGAGCGAAAGTCGACTTCAGCAGGATCACGCCGGTCACGAACTCGACCACAGGGTACGGCCGGAACGCGACCAGAAGGACAGCGCTCGCGCCGGCAAAGGCCGTCGGTACCAAGGCCGTGATCAGGGCACCGGCGATGAGCTGGACGCGCGGCCCCGACGCGGGAACGCATCGTTCGAGGAGCGCTATCGTCTTTCCCATCCACACCACGGGATGGACGGCGTTCGGCCATTCACCGAGAACGCGATCGGCGACAATGGCTCCGGCGACCGTCGCGAGCTCGACGTTCAGCTGCACGCCGCGCCCCTTTCGCGGTGCTTGGCGCGGTACGCGGCAGAGGCCGCCACCAAACCGGCGGCGATCCGGGGGTTCGACGCAAAGTGCGCATGCACGTAAGAAGCGAGCACCTGGCTCGAGGAGGGCGCAAATCCTTCGCGACTGGTTTCTCCGCCGCGGCGCTTACGTATCGTGTAGACCTGCGGCGCGGTCGCGCTGAACGGTCCGAGCTCGGAGTATCGAAATTGATGCCCACGAAAGCGCAATCCCGCAGGGCCGAGAATGGTCGGCTCTTGCGTCTCGACTTCGACGTAACCGAGCGCGACGAGCCGTTCTTTCATGATCGTATCGGCGGGTAGAAGGCCCACCATGCCGTGCGCGACGCCATCGCGCGTCACGATGGCGCGCGACAGGTACATGAGACCGCCGCATTCGGCGTAGATAGGGCCCCCGGCACGCGCGAACCCTTCGACCGCCTCGCGCATGGAGGCATTTTGCGCCAGGCCGGCAGCATGCGCTTCGGGATATCCGCCGCCGAAGTAGAGGCCATCGACGTCGGGAAGGTGCGTGTCGCGAATGGGCGAAAAGCGTACGATTTTTGCGCCGAGCGACTCGAGACGCGCGAGGTTGTCCTCGTAATAAAAGTGAAAGGCGTCGTCCCAGGCGAGACCGATGCGGCAGCGTTCCTCGGCGCGGGGGTCGTGACTCGCCGGCCCGGGAGCCGTTTCGACGGCGGCACTTGTGTCCGGTTCCCGCGCTCCCCGCGCCAGCTCGACAATGGCGCTCGTACCGAGCCATTCCGACGCCGCTTTGCCCCACCCCGCAAGCTTCGACTCCGGCAGCACGCGTTCATCGGCGGTGAAGAGACCGAGATGCCGTTCGGGAAAGGCGAGCTCGGGCTGCTTAGGAAATCCGCCGAGCACGGGCGGCGTGTCGCACGCGCGGCGCAGCAGATCGAGGTGACCGCGGCTGCCCACGCGGTTGCAGATGATCCCTGCGACGTGGAGGGCGGGGTCGAAGCGCGCGAATCCTTGCGCGATGGCGGCCACGCTGCGCGCCATCCCCGATGCGTCGACGACGAGCAGAACCGGTGCCCCGAGCCATTTGGCGATCTCCGCCGTCGATCCCTCTTCGCCCGTCGGTGACGCGCCGTCGAAAAGGCCCATCACCCCTTCGATAATGGCGATGTCTGCGTTCTCGCTGGCGCGCCGAAACGTGGCGAGCACCGCGTCGCGCCCCATCATCCAGCCGTCGAGGTTGTGGCAGGGCCGGCCGGCGGCGCGCGCGTGGTAGGTCGGATCGAGGTAGTCGGGACCGCACTTGAATACGGCAACCTGGAACCCCTCCGTCGCCAGGGCGCGCACGAGCGCGACGACGACGCTCGTCTTTCCCACGCCGCTGCTCGTGCCGGCGACGACGATGCGCGGAATCGGACCGGAAGCGGCCATCAAAAGTCGATCCCGGGTTGAGCGGGCACCCCTTTTTCGAATGGATGTTTCACCGATCTCATCTCCGTCACCAGATCGGCCATCTCCACGAGCTCATCGGGAGCGTTGCGACCGGTGATGACGACGTGAACGTGCTCGGGCCGAGCTCGGAGAGCGGCCAGGACCTCGTCGAGGGCCACGAAATCGTAGTTGATGACGTACGTGAGCTCGTCGAGCACGACGATGGAATGCTCGCCGGCGGCGATGAGCGCGGCGGCTTTTTGCCAGGCCGCGCGCGCCGCTTCCTTGTCGCGCGAGAGATCATCGCTCTCCCAGGTGAAGCCGCGCCCCATGATGAGGAACGTCAGCTCGGGGAGTTTCTCGGCGAAGCTTCCCTCCCCTGTCTTCCACTTGCCCTTGATGAACTGAACCACGGCCACGCGCAGGCCGCGCCCCAAAGCGCGAAACACGATGCCGAGGGCGGCCGTCGTTTTGCCTTTGCCCTTGCCTGTATAGACGATCAATAGACCGCGCTGTTTGTCGCTACTCATGCTTCCTCCGCGCTGGCCTTGCGATAGCCGTGCGAGAACGTGGCGTCGTAAAGGCGCGAGTCGGCAAAATCCGTGGCCGTGAGCACCCGCCCGACGAAGATGATGGACTGCGTCGTGATCTTCGCTTCCCGGACTTTGGCGAAGATGTCGGCCAAGGTACCGCGCACGATCACCTGGTCGGGCCAGCTAGCGCGGTGGATGACGAAAGCCGGGCAATCTTCCCCGTAGATGGGAGCGAGCTCCCGCGCCACTTTGGCGAGCAGCGTGATGCTGAGAAAAAACACGAGCGTCGCGCGATGACGCGCCAGATCGGCGAGCTTCTCGCCGTCGGGCATGGGGGTGCGGCCTTCCGCGCGCGTTAGAATGATCGTCTGCGACAGCTCGGGCAACGTGAGCTCACGCCCGACCGCCGCGGCGGCGGCGCTGAACGACGACACGCCGGGCACGATTTCGTAGGCGATGCCCAGCGCTTCGAACCTTCGCATCTGTTCGGCGGTGGACCCGAAGATGAGAGGATCGCCGGTGTGCACGCGGGCAACGTCGTGGTCCGCGTCGCGCGCGGCCGCGACGACCTCGACGATCTGATCGAGCGTCATGCCCGACGAATCGAGCACGCGAGCGTCGGCGCGCGCGTGCTCGATCACCTCGCGCGGCACGAGTGAGCCGGTATAAAGGACGACCGGGCAACGCGCGATGAGCTCAGCGCCGCGCAGCGTGAGCAGCTTGGGATCGCCCGGGCCTGCACCAATGATGTAAACGCGCACGCTACCTCACGAGCACCGAAGAACGGTGTCCTGCACGACGCGCCAGACCGCGAGCGGCATTTCGCCGAGCCAGCGCGCGTCGATGACGCCGGCAGCCGGTTCGTCGTCCCCTTCAGCTGCCCCGGTGACGAGCCGCCAGAGTCGCTCGCTCACCGAGCCGGTGCGACGGATGACGAAACACGCCGACAAACGCTCGGCGAGCTCTTCGCCCTCGAGCTCGAGGGTGAGGCTCGTGGGACCGAGCGGGACCGAGGCACGCGCGACGAGCGCCAAAAACGGCCGTTTCAAAGCGTCGATCTCCGCCGGCGGCTCGATACCGAGCGCGCGAAAATCGCAGGGTTCCTTGGGATTGCCGACCAAGAAATAGCGCCCGTTCGTTTCGGCGAGGAGCGCGCCGGCGAGACGCCCCACCCGCGCCATCATTCCTCCTCCGACGTGGTGGCCGGCGCGACGTCGACGTCTTCGCGCGGCAGGACGAGCGAATAACCGGGACGCTGGCCGTCCCGCACCGTGCCATCCCACTCGTACTTGTTCGTATATCCACGCGGCGTGACCATGTACCCCTCGAAAACGAAGGTCTGGCTCGATCCAACGAGCACGGTGGTGAGCATACCGATCTCGTACTCCAAGAAATGATCGACGTCGGTAAGCACGGCGTGTTGGAGCTTGCGATACGCGCTCTTGACGAGCGCGACCGGTGTGGTCCCCTCGCGATACTTGCGGATGATGGCCTGCGCCTCGACGATTTGGCGCGTGCGACGACCACTGGCAGGATTGTAAAGACCGATCACGAAGTCGGCGGCGGCCGCGGCGTCGATGCGCCGCGCGATCACGGGCCAGGGCGTCAGCAGATCGGAAAGCGAGATCGAGCAGAAATCGTGCACCAGTGGCGCCCCGACCAGCGACGCGCAGGAATTCAGCGCGGTCATTCCGGGGATGATGCGCAGCTCCGGGGACTCGCCGCGTTTCCACCCCATCTCCTTCAAGACTTGGAACACGAGCCCCGCCATCCCGTAGACGCCGGCGTCGCCCGACGAGATGAGCGCGACTTTGCCGCCGCTCTTGGCTCGCTCGACGGCGGCGCGGGCGCGATCGATCTCCTCCGTCATCCCGGTCTTGATGATTTCTTTGCCTTCGGTGAGGTGACGAACGAGCTTGATGTACGTCGTGTACCCCACGACGAGCTCGGCGTCGGCGATGGCGCGTAGCGCAGCCGGCGTGGTGTGCGCTTCTGCCCCGGGCCCGATCCCGACGACATAGAGGATGCCAGGTTCAGCCATGACCGCGCTCCTCGCTGGGACGTAGGTTGGTTTGCCGCTTACCGAAGGGAATGCGCGCCACCGCCAGGGTCATCGATCGCCCCGCGCCCGGCTCGGTGTAGATGCGCTTCGGAACGAGGAGCTCGCGCGCGCCGGCCGCAAGGAGCGCCGAGGGTTCGGCGACGCCCGGCGTTCCCACGTGCTTTTGCACCACATCGGACGGGTTTTGCGTGCCTGGCACGGCCGCCAGCTGCTCGGCCGTGTAGACGACGAGCGGCCATCCGCATTTTTCCGCCAAGCTGAGGAACGCGAGCTCGTCCTTTTTCTTGTCGATGGACGCGATAGCCTTCACCGATTTCGGCGAAAGGCGATGTTCGGCGAGAAGCTGAAAGACGCCGCGCTCGACCATCTCCGGGGCGGCGCCCTTGTCGCACCCGAGTCCGAGCACGAGGCTCTTCGGCCGATAGACGACGGCGTTGTCCCAGCACGCGTGATCGCTCTCCCCGATCTCGCGATCGGTGGCGATGAGCAGGATTTCGTAGGAGCCGGCGTCGACGCCGTCGAGCGACGTCGCGTACGTGACGCCTTCCGGCAGCGGTTTATCCTCCGGCCAGAAATTCGGCTCGCCGGCCTCTTGAACGAAGAGGACCGGCGTCGCATTGACGACGGCGGCGCATCCCCGCGTGACATTGCGATCCATGTCGTCGAGCGTCCAACCCAAATCGCGCCCGAGAATGTCGACGGTGAGCGTTCCGATGGCGTCCGACGCGGTGGTGACGACCGAAGTCGCGCCGAGCGCGCTCGCCACGCGATCGGTGAGCAAGTTGCCACGCCCCACGTGTCCGGAGAGGACGCAAATGGCGAAGCGCGCCGCGTCATCCACGCATACGACGGCGGGGTCGATTTTCTTGTTCTTGAGGTAAGGTGCGATCATGCGCACGACCGCGCCAACGCTGATGATGAAGACATGGCAGTCGTAGGCGGCAAATGCATCGGCCAGCATGGGCCCCATGGGCAGCGGCAACGGACGCGCCCTGCTCGGTGCCTCGGCGAAGAGCTTTTGCGAAACGTAGAGGTCCGCCCCGGCAAGCTCGGGCATGAGGCGCCGGGCGATCTCGATCCCGTGGCGCGTGATGGCGTAGACGGCGAAAGGTTTGCGCGCGTTGCTCATGTTCCAACCTCCGGAGCGGGGGCGCGCTCGGCGAAGGGCACGTCCCCCACCAGCACGCCGCTGCGCTGTTTTTTGGCCACCACGATCATGGCAAAGCAGTCGCCGTGCTCTTCTCGCACCGCGCGCACGTCGCGCACGATCCGCTCTTCGCTCATGGTGGCTTTGGAAACGTAGACCGCCTTGTCGGCGAGACCGGCGCGCTCGAGCGCGTCGATCACCCGCGGCATCTCCGAGCCGATTTTCATGAGGATCGTCGTATCGAAGGTGGCGAAGATGCGCTCTAGATCGGCGGCGCCGTAGTTGGCAGGAACGATGGCCACGCACTCTTGGCCGTCGGCAAGGGGAATCCCAGTCACCGCCGGAACCGCGGCGATCGATGACACGCCGGGGACGACCTCGATACGCACGCCAGGCCAGCGACGCGGCGCTTCGCGATGGAGGTAGATGAACGTGCTGTAGAGCGAGGCGTCGCCCTCGGTGACGAAGGCTACCGAAGCACCACGCAGCAGTCGCTCGCCGATGGCCTCGAACGCCTTGTCCCAAGCTGGGCGCAGTCGATCGGGATCTTTGGACATCGGAAACGTCAGGAACAACCGCTCTTGCCCGGCGCGCTCGCCGATGACCGGTTTGACGATCTTCCAAGCCATGGACGCGCCGTAGTCCGAGCTGCGCGGCAGGGCGAGCACGTCGGCGCGCTTCAGCGTATCGACAGCCCGCAAGGTGAGCAGATCGGGCGCCCCCGGGCCGACGCCCACGCCGTAGAGCGTGCCGTACGTCACGAGGATGCCCTCTCATCGCCGGCCGATGCGATTGCTCTGGCATGCGTTTCTGCGCCGTCGGGCTTCTCGACCGCGAAAATCTGGATGGGGTTCATGGCTTCGTAACGCATGTAACGCGCGAGCGGCTCCGCGCGCGAGGTTTGTAAGAGGGTCACCTCCGGCACGAGATCGCGTCGCCGAAACGCCTGGTACGCCTCGGCGGCATTCTCGAGCGTGATGGCATTGGCGACGAGCCGGCCTCGTGGTTTCAGGCGTTCGAGCGCGACGGCGATGATCTCTTCCATGCTCCCTTTGCTGCCGCCGATGAAAACGGCGTCCGGCGCTTCGAGATCGGCGAGTGCTTCGGGCGCGCGTCCGGCGATGACGCGCACGTTGTCGACGCCATGCGAGCGCACGTTCTCGCGGCAGATCTCGACGCCCTCGGGGTCGACCTCGATGGCATAGACGCGCCCGTCATAGGCCAGAAGGGCCGCTTCGATGGACACCGAGCCGGACCCGGCGCCGACGTCCCACACGACGCTGTCGGGGCGAATGCCGAGCGAGGCGAGCGACAAGAGGCGCACTTCACGCTTGGTGATGAGCCCTTTCTTCGGCATCCGTTTGGCGAACATGTCCTCGTGGAGAAACGTGATGGCCGGAGGGGCGCGCCATGCCGCATCGCTGCGCACGAGGAGCAGCACGTTGAGCGGTCCTACGTCGGTCGCGGCCAGCTCGACGAGTGTCAACTTGCGTACGCGCTCGCCGGGCCCGGCGAGGTTCTCGCACACCCATGCGTCGAAACCGGTTTCGCCGTGCTCGAGCAGGTACGCCGCGAGCCGCGGCGGAGAATTCTCGGCGTCAGTGAAAACTGCGACCTTGGAAACGCGCTTCAGCCTGGTGAGAAACCCTTCGCGCGGTCGCGCGTGGAGCGAGATGATCGCAGCGTTTTCTGCGCTGATACCAGCGCGCGCGAAGGCCCATTGCGCGGAGCTCGGCTGCGGAATGACTTCGACGTGCTCGGCGCCGCATTTGGTCACCACGAGCGAGCCAATGCCGAAGAACATCGGATCGCCCGAGGCGAGCACGCACACGTTCGCTTCCGCGGCGATCTCGGCGATGCGCTCGAGGGCCTTTCCGATCCCGCTCTTCAAGACGATGCGTTCGCCTGCAAACTCGGGGAAGAACGCGAGCTGCCGCTCCCCACCGGCCAGCACCGCAGCGCTGGCGACGGCGTTCATGGCACGGCTGGAGAGCCCTTTGCAGCCATCCTCGCCGATGCCGATCACGGTAATGGCACGACGCCGGTTCATGATGCCTCCGCCGACAAGAGGAGCAGCGCGTGCAAGATGGCGACGGCGATCGGGCTGCCTCCCTTGCGCCCCTCGGTGACGATGAAGGGCAAGGGAAGACCAAGCGCCGCCGCTTTCGACTCGGCGGCCGATACGAAACCGACGGGTACGCCGACGACGAGCGCGGGGCGCGCCCCTTCTTCGCGTACGAGACGCACCACCTCCAAAAGCGCCGTCGGCGCATTGCCGATGGCGACGACGGATCCATCGAGCTTGCCGAGGCGGTGCGCCTTTTTCATGGCTTCGATGGCGCGCGTCGAGTTGTTGGCTTTGGCGGACGCGATGACGTCGTCGTCGCTGATGTAGTTGACGACCGCGCAGCCGTAGGCGCGCAAGCGATCGGCGTTGAGCCCCGCCTCGATCATGCGCACGTCGACGAGGACCGTGGCGCCGCCGCGCAACGCCTTGACCCCGGCGTCGATCGCTTGCGGATGTACGCGCACCAGCGACTTGAATTCGAAATCGGCGGTGGCGTGAATGATGCGGCGTACGACCTGCCACTCCTGCGCCGCGTAGCCGTGCGCGCCCGCTTCGTCGTCGATGATAGCGAAGCTCTTGTCCTCGATGCCGCGCCCGAGGGTCGTCATCTGTCGCATGTCGTTCATGAGTGAGCGCTCCTCGTCATGCCAGCGACTCCGATTTCGTCTCTTCGGTCGGGTACATCCCCAGGAGCGTCCCGTTGAAATCCACGAGCCGCACGTGAATCTCGAGGTTTCCGCCGGCGTGCCGGGTCGTGTGCTCGGCGACGCGCTTGCAAATGAGCGACGTGATCCCCGTGAACCCTGCCGCCGCCGTGAGCTCGAGGACGTGCCGCGCCGTGTTGGCCGCCATGATCTGCTCGAGAAGCTCGCGCGACGCCCCGAGCTCCGACGCCAGATCGGCGAGGAGCTTCATGTTCACCTCCGAACCGGCGGCATGCGTCATCATCTTGCCGTCGGCCATCTTGGAGAGCTTGCCCATCATGCCCACGATGTGCACGAGGCGGATCTTTCGCCGCGCGGCGTGTTTCACCCCCACACCGATGAAGTCCCCCACTTGGATGAAGGCCTCCTCCGTCGTCAAGTGCGGCAGGAGTGCCATCGCATACGCTTCCGATTTGCCCCCGGTCGTGAAAACGAGCTCGTCTTGACCGCGCGCGCTCGCTACATCGATCGCTTGAACGACGCTCGCCTTGTAGGCGGCGGTCGAATACGGCTTTACGATCCCGCTCGTACCGAGGATCGAAATGCCCCCGAGCAGCCCCAGACGGGCGTTGGTGGTCTGGGTGGCCATTTGCTCGCCACCTGGAACGCTCACCGTGACCACCGCGCCCTTCCAGGCGCTGCCGCGGATCTCCTCGACGACCATCTCCGTGATGTTGCG
>DATHEQ010000076.1:0-7103 GCA_035318505.1 Polyangiaceae bacterium | reverse complement strand
CGCCGCCGCCGCCCCCTCCGCCGCCGCCGCCGCCGCCTCCTCCTCCTCCGCGACCGCACTGACGATCCGACAGGAAGAGGCGCCCCTCTCGGGCGATCATTCCTTGGGGGGGACGATGCTGTCGGCCTCGAGCGGCACGGTATAAACGACAACGCCATCGACGATGTCGGCACCGACCTTGGCGACGAGATGCTCGACGAGCGTGACCTTCAAACAGTCGGCGCCGTCGTAGGCGTCCCAGGCGGTGGGATTCACGAGATCGCCCACCTGAAAAGGGTGGAAGGGCGTCTCGGAGGACAGTCGGACGATGGCTTCGCGCCCCTTTTCCATCAACCTTCCGACGCCCGGGGGCGCGAAGGCAAGCTCGTATCTCGTGGCCATGCGTTCTCCTTTCGGGAGCGCCCATTATAAGCACGCCCGCGTTGTCGACTTCGCTCTCTTACGGACAAGGGGGTACGTCGATGGCAATCAGATGCTGCTCGGCCGAAATCCCCTTCAGTGCGGCTTTCAGCGGCGCGCAGGGCAAAGCGGCGATGCGGGCGCGAATGTCGGGGTGAGCGGCGAGATCTTCGCTGACGACGATTTGGCCGCCCTCGGCCTTGGCTTGTAGCCGCGCCGCCATGTTCACCGTCGTACCGAAGAAGTCGATTCGCTCGTTGGCGCGCACGGCCAAGCAAGGGCCGGCAGCGACGCCGAGCTTGGCGCCGAGTCCGAGCGCCCCGTGGCGCTCACGACACTTTCCGATCATCCGGATAGCGGCCTCCACGGCATCGAGGGGAGAGGTGAAAGTCGCCATCACCGCGTCGCCCATCGTCTTGACGACGGCGCCGTGGTGAAGGGCGACCACCTCGGTCATATCGCGAAAATGCTCTTGCACGATGGCGAACGCGCGGGCATCGCCGACGCGCTCGTAGAGCGCGGTCGAACCGGTGAGATCGCTGAAGAGCAGCGCCAGGTGGGCGATCGAGAGTTCGACCCCCGTCGCCGGCGCCTCGCTCGCGAACAGATCGAGGAAATCGGGGAACGTGGCGATGACCGATCCGAGGACGGCGCCCGAGTCGAATCCGCCGCGCTCCAGAAGGAGCACCGCCGCTTGGTCCGAGCTCGACGCGAGGGTCAGCATCGGCTGCGCCTCGGCAGTCGCGCCTTCGCTGGCCGATGGGACGGGCACGGATTCGCCGCGAACGTCACGCGGTCCGATCGCGACGCGAAGCCCTGCGCCTTGAGCGAGCTCTACGTCGGCGGTGTCGCCCCCTGCCAAGAGGCGGAGGTGAAACGCGCCTGGTGCGAGGTCGGCCGGCTCGGTGCGCGTCGTTCCCGGCTCTACCGAGAGCTGGGCGACGACGTGCGGCAAAAAGGAAGGACTCGACGCGCAAAAGACGCTCGTTTCGACGGTGCGAATGGCCGGGTGACACTGGAACACTGCCTCGACGTGCTTGCCGAAATCGACGCCGTAGCCGATGTTGCACGCTGCGCAGTGGACCTTGCCGGTCACGTCGGCGAGCGCGCCCACCACCTGGGCGGCGACGCGGCACACTGGACAATTGATCTGCCAGCGAAGGTCGACCAGGCCGGCGCGGGTCGCGTGCAGAAAAACGCGCAAAAGCTCGCGTCGATCGACGCCCCAGCGCGAGGCGAGCTCGAAAGGCCGCATCTGCGCCACCTCTTCGTCGGGCCGCGCGGCCAAACTCTCGGTCAGTCGTTCGACGAGCTCGGGTGAAAGCCCCTTGCCTTGCAGACGCGCGGCGCGGTGCCGCAGCTCGCTCTGGGCCGTGGGGGAGCGAGGACCCTGCGTGAGGGCATCGTACGGTCGGGAGGCGATCAAGTTGCGCGCGAGGATCGTGGCCGATCCCTCATCGTTGGCCGTCGCCGGTGAAGCGGCGGGGAGCGCCACCATGAGCTCGGTCAGGCCGTCCAGGTACCTCCGGAGCGCAGCGCGGAACTTCATGCGCATGAAGGGCCCGAGGAGCGGCATGAGCGGACCACTGCCGGCGACGTAGGCGACTGCGGTCACCAGCGTTCCGCCGCCTTCCGCATCGCGCAGGCGCGCGCGAAACCCGCCGCGCGCCACGGGTCCTTTGAGAAACCGGCGCTCGCCGTGGACGAAGCGCCCCTCGACCCACTCGTAAGGCGGCTCGATCCATTCGATGGCAAACCCGAGCTCCTCGGCATTGCCGACCCGCACGCGCCGCCCCTCGTGCTCGCGCCAGCTGTAGCGTCCGGGCGTCAAGCCACTCGCGCGGTCCCACCGGTTGGTGTCCGAGACGAGCCCCCACACGATCGGTCGAGTCGCGCCGTAGCGGCGCTCGAGGCTCGTTTCGTAGATGCGATCGGCCATCCAAACCGATGCTATCAGCTCCCGAAAGACGGAGGCGTGTGCGCTTTCATCCAGCCCGTCCACCTGGAACAATGTCGCCTATGCCGCTTTCGCGTCTCCCCCGAAACGCCGGACCCATCGCCCTCTGCGTCCTCCTTGCTGCGGCGCCTCTCTTCGGATGTCGTAGTCGACCCGTGCCTCCCGCACCGGTGGCGGTGGCGAATTCGAGCAGCGCTGCGAAGGCGCCACCGGCGAGCGCGGACCCGGGTGTCCTTTTACGCGGCGAAGCGGCGATGGGCGACTTCACGACGGACGCGCCCGGTGTAAGACGGATTTTGACGACCGCCGATCTGCGCGCTCCCTTCGAAACGAAGTCCGTCGACAACGAGGCGCACCTCGTCGATCGGCCCGACGGAGCGTGGCCCCGCGTACCGGCGGGTTTCAAGGTCGGGCTCTTCGCCAGTGGCTTGACCAATCCACGCATGGCGCGTGTCGCGCCGAATGGGGACCTCTTCGTCGTGGAGTCGCAGGCCGGCCGTGTGCGCGTCGTTCGCGATCGAGACGGCGACGGCAAGAGCGACATCGCGGAGACGTTCGCGGAGGGCTTGAAGCAACCCTTTGGCGTGAACTTTTATCCGCTCAAGGAACCTCGCTACGTGTACGTCGCCAATACGGACTCGGTCATCCGATACCCCTATGGGGCTGGAGATCTCAAGGCCCGCGGACCGGCCGAGCCTCTCGTCGACGACATCGCCGGCGGCGGCCGGCTCCGCGGCGGAGGACACTGGACGCGCGATCTCGTGTTCTCGCGCGACGGCTCGAGCATGTACGTCTCCGTCGGCTCCCGTTCCAACGTCAACGACGACGCATCGGAGGCGCGCCGCGCGCGTATTTTCGAATTCTCCCCCGACGGCAAGGAAGAGCGCGTCTTTGCGACTGGTATTCGCAATGCCGTCGGTCTCGCCATTCACCCCGAGACGGGCGAGCTTTGGGCGTCGGTGAACGAGCGCGACGAGCTCGGCGAAAATCTGGTGCCCGATTACATCACGAGCGTTCGCCAGGGCGGCTTCTACGGTTGGCCCTGGTTTTACCTCGGCGATCATCAGGACCCGCGCCACGCCGGCAAACATCCCGAGCTGCGCGACCGCGTGATCGTGCCCGATGTGTTGCTGCAGTCGCATTCGGCGTCGCTCGGCATGATGTTCTACGTCGGCAAAGGCCTTCCCGAGGCGTACCGCGGCAACGCCTTCGCCGCCCAGCACGGCTCGTGGAATCGGGCGCGGCGCACCGGTTACAAAGTCGTTCGTCTCCCTATGGCCTCCGGCCACGCGATCGGCGAATACATCGACTTCATGACCGGTTTCGTGACGCCGGAGGGCGATGTTTGGGGGCGCCCCGTCGCGATCGCCGAAGCGGCCGACGGCGCGCTCTTCGTCACCGACGACGCCGGTGGGTGCGTCTGGCGCGTAGCCTACCGATAGCGCATCGCGAAGCTAGCCGCCTGCGCGCGTTTGATCGTATTCTCCCGCCACGAATGTTGGCCGGCATCGCGCACGCCGGTCACACCGAGGAGACCATGCTCAAAAGAATCATCGCCGGACTCAGTCTCTCGCTCGTGCTCGTGGCGAGCTGCTCGAGTTCCGAATCCAACGACCCCAAACCGTTTTCCTGCGACACCGCCCAGAGCCAGTGCCCCAACGATCAGCCCCCCGATAGGGAGGAGTGCAAACGCATCCTTGGTGACCCTACCTGTGGCAACGTATTCTTGACGTTCCTCCTTTGCCTCGGTGCCCATCAAACCTGCCGCGCCGACGGAACCACCGACGAGATGGCGTCCGCTCGCGAGTGCGGCTCGCAGCAGGCCGCTGCGGAGAAATGCGCCGGGGTCGACGGCGGCAGAGATTGATCAGTCGGCGCGCATGGGCACGATCTCCGTGCCGATGCCGCCGAGCTGCGCCCGCACCGTGGCCGCGTCGCCCATGATCACGACGCGCAGTTTGTCGCGCCCGAGGTATTTCTGCGCGACGAGCCGGATTTCGCCGGCACCGATGGACGGGAGCTCGACGGTAAACTTGTCGTGCTCGTCGATGGGGCGGCGGCTCGCGGCGAGGCGGGCCAAGGTCTGCGCGGTCGCCCGCACGGTCGAGAAACGCTCGGGGATGGTCCGCAAAAAGGATGTTTTGGCGAGCGCGAGCTCGTCGGCGGAAACGTCCGCCGAACGCACGCGCTCGAGCTCGAGCAAAAGCTCGTCGAGCGCGTCGCGGGTGCGCGCCGCCGCCACCGTGGCAATGGCCGTGAACGTTCCCGAGCTCGGGCGCGTTTCGACCTGCGTACGAGGGGAATAGCCGTAACCGTGCCGCTCGCGCAGGTTGAGATTCATGCGGCTCGTGAAAGTCCCGCCGAGCAGCGTGGCGAGCAGCAAAAACGGGAGGCGATCGGGACTGTCGCTGGCCGGGCAGAGGGCGGCGATGCGGATCTCCGATTGGTTCGATCCTCGATCATCGAGCACGATGATCGGCGCGCTCGGCGCCGGCGGGTTCACGGCGGGAAGCGGTCGTGGAGCGGGGGCCTGACCGCGCCAGTCGCCGAACATGTCGACCACGTCGCCGAAGAGCTCGTCCCAACCGACATGCCCGGCGGCCGCTACGACGACTTGATCCGGCTGCACCTGCTCGCGCAAAAATCCGGCGACCTCGGCGCGGCCGATGCGTCGGAGGGAGGGCTCGTCTCCCTCGGGATCGAACCGGTAGGGGTGATCGGCGGGGTAGAGCGCAGCGGACACCGTATCGACGATCATCTCTTTCGGCGAGCGCGCATGAACCGACGTCACGAGCCAAGCGTGGTCCCGGGCGAATTCCGCTTCGGATAGGGCGGGCTTTTGCAGCATCTCGGCGACGAGCGACAGCGTGCCGTGGCGGCCGCTCGGTAGCACGGTGTAGTGCAAGGCAAAGCTGTCGTAATCGAGCGTCGTCACACCGATGGCGCCGAGCTGTTGAAAGCCACTGGCGACGTGCGATCGATCGCGCACCGTCGTGCCGGCATAAAGCGTGACGAAAGCGAGATTGGCGACGCCAGGCGGAGCCGCGGCCGCTCCGCGCGCGACGGCGACGCTGAGGGCGACGATCGGCGATCGCTGGTCCTCGGCGAGCAGAACGCGAACCCCATTGGGGAGGCGTGCCTCACGTACGGGCGGTGGAATGAACGGCGGATCGGGCTTGCCCGCCGGTGGACTTTGCCGAAAGGACGCGTCCGGCGTAGCGGCCGTCGCCGTCATGGCGGATCCCCGCCGCGCGCCGCACGCAAATTCGGCCCATGCGAGCGCGATGAGCATCAAGTCCGCGGCGCGCGCGCCGCGCAGCGATCTCATCGCGAGCTCGCCACGCGACCCGCCAAGGGCGCGCCCCGCACCGGCGTTACCACCGTGAGCAGTCGCCGCTCGGGGCCCAAGTACTTGTTCGCGGTTTGCATGAGACTCGCGGCGCTGATGGCCTCGTAGCGCGCCACGTTTTTTTCGATGAAGTTGGGGTCACCGGTGATGAACGCATCTTCGGCCATTTGGGAGACGCGCCGGGTGGGCTCTTCGTGGACGAGGGCCAGCTCGACCAGGGTGCGAAAGCTCATCGAGCGAATGAAAGAGGGCTGCTGCCACGAACTACGGATGCGTAGGATCGCCCGGTCGATGACGCGCACGACGCGCCCGGGATCGACCCCCGGCCGCGTCGTCACCGAGATCTGAAAGACGCTGGCGAGCTTCTGCGACTGTTGTCCGGCGCGGACCCGGGTCGCGAGCTCTTCGGCCTCCACGAGATTCCAGGTGAGTTGGCCTTGCTCCAGCATGTCGCCGATGACGTCGAGCTCGGCGTCGGCCTGTTCACCGAAGGGCGGCGTGAGCCACGTCATGATGACCATCCCGAGCGGCACGGCGGCTTCGATGTCGAGCCGCGATCCGGGGGCCGGCGGGGGTGTCTCGCTCACCGGCGGCGACGGCAGAACGCGACCGGCAACGATGGGACCGAAGTACTTGTCGATCTGGCGCCGCGCCTCCGGCGCTTCGAAATTGCCGGCCACGAAGAGCGTCGCATTGTTGGGCCGGTAGTGCGTTTGCCAGAAGACGCGCACGTCCTCGAGTGAGGCGTTTTTCAGACCGTCGGTCGCGAGAGAGCGGCCATGGTACGGGTGCCCGGGAGGAAAGAGCCGAGCTTCGATGAACGTGCTCACGCGGCCGTAGGGCGTATTGTCGAGCTTCTCGCGAAGCTCGTTCTCCACGACGCGGCGCTGCGTTTCGAAGGTGTCGGCATTGACGTGGTCGAGGAGGAACGCCATCCGATCGCTCTCCAGCCACAGCGCGAGCTCGAGCTGACCGGAGGGGACCGTTTCGCTGTAGACCGTGTTCTCGATGCGCGTTTCGCCTTGAATGTACGGCGCGCCCACGCGCTCGAGATGTTGAAAGAACATGTCCTCCGCCACATGGCGCGAGCCCTGGAACATCAGGTGTTCGAACAAGTGCGCAAAGCCGTCGAGCTGGGGCGGGTCGTCCCGCGAGCCCACGCGGTACTCGAGGCGGAGCGCCACGATGGGAAGGCGCGCGTCGGGACTGAGAACGACCTCGAGCCCGTTCGGCAACGTGTAGCGCTCGTACGGCGTGCGCAGTAAAATGCGCGACCCTTGCCAATTCGCGTAGACGCTTGGCGGCCCGGAGCGAGCGCAGGAAGCGAGAACCGCTGCAGAGAAACCGAGCGCGGCCGCCCACACGACCGAGCGACCGCGGCGCCTCACCGCGCCGTCA
>DATHEQ010000075.1:0-48165 GCA_035318505.1 Polyangiaceae bacterium | reverse complement strand
CATCATCCGCGCCGAGCCCGGCCAAAGCCAGCCATCGATCACGTGGGTCAATGACGCGAGGGGGCGGAAGAAGGAGATGAGCAGGTGGGAGTCGGTCCACCAGGGCAGAAGCATGCCCCGGTCGATGAGCACATCGTTGAGCGTTCCCGGGCGGGCGAATGCAAACAGGTCGAGCGGCGCGTAGGGCAAACCGGGCACACGCGCGTCTCTGGCCCTCATCAACGCCTGCAGGTGGTCGTCGAAGACGAGCCGCGTGCCCGCCGAGGGCAGCACGAGGATCGTGCTAGCGAGGAGGATGATCCACCTTGCGCGCGGGCTTCCGAGCCTGGTCTTCACGCCGTCGAGGATCAATGCCGCGTTCTGTCAGCTCGGTGCGAAAGAGCAATGGCCAATAGGCCAGCGAGAGCGCAATAACCTTAGAAGGTTCTCGACCGCGACGAAAGCATCGACTACGCCTGAGCGGTCCGGCTAACTGAACGGCCCATCAATTAATTTCGGCGAGGAGCATCATGCGTAAATGGCTTGTTTTCGTGGGTCTTGCGGCGATTGGCTGTTCTTCGGACGGGGGCACCACGGGCGCCACGACCGGTCGCACGACCACCGATATGACCGGCTCAGGCGGGACTGGTGGGGCGGGCAGCGGTTCGGGTGGAAGCGGTGCCACGGGTGGTACCGGCGGCAGTAGCGCGGGAGGATCGGGCGGCGCTGGCGGTAACATGGGCGGCGCTGGTGGTAACACGGGTGGCACCGGAGGCAGCTCGGGCGGTTCGGGCGGAGGCACTGGCGGTTCGGCGGGGAGCGGCGGAGGCGTGGGCGGCAGCGTCGATGCGGGACGCGACGCGGCGGGCGGCACGGGCGGAGGCGCCGATGCGTCGACACGCCCTGATGCGTCCGCCGAAGAGCAGCAAGCATGCACCAATTTCGCCGATGCGTTCTGCAGCCGGCTTCAAACGTGCTCGACGTTCGTGATGAGCGTCCTCTATGGCGATGTCGCGATGTGCAAGCAGCGTTGGGTCCTCAGCTGTCTGCCGAACTTCGGTATCACGGGCACGAGTGCGTCGGCCGCCAAAACCAATTCCTGTGCGCAAACGCTCCCCGCGCTCGCCTGCGACAAATTTCTGCTCGGCGACTTCGGCACCACGTGCACGCCGGCGGCGGGCACCATTGCGCAAGGTGGCGCGTGCGGCGACGATGCCCAGTGCGCCACCACATTTTGCGCGCGGGCGGCGACGTCGGTGTGCGGGACGTGCCAACCCGCCACCAATCCGGGCGCGACGTGCGTGCTGGGTTCGTGCAGCGTCAGCACCAACACCGTGTGCCCCACGGGTACGTCTACCTGCGTGAAGCCGAAAGCCGGTCAGATCGGCGACGCATGCGTCGGACAAGAAGAGTGTGACGTCGGTCATCAAGTTGGCTGCAACACGGCAACGAGCAAGCAGTGCATCGCGCTCACGCTCGCCACCGGCACATGCGGCGCGAACAGTATCTTGAACCCAACGAGCGTGGCGGTGTGCGGCGCTGGTGGAACGTGCAGCCTACCGATCGGCGGAATGTGCGCGGCTTTTGCGGCTGACGGTCAGAATTGCATGACGGGCGACACTGGCGCGCACTGCATGCAACCCGCCAAGTGCGTGGGCGGCAAGTGTGTCATCCCCGATCCGAGCACGTGTAAATAAACCCCGGCTACTCCGGAATTCCGAAGCGCGCCTTGTGCTCGCGGACGAACTCGACGTAGGCGTCATTTTCGAGCCGAGGCGCGATCTCGCCCGCTTCGACTGCTTCGGTGAGCGCGCGCTTCATATCGCCGATGAGGCGCGAAGGCGGAAGGCGAAAGGCGTGCATGATGGCGTCCCCTACGCCGCTCGGCAGCGCGGGCAGTACCGCGTCTTGCTCGGCAAGCGTGCGAATGCGCTGAGCGAGCTCGCTGATCTGCTCGAGACCCCGCCGCTTCTTTTCGGGGCGCTTGGTGGTGATGTCGGCGCGCGACAAGCAGAGGAGATCGTCGAGGTTGGCTCCCATTTCGCGCGCAAAGCGCCGCACGGCGCTGTCGGTCCAGTCGCCCTCGTATTGGTTGGCGCGCAGGTGGTGCAAAACCAAAAAGCGCACGCTCGTCTTGAGAGATGCATCTTTTTCGAAGAGCGGAAGCCGTCGGTTCAGCCGGTCGAACATGCGCGCACCGACTTCGGCGTGACCGAAGAAGTGGACTTCGCCCGACGCCGAGATGGAGCGTGTCTTCACCTTGCCGACGTCGTGCAAGAGGGCCGCCCAGCGGACCTCGAGCCGCGGCACCGCCTGGCGCACGACCTGTTTGGTGTGCTTCCAGACGTCCTTGTGACGCCATTCGCCGTCACCGAAGCCGACGAGCGCGCCCACTTCCGGCAAGAGCGCGGTGAGCGCACCGCATGCGAGCAGCGCGTCGAGACCGGCCTCCGGATCTTTGCCGAGCATGATCTGATCGAGTCGCGATCGCAGATCCGGGAGGAGGCGTGCCACTGCCGCTTCCCAATCGGCCGTTGTCGCGACCGTCACGGACGCCTCGGGGGATCCCACCTCAGCCGTGGCGATCGCACGTTCCAACGCATCGATGGCGCGTACGGCATTCCCCGCTTCTGTGATGGGCTGCGGTTGCGGCATAGGTGTTGGACGCCTCGCTCGGTGGTGGTCTCGAAGAGGTAGCCTAGCTAGCTTGGATCGGTTCTCCTCGCCAGGCCCCGTCGCGGGAAGGCTGGGGGGTGGGTCGCGCGTGCGCCCCGCGGCCACCGCGGAAAAATGGCCACGAAAATGGGCCTTTATGCCTGACGGAGGCTACGATCCTAGGGCTTTCCCATGGCGCGGACCGTACCTGGCTACTCGCGAAGGCCCCGCCGCGACTGGGGACAGCTCCTCGCGCGGTTGCTCTGCCTCATTTTCGGCGTGATCG
The DNA here is from genome assembly GCA_035318505.1 of Polyangiaceae bacterium. Classification (GTDB taxonomy): domain Bacteria; phylum Myxococcota_A; class Polyangia; order Polyangiales; family Polyangiaceae; genus DASWDH01. The sequence continues at coordinate 45,245 of DATHEQ010000075.1, read as the reverse complement.
GCGCGGTTCCACTCGGCGTCGGTGCGCTGGTGCGCACACCCTACGTCCAGAGCTGGGCCGCGCGCGAGACGGCCGCCGTACTGGAGCGCGAGCTCGGCCTTTTCGCTAGTTACCGCGTCGAAGTGCATGCCTGGCCGCTCTCGGTCGGGCTTTCCGACGTCGTGGTCGAAGGCTCGGATGCGCTCGGCGCCGCGCTCGAAGTGGCACGCATTCTGGTGCGTCCCCGACTCTTCGCCTTACTCGGGGGGCGGGTCGACGCCGGGCACATCGAAATCGACGCGCCGCGGGTGCGCGTCGTCGTCCGCGACGGCGTCGTGCAAAACCTCCGTTACCGCCTGCCCGACACGGGCGATCGGCCGCCCTCGCGGCGCGCGCCGTTCACATCCCTCGCGGTCACCGATGCGGCGCTCGACGTCGACATCGAAGGCGTGCGGGTCAAAGGGCGCGACGTCGATGTCGACGTCACGACCGAGGATGGCCCGAGGTTCGAGGTCATTCTGAAGACGGGCGAACAGTCGATCGTCCGCGAGCACGCAGTTCTCTCCGTCGACCCTGTGCCCGAGGGGCAGACGGCAGTCGACGAGGACGTGTTGTGCCAGCTCGATGCCCGTGTGCGCTTCAGCGCAGGGTCCGTGCTCGTGCACCGCCTCGCGCTGTCCGGTTTCGCCGACAACGACGGTCGACCAGGAACCGCACCGCCTTGTCAGGCCGCGGCCGACGACCCGCGCAGGATCGAGCTCGGACTGCGCCAGGCTCAAGCGACGTCGAACGGCGCCGGCAAGCCGGAACTGGACGGCAGCGTGCACGCGCGGATTCCTCTCGGGCTCGTCAATCGATTCATCCCCTTTCCGTCCGTGCACGGGTACGTTGCGCTCGACCTCGAAGGACACTACGGCAAGACGAACGCCCTTCCCGAGCTGCGCGGCAAAATCAGCGGAGCTGGTCTCGGCCTCGATCGCTACCACCTCATTTCCGAGCTCGCCGGCGACATCACTGTCGATGACGACGCTATTCACTCCGATCACCTGTCGGTCGGCTTCGCAGAGGGCACCCTCCTGCTGAAGAACATCGTCGTCGAGCCGCTCAAAAAGGGCAGCCCGGTGCGCGTGGGGGTCATCGACGCGGCCAACGTCCGCTTTCCCGCCATGATGCGCGATCTCGACGTGACGCCGCACGCGCACGTCAATTGGGTTTACAAGGCGACGCACGTCACAGGCCTGGAAGGGACGCTTGCTCCCCTGCGCCTCGATGGAGAATTCAGCGGCATTACCACGGATTTCGAGGTGTTCGACAAAGCCGTCGACGATCCGGCGCGCCGCCACATGATCGGAGTGAAAGAGGCGCACGTGGCGGGCCATGCGGCGATTCGCCCCGACGCCGTCGTCTTCCGCAACTCGCGCATCGATTTTGGCGACAGCCACATCGACGCGACCGTCTCACTCGGTTTCGACAACGATCTCGGCCTTACCATCGCGCCGACCACCAAGATCGATCTTGCCAACGTTTCGCCGCTCGCCAGTCTCACCCTGGCCGGCAAGGCGACGCTCAGTGGCGAGATGAAAGGAAAGTTCAACGACCCGATGCTCATCGGGGATCTGGCGGTGGCCGGGTTCTCGCTCCAGGATTTTCCGCTCGGCGATATCACGTCGAGCAAGGTTCGGTTTCACCCGCTCACCGTCGATTTTTCCGATCTCCACGCGAAAAAAGGCAAAAGCATCTTCGATGTTGCTACGGCAAGGCTCGACTTCAATGGGCCGGCGACGCTGATTGCGACGGCGAGCGTCGATGCCGCCGATCTCTTCGTGCGCGATTTTATGCACATGTGGCACTTCGATACCGACCCGCGCTTCGACTCCATCGATGGTCACGGCCGGACCAAGGCAACGTTGCGTTATGACCTCGGTGGACAAGGCGACCCCTGCGGGGGCGGCGCGCTAGCGATCCGGGGCGCCGTGCACATGGCGTCGATGGATCTGTTCGAAGAGCACTACGACGCGCTCGACTCGGAGTTCAATTACCGCTGGGTCGATCGCGATGCCGCCGATCTCGGGCTCGATGTCGACATCCGTTCGATCACGCTGAAGAAAGGTCGCGGCACGCTGTTCGGATCGGGCACCATTCGCCGCGGCGGTCTCGTTCGCGCCGAGCTCGTGGCCGACGACATCCCGCTTTCACACATCCAAGCCATGGGCCCGGTCGCCAAGATGCTCGACGGCACGGCTTCCGCCGTGGGGACCGTGAGCGGCACCATCGACGAGCTCGAGGCGGACGTCGACGTTAGGATGTCGCCGTTGCGCGTCGGCAACTCGATGCTTCCCGCCTCGAAGTTCCATCTCGGGCTTTCCCCGGTGAAGAAGAACGCACGCGTCGTCGCCCACACGCGATGCGGTCAGCCGATGACGCCGGCCTTCGATCGCGCCGAGTTCGATCGCGATGCCGCGATGGGCGTGTTCCACGTTACGGGCCAGCTGTTCGATCGTCAGATCGCATTTCAGGACTTCAAGATCACCCGACAACGTCACAAGACCATCTCCGGCGCCGTTGCATTCGACAAGCTCGAGCTCGCCGCGCTGGGGTCGCTGCGCTCGCCCAAACCTGGCACCGAGCCCGTGACGAAAGAGGCGCTGGCCGGGTCGCTTTCGGCGTCGCTCGCCATCGCTTCACTTCCACTCGATGCGCCGGAGCGCATGAGCGCCACGCTGGCCTTGAAAGCGCTCGCCCTGCACACCGGTTCGGGCAAGCTAGAGCTCAAATCGGCGCCGCCCCCCCTCACGATTGGCGAGGATCGTCTCACGCTGCCGCCCATCGACTTCGAATTCAGCGCGGGCAATGGATTTCGCGCGCTGGTCACGACGTCGGGAGACATGCGTCGTCTCAGCTCGAGCCCCGAGGTAAACCTCTCCGCCAAGGTCGCCCCGATGACGCTCTCCTCGCTGGCATCGCTCCTGCCGCGCGTGGAGCGGGCCAGCGGCACCCTCGACGCGAGCCTCAACGTGACCGGCAAACTGGCCGCGCCGGCGTATGCGGGGGAAGTGCACCTGCGCGACGGAGAGCTCGCGCTGCGGGGTTTCCCCATGCCGCTTTCGCAGATGAACGTCGATCTGAGCATCGCCGATGGCGAAGTGCGCGTGATCCATGGCGCGAGCAATGTCGGCGGCGGCACGGTCAGCATCGGAGGTCACGCGCCCATCCGCGGCTTCAAGCTCGGCCAAGTCTCGGGCTTCGTCACCGCCAAGGGCGTGAGCGTGCCCGTCATCGACGGCATCAGCATGACGTGTGACGCCGATTTACGCGCGGAATGGGACGAAGCGGAAGACGAAGAAGCGGCGTTGCCGCGGCTTTCGGGCGAGGTCATTCTCACGTCGTTCAGCTACACGCGCCCCATCGCCATCGGCGCGGCCGATATCGGCGCCATCGCCCAGCGCGGCCGCCGCAAGACGTTCGACGCGTACGACCCCGCCGACGACATGATGACGTTCGACGTGCAGCTCAAATCACGCGATCCACTGCGTCTTCGCAATAACCTCATCGACGCGCAGCTCATGGTCGATTCGGATGCGCTCGTCTTTGCCGGCACGAACCAGCGCTTCGGGTTGCGCGGTCGCCTGCGGCTTCTCACCGGCGGGCGCATTCGCCTGCGGGCCAACGAGTTCGAAATCCGGCAGGGCTACGTCCAATTCGACGACACCACGCGCATCGCTCCCCACGTCGATGTAACGGCAGTGACCGAATACCGTCGCTATTCGGGGGGCGGCACGGCCGGCTCGAGCTCGGGCGCCGCGGCCGCCGCGGGGGGGCGCGCCGGCGGCGTGTGGCGCATCACCTTGCACGCCTTCGGCGACGCCGACAACCTCCGCCTCGACATGACCAGCGAACCCGCCCTCTCCCAGGAGGATATCGTGCTCTTGCTGACGGTGGGCATGACCCGCGCCGAGGTCGATCAAATGGCCGCCAGCGTCGGCGGCACTGCCGCACTCGAGGCGCTCTCTTCGCTCACCGGCGCAGATTCGGCCGTGAAAAAAGCGGTTCCCGTCATCGACGATTTCCGTTTCGGAAGCGCCTATTCATCGCGCACCGGCCGTTCGGAAGCGACGGTCACCGTCGGCAAGCGAGTCACCGATCAAGTGCGCGCCAACGTGACGAGCGGATTGCTCGAGAATCGCGAGATCCGCTCCAATCTGGAATGGAAGCTGACCCCGCGCGTCAGCGTGCAAGGCAGCTACGACAACGTCAACGACGTCTCCAGCTCCTCCTTCGGCAACCTGGGAGCCGATGTGCGCTGGAGGCTCGAGTTCGAGTAGCGTGCGTTTTCGGGTCGAATTCGAGTAGCGTCGACTTCTCGGTGATTTTCGCAGCTTCCTACCACCAGTCTGCCGGACCTGGCCGCCTTTGTAGGCGGCGATCGTGCTCCGTCGAGGCGAAGAACTGACAGTCCGATGTTAAGGTGGGCGACGCTGCTGGTGGTGGTCCTGGGTGCGTGTTTCGCCCATGCTGCGCCGCCGCCCGGCGAACGCCCGGCGTCTGGCGCCGCGCCTGCGGCGCAGACGACCCCTGGCGGGGCAGGCAGCGAGGAGAATGCGAACAAGACGCTCGAGCTCGCGCCCCCCTCGTCCCTCGGCCGGCTCGAGGGGCGGATCATTCGGGCCATCGAGATCACGGTGCTGGGCAATCGCTGGGTTCAGCCCGTCCAGCTCAAGACCGTCCGGGTGGGGGAACGGGCGACGACTGCCCTGGCGCGGCGAGCGGCGCGCGAGCTCACCGATACGGGGCGCTACGCCCGTGCCTCTGTTTCCGCCGAGGAACTGGGCGATGGGGTGGTACTCAAGCTGTCCGTTCTCCCGCGCCGCTTGATCGCCAGCGTGTCGGTCGAGGGGGCGCACCTCGAAGAAGACGCGCTGCTCGCCGAAGCCCATATCGCCGTGGGCGGCGAGGTGACCGTCGTCACGCTGCCGCAGATGAGCGCGCGCCTCGTGGCGCTCCATCGCGAGCGGGGCTATCGGCGTGCCGCGGCCAACATCGACGTACGCGAGACCGACGACCCCATGCAAGTTGCGCTGGTCGTGCGGATCGATCCAGGTCCGAAGAGCACCGTGACGCGCAGGACGTTCGTGAGGGACGGCGTCGCCTATGCTCCCGATCCCGTTCTCGATGCCGAGCTCGATGCTCTGGCCCGCTCCTATGCGGTGGGCGAAGGGCAGACGGTCGACGAAGAGAGTCTCGCCGCCGCCGATCGTGCGCTCACCGAGGCCATGCGCGGCGCGCAATACAGCCGTGCCACCGTGCAGCATCAGATCGTCGTGCAAGAGCCCTACACCTTCCTCTATGTGCGGATCGATCCCGGGCCGAAGTTCGTCAGGCGCTACGCGGGGCTATTGCGTTTCGACGCCGACGACCTCGAGCGCGCGCTGGAAATCGACAAGGAGCTCGATCGGAGCGTGCGCCGGCTCGGCTCCAAAATCACGGATTTTTACGCGCGCCGCGGGTTCTTGGACGTCGAGGTGGATGCCGAAGAGCGGGGCGGGTCCGGTGATCGCGTGCACGTGCTCTTCTTCGCCGTGCGCGAGCACAGCCAGGTGAAGGTGGTTTCGCGTGAGTTCCCTTGTCTCTCCGGCGGGCCGCTCTCTGTCGTCGATGCCACGCGCGACATCGACAGCTTTCTCGAGGAAGAGCTGCCGGGCAGTGGGCTCTTCGGTTCGGTCGACGCCGCGGGCGTTGACGCGCTGCACGGCCCGACGACCTCGACCGGCACCCGCGTGCTGCCCCTCGAGCTCGAACCGCGCGCAACCTACGTCGCGGAAACGTACGACCGGGCGTTGAAGCATCTGCAGGACTATTACCGCAGCCAGGGGTACCTCTCGGCGGCCGTCGGTCCACTCCAGCTCGTGCGCCGCCAGTGCGATCGCCACTCCCCGCCGAACGGATGTCTCCCGCTGAACCCGCCGGTGCGAGTCCAGAGTGCATGTGTCTACGACGCGGAGGGTCTCCCCCTCGAAGAGCCAGCCCCCGATCGGCGTCTGCTTTGCGTGCCCGACCCGAAGATGGGCATCTTCTGCGAGCCCGGAATGCGGATGCGTATCCCGGTGAAGCTCGGGCCGCGCACGACGCTCTACGACATTGCCTTCGAGGGCAACAAGATGCTCGTCGAGCAGGACCTGGCGGAAAAAGCCGAGCTCGAGCTGGGGAGCCCCGTCTCTCAAACCGCGCTCGAGGCGGCGCGCCGACGCGTGCTCGACGCCTTCAAGGAAGAAGGATTCGCGTTCGCCGAAGTGCGCACCGTGCTCGACTACTCCGGCGATCGAACCCGCGGCCGCGCGCGCTTCATCATCAGCGAGAGCGAGCGCGTCTACGTGGACGGTATCGTCGTGCGCGGTCTCAAACGCACGAACCCGGCGCTCGTCGCGCGGCGCATGAGCTTGACCCGCTGTGGCCGCGATCGACCCGTCGACCAATGCGAGCCTTTCCGCACCAGCGACGTGCGCAAGAGCGAAGAACGCATCGCCACCCTGGGCACGTTCTCGAGCGTCTCAATTTCTCTGGAAGACCCGCAGGTGCCGGCCAAGCGCAAAGTCGTCATCGTCGAGGTGCAAGAACGAATTACGCAATACCTCGAGCCGCGCGCCGGTTTCTCCACCGGCGATGGCGTGCGCGGCACCCTCGAATACGGCCATCGCAACCTCGGCGGGCAAGCCATTCAGTTCACGTTTCGCACGCAGCTCAATTACTTGCCGGATGCTTTCATCATCGACGAAGACGTCAAGGAGAACTATCGCGATCTTGCCATCGCGGAGCGGCTCGAACGGCGCAACACGGCATCGCTCGTCTTTCCCGAGATCGGCCTGGGACCGCTCGTTCGTCTCGGTGTCGACGGGATCGACGTGCGCGACAATGCGCGCGACTTTGGCCTCACCAAAGACGCGGCGATCGCGACTGTCACTTACCGACCCGCGCGCACGGTTTACGCGCAGCTCGGCGGCTCGCTCGAGCGCAATGACGTCGACATCTTTCGGGGTGGCACCATCGACGCCTACCTCGCCGATGTGGCGCGGCGAGGCGGTTCTACCCTCGATCTCAGTCGCCTGCTACGCGTCCCCACCGGACTGTCGTTCGCGGTGGCAGAGCGCGTCTCCGCGACCTGGGATCGCCGTGACAATCCCTTCGGCGCCACGCGCGGCACGCAGCTCGTCGCGGGTGTCGAGCATGTCCATGCTTTCCGCGCTGGCGCGGTGCCCGGCGTCTGTTCGGTGGAGCCGAAACCGGGTGAAGTCGTTCCCGACGCGTGCCCCAGCGACTTTCTGCGTCTGACGGGGACGGCCTCGGGCTACGTGCGGCTCACCGAGGGCGGCATGGCCATCGCCGTCAGCGTACGCGCGGGCCGCATCCAGCAGCTCATCATCAACTCCAAGACCTACCCCGACCGCCTCTTTTTCCTGGGCGGGGTCGACTCGATGCGCGGGTTTTTGGCCGATTCACTGGTCCCGGAGGACATCGCGCAGGAGATCATCAATCCCACCAACCCCCAAAACCGCTTGACGATCCAGGACGTGCGCATTCGCGGCGGTGATGTCTTCATCAATCCACGGCTCGAGCTGCGCATCCCCGTCAGCGGCGTCTGGGAATGGGGAATTTTTCTCGATACCGGCAACGTCTGGGTCGAGCCGCAGAACTTCAATCCTTTCGCCCTGCGTTATGCCGCTGGCGCCGGGATACGCGTCGGCACCCCCATCGGCCCAATCGCTTTCGACTACGGCATCAATTTGATCCGCCGCGAATGGGAAGATCGGGGCAACTTCCACTTCTCGATCGGTTTATTTTAGGAAGATGAAGGGCAGCGGAGCCAAATGCGAAGTATGCTGCCCGCCGTGTTGAAACTCGGAATGCGTGGAGCGCCCCAGCGTGGCCGCTGAAACCTGCGGCATTTGCGGCGGCGACGGTCGCATCGGAAACTCGTTCGGGCTCACCACGACGTGCCCCGGGTGTCACGGCTCAGGCAAGAAGTCGGCTGATTCGAGCGGAATGCGGGACGTCACGAAGACGAAACCGTCCCACCACCGTCAGGCGAGCAAGGCCGAGGTGGTCGAGAAACAAAGCTGGCCCATCACTTTCGAAGGGGGACGCCTCGCCACCGAGGTGCGCGACTCGGCGGGGTGCTCGAACGAATCCAAAGCCAGACTCATCCGTGAGATCATGGACTACGAGGGCAGTCACGGCAGCTGCACGCAGACCTTCATCAAGAAGATCCGCAAACAAATTCGCCCCAAGACCGCCTAGCGCCAGTTCGTTCCGCGCCCACGCGCCGTTCGCTTCGCTATCGCGCTCGATCACCCATCGCGGCGGGTGGTCACGAGGGGGACGCCGTCGCCCCCTATCGGCCTAGCTCTTTGGCCAGAGCATCGCCGAGCCGTTCGTACTGGGCGCGGTGGTTGTAGATTTGAGCCGATACGCGCACGAGTCGCTTCGGTGCCGCCGGCCAAGGGAAAATCGGCACTTCGATGCGCCACTTGTCCTGCAGCGTCGCATGCAGCGCTTCAGCATCGCTCGTCGCGTCGGGTAGCGGCAGGGCGGCCATCGAGCCGACCATCTCGTCCGGGCAGGGCACCTCGAGGTGCAGACGATCCGCAAGAATGCGGCGCGCCTCGAGCGCGAGCGCATGGTTCATGGGCATGAGCGCCGCGAAGCCCCCTGGCACGAGCCCATCGAGGTACCGCAGCGCGTAGGGGATGGAAAGGACGGCACTGAGATCCCGCGTGCCCGTCCAATCGAATTCGAGAAGGAATCGCGATCGATCGGTGCGCGGTGAATTGGCGCCATGGCTGATGACGAGCGGCCTTATCGTCTTTTGCCGATCACGCCGCACGTAGAGCATCCCTGCGCCCTTTGGCGCGCAGCACCATTTGTGGAAATTGGCGGTGTAGTAGGTTGCGCCGAGTGCGCGCAGATCGAGGGGGACCATGCCCGGCGCGTGGGCGCCGTCGATGAGCGTCTCGACGCCGCGCGCCGAAAGCTCGCGAACCAGCCGCTCGATCGGGAAAATCAGCGCGGTCGGGCTGGTGACATGATCGAGGAGCGCCAGCCGCGTCCGTGGCGTCACCATCGCCAGGACCGCGGCGACGATCTCGTCCGGATCACGTACGGGGAACGGGATGCGCACGACCGCAACGCGAGCCCCCGCGCGTTCGGCGCAGTGATCGAGCGCGTTGCGGCAAGCGTTGTAGCCATGATCGGTGACGATCAGCTCGTCGGCCTTACCGAGGGGCAGCGACTGCAAGACTGTATTCACGCCGGTGGTGGCATTGGCCACGAACGCGAGATCGGCAGGATCGGCTCCCACGAATGTCCCCACCGAGATCCGCGCTTCGTCGAGGAGCCCTTCCAGCATCTTCTCGACGAAACGCACCGGCTCGCGCTCGAAGCGCCGCCGGAAATCGCCTTGCACGTCGAGAACCGGTTGCGGGCACGAGCCGAACGATCCGTGGTTCAAATAGGCGACCTCGGGATCGAGAAGCCAAGCGCCCGCCCTGCCGGCCCACGATTCGCTCATCGCTGCACGATAACAGACCTACCGCAGCTTGGCCCCGGGCCGCGCGTCCAGACCGTCGCGGACGAAGGTCTCGCCGTCGATCTTGACGCGGAAGGTGCGGCCGGCGTCGCTCACGTTCGTCGTCAAGGTGAAGCGAATAGGGCTACCCGAAACGGCCGAGACATTCTCGAACACGACCCGTCGATCGCTGGCCAGTGTCCCCGAGAGCAGCGCAATGTGAGGAATCAGCAGGTCCAAGGACAAATCCGAGGGGCCCAATACCCATCCCGGCGCTCCGTCCCCCTTCGCGCTCGCGGTCGGCATCTTGGTCGGCAATGACAAAACGAGCGAAAGAAGGGGCGTTGCGTGGGGCGAGTCCCAGCTCGGCCAGAGGCCGTTCTTGGGCGGGCCGATCACCAGGCGCACCTTGTCGCCGGCTCCGCGCGCGATGGCGCCCGCGGCGGCGACGTCGTCGAGATCGAACCCGCCCTGGTAGGTTTCGCTTTTTGCTCGGTCGCTCACGAACTCGACGCGCAGGCGCGACGCAAAAGGCGCGAGGTTCGGGGGCTTCTCGAGAAGCGTTCGGTAGCGTTCGACCTGGCGAATGCATGCGTCGTCACTGCCGCACTCGTTGGACCTCCCGCTCACCATCGCCTTGCATACAGCGCGGTCGGCGGGCAGCGCCGCGGCGCAAAGCCGCTCGTCCCGGCTCGCGCGCGCCAGGCAGATCGGTTCGCGGCCCTGAACCGGGCTGCCCCCGACAGCCAGGGGGCAGCGGGCCGGCTCTCCCGCCAGGATGGCAACCTGCACTTCGCATCGCTGGCGCAGAGGCGAGGCGGCTATCGGCAGGCAAAGCTTGCCGTCTTTCGCCTTGAGCGCCTGCAAAATGCGACAGGCATCCCGCACGAGCGTGTCGTAACCGAGCGAGTCGACCGCGTCGGCCAAGACCGGATCGGTGACCCGATGCGCCCGTACACATGCGTCGAGCGTCGTGAAGGCCTCGATATCATGCGCGAGATCACCACCCGGGGCAGGTGGATCGTGCCCCCGGTCGATCCCCGCTTCTATCTCGAGCGCCTCGAGCTCGCGCGCGATGCGGCGCGCCAGCTCCTCGCGCGTTCCGGGCGGTTGGTCGGGAGGCGCCGGCCGTACCGACGTCGGATCCTTCGCCGATTGCGCGGCGAGATCGGTGAGGCGCGAAGGCGCGTCGTCCTCGCAGCCGGTGCCGACGAAGACGCCGAGAAGAACAATGACCGACCAGCCGACAAGCTTCTTGCGAGCTGAACGAGTGCGCAGTATAGAAAAGAAGAGGAGACGCCGAACCATGGACGACAAGAACCGCAGCAAAGCCCTCGAACTTGCCATCGCCGGAGTCGAAAAAGAATTCGGTAAGGGGGCCATCATGCGGCTCAAGGACGGCGAGTCCCTCCACGAGGAAATCCCCGTCGTCCCCACCGGTTCGATAGGTCTCGACGTGGCGCTCGGCATCGGCGGCTACCCACGCGGTCGCATTGTGGAGATCTACGGTCCCGAGTCGAGCGGGAAAACGACGCTCACGCTGCACGCCATCGCCAGTGTGCAGAAGCAAGGGGGGGTCGCCGCTTTCATCGACGCCGAGCACGCCCTCGACGTCACCTACGCCAAAAAGCTCGGCGTCAAAACCGACGAGCTCCTCATTAGCCAACCCGACTACGGCGAACAGGCGCTCGAAATCGCCGACATGCTCGTGCGCTCGAACGCCGTCGATCTCGTCGTTGTCGACTCGGTCGCTGCGCTCGTGCCCAAGGCCGAGATCGAAGGCGACATGGGCGATAGCCACGTCGGTACCCAAGCGCGCCTCATGAGCCAAGCGCTCCGTAAGTTGACGGGCACCGTTGCGCGCAGCCAGTGCCTGTTGATGTTCATCAATCAAATCCGGATGAAAATCGGAGTCATGTTCGGCAGTCCCGAGACGACCACGGGGGGTAACGCGCTCAAATTCTATGCCACGGTCCGCCTCGACATCCGCCGCATCGGCGCCATCAAGGAAGCCGCCACCATCGACAAGAAAGAGCCGGGCGTCGTCGGCAACCGCACCCGGGTCAAGGTCGTCAAGAACAAGATGGCGCCCCCCTTCCGCGAAGTGGAATTCGACATCCTCTATGGGCAGGGGATCAGCTTCGCCGGCGACGTGCTCGACCTTGCCTCCGACGCGGACATTGTCGAGAAGAGCGGCTCTTGGTTCTCCTTCCAGGGCGAGCGCATCGGACAAGGGCGAGAAAACGCGCGCACCTACCTCGAGCAGCACCCCGACATGCTCGACAAAATCGAAACGCTCCTGCTCGCCAAGCACAACATCCAGCGCCGCTCGATCACTGCCGCCGGCGAAGCCGAACGCAACGAAAAGGCGTCCACGGCTCCCCCCGCCAAAGGCGCGAGCGCGACCAGCTCTTCTGCGGCCGCACCAGCGACCAAAGCCCCCAATTCCGGCGGCACACCGGCGGCACGCCCCGTCGCCAAGGGGCCTGCCAACTGATCAACAGGCGGGCGTCGCGCGGAGCGCGGGCAAACAGTAACTGAGTACGGCCGACGGGACGGAGTAGAGTCATCGCCCCGGAGGCACCCGTGAAAATCTACATCATGCGCCACGGTCCCGCCGAGGACCAAGCATCGACGGGCCGTGACTTCGATCGCAGGCTCACCTCGAGCGGCCGTTCTCGCACCGAGCTCGCCGCTCACGAGCTGGGTCGGTGGGAGCCTCCCAAGCGCATCGTTTCGAGTCCTCTCGTCCGCACCATCGAGACGGCCGAGGTCGTGATGGCTGCGCTCGGGCTGACTTTCGACCTCGAGAGGCGGGAGGAGCTCGCTCCCGGCGGCGATGCCCTGCCGTTACTGAGTGAGCTGGCCCGCCAAGACGCCAAGCGCGTCATGGTGATCGGTCATGAACCCGACGTCTCGACGCTCACGGCGCTTCTCTTGCCGAGCTGGTCGTACAGCTTCGACAAGTCGATGATCGTTGGGCTGAAGATCGATCGCGACGCGCTCGCGAACCGAACGAAGGAGACGCCCTCCGCCAAGCTTCGCTTTGTCATCGACGCGAAGCGTCTACACAACTAGCGCCACGCTCGTCCCGAAAGGGGCAGAGACGACGCTCCCAATCGAGCTCTAGGCAAGCCCAAGGTCAGGACCGGGCCGGCCGAGCAGTGTTGCAAGCCGCGAAACACTCGAATTTACGGGGCTTCCACGAGAAAGCCGGGCCCTGTCGCGAGGTTACGGAGCCCTCCGCAAACCCCTTTCATCTCACCCTCAAGTGCCGGATTTCACAATTGAAAAAGTGCTTGCTTGACAAGGGGATGGGCCCCCCATACCCCATCCTGAGAAGGCCTCGATCGATGCGCGGACAGACCGACTTCCCGTTTTTTCAACCTCCGGTTGGCCGGATGCGACGTGGTGGTCGGCTCAGTGCGCAAGTGGCGCCGCGCATGGCGCCTGCGGCGCTTCGCGTTCCCAATCCGGTCCACTCGCCGCAGATCTCGCTGACCTTCCCACAGAGCCAACCCCATATCTTCGTTCATGAAGGCGCTCGTCAGACGCTCGAGCGCCGTTTGCGCTCCGCGTTTCCCGGCCCCGTCGTTCTCGCCGTCACCGACAACCTTCACAGCATGGTGTCGTTCGCGCGGCGGGGAGGCATGCTGCGGGCTCGCCTCCATCTGATGTTCCTCGACGCTCCCGCCCCCGTACAAGAGGCGCTCGTTCGCTACATCGCGCGCGGGGATCGGGTGGCTTCGCAGGTGGTCGGCAGGTACATCGACGCCAACGGGCACCGTATCCGCGCCATCCGACCGGTGATGACCCCCCTCCTTACCAAGGGCAACCATCACGATCTTCTCGCGCTCTTCCACGACGTCAACCAGCGATACTTCGGCGGCACCGTCGACGCGCTCGTCACGTGGGGTCGCTCCTCACCGGCCCGCCCGCGAGCGACGATCAAGCTTGGGAGCTACAGCGCGGTCGAGCGGCTCATTCGTATCCACCCGAACCTCGATCGGTCGTGGGTACCCCGCTACTTCATCCAGTTCATCATTTATCACGAGATGCTCCACCACGTGATTCCCGCCAGCCGCGGGCCGGGTCGCGCGACGATTCATCCGCCCGACTTCCGCCATCGCGAGCAGCAGTTCCGTCACTACGAGCGCGCCATCCAATGGGAGAAGGCGCACATCGGGCGCATCCTGCGTTCGTAGGCCATCCGCCCGGTGGGGCCCGGGCGTCTATTCGTGGCGTCTATTCGTGCAGCAGCCAGACGCGCAGCAGCCAGAATAGGGCGATGGCCGCGAGCACGAGAATGCCGCACCCGATGGCAATGCCTGTCCCCGACCCCAAACGCGGGACGTCGTCGATCGTGAGAGGGCGATCCGGCGGGGGGGCGTCGCTCGGATCTTCGTCGGAGACCTTCTCAGCCATTACATCTCGAAGGCGAGTCCCAGCATCCAGGTGTTGGTGCCGATGTGCATGGCCGATGGATCCCGCGAACCCTTGAAGTCATCGAGGTTCGACACCATCCACTCGCAGAAAATGTAAGTGTTGTTGATGCCCCACTCGTTGTCGATCTCGACGGCGGAGCGATGGTCGATGACGTCGAGCAGGAACATCCCGCCAAGAGCAAAGTGCGTCCCCCACGTGTGCCCGCGTCGCTGGGTCTCGACGTCGTTGCCCGTCCAGTAGATGCCGTAGCCGAGGCCTGCTTTCGCGTACCCGACGAGCGGTATCGTGGTCCGGCGTGCCAACTCGTCGATGCGGAGCACGGCGACGCCGTACATGGGCATGATCGCCATGTCCGTGTCTTCGGCGGAGAGCTCGCCGGTGTTGAACCGAGCCTGAGCGCTCATGTGCGTATATCCCCAGCCGGCACCCGGCCCGAGCGTGCCGACATAAGGGATGCGGAACAACTGCCAATCGAACTCCAGGCCGAACGCGAGTCGGCCATCTGAGCCGAAGACGCTTTCGTATGGTTTTTGCGCGGGGAACGGGCTGTCGATGGCGGGGCGGTAGGGCCCGAAGCGCAGCTCGAATGCAAACTGCTGCGCGCTCTCGAGGACGCGCGGCTCGCGCCACGACTGGGGGCCCATTTCGCGTTCTGCGGCGGCGCCGCGCGGCCAAAGCGCGATGATCGCCATCGCTGCGATCGCCGCCGCCCAGAAGGGACGCCGACGTGAGGGGTGCATCGTGGAGATTAGCGGCGCCAAGAGAGCCTCGTCAGCGCGAGCTTCAGCACGGCTCGTGCCAGGCTGCAACTTACCCTTTTCGCGCGACTTCCTCGATGGAAATGGCCAGCTTGGCAGGATGAAGAGGGGCCGGCGCGCCCAACCTGCCAAATTGGCAGTGCGAGGTGCGGGAGGGACAATGATCGCAGCGCGGCGAACCTTCCGCCCTGCGCGACGACACCACCGAGCAGCTCCGTCGAAAGGCGTCAAAGGCGAACGTCGACGTACGTTCCGTGGCGAAGCTCGTCGATCCACTGGCGCCGCGCGCGATTCATCTGCTCGGTGTAAGCGCGCTGCATCAACTCGTCACGCGCGTCTTCCAGGGTCGGCAGCTCGGACGGGTCGCGCGCTACGACCTTCAGGACCACGAGATCGTTCTTGAATTGAAATGGGGCAGAGACGCCGGAGACTTCGAGCTTGTGCGCCTCATCCTCGATAGCTTGCGCGAGCTCCCCCGGTTTGCGGGAACCGAGATCGCCGCCTTTCAGGCGGGTGGGTGTGTCATCGGAGAAGCTCTGGGCAAGCTCGGTGAATTCGATGCGGTGTCCGTGGTTGTCCACGCCGGCGCGGGCCGTGGCCGCGATACGCTCGGCCAGCTCGATTCGATCGGCGCGCGCAGCCGTCGAGGCCGTAGGCGGAACGCGCAGCACGATCCACGCGAGGCGGTAGCCGAGCTTGGCGCGCTCGTCCTGGACGAGCTTTGCATAAGTTGCGCGCACATCCTCCTCAGTGATGCGA
Organism: Polyangiaceae bacterium; assembly: GCA_035318505.1. Taxonomy (GTDB): domain Bacteria; phylum Myxococcota_A; class Polyangia; order Polyangiales; family Polyangiaceae; genus DASWDH01. The sequence goes on along the minus strand of DATHEQ010000075.1, from coordinate 29,747 downwards.
ACCCGCGAACGTACGCGAAGCTGCAGGAGTTTTCCCTCGAGGATCTGGCGGCGCACCTCGTCGCGGTACTCCTGCCGGGACAGCCCGGTCTTGGTCGCTTCGTCGATGAGGCGGTCGACGGTGATGCCCTGCTGGGTGGCAACGTTGCGAATGCCGGAGTCAATCTCTTCTGCCGTGACGCTCAAGTGGGCCCGTTCGGCTGCCTGTTGCTCGACTCGCTCGTCCACCATCAACTCGATGAGGTGCTTGTAGAGCTCGGATTCGGCCGCCGCTTGTTGAGCGCCGCCAGTCGGCATCTTCTGATGGATCTGCAACAAGAAGGGGCGCGCGCGCTGGCGCATGTCACTGAGCAAGATGGCGTGCTCGCCGACGATGGCAACAATCCGCTCTGCCACAGCGGCGTGCGCAACGAACGGAAGGGACGCGACCAAGAGAGCAGCCACACCAACCGATTTCAAACCGACTCTCCGGAGCACGTCGAAGCTGACCTCCAAATGCCGGCTAGGATGTATCACGTCCTTCTGGGACGGGCAGCAGCTTTGATGGGGTACGCCGTACCCGGCCGATCAGCGACGGTGAGCCCGAAAACACGAGTGCATCGAGCCGATGACCGTCGTCGACGAGCTCGAGCGCGGGGGAGTCCTTCGCCAATTCGACGACCCCGCCGGTCTCGGCAAAACCGAGCGCGTTCGCACCGATCGTCGAAGCACTCTGCCAAAGAGCGTCGGCCGGCGCCGCCCAGGGGCCGAATCGCCGTCCGGTGCGAAGGCGCTCGCCGAGCACGACGCCGCGCATCTCTTCGAAAGGATCGCTCATGACGTAACTGTCGACGCCGAGACACAATCGAACGCGCTCGGCGACCAAAGTGCCGACATCCGGAAGTCCGTCGCCGAGATCGCGCTCGGTGGTGGGACAGAGGCAAGCGAAGGCCTGCGCAGCGCCAAGAAGGCGCGCTTCGCTGACCGTGATGTGCGTGGCGTGCACGGCGACGAACCGATCGGAGAGGATGCCGTGATCGGCGAGGAGCTCGACCGGGCGCCGCGCCGTCTCGGCGAGACACGCTTCGATTTCGGCGGGCTGCTCGGCGACGTGCATATGGACCGGGAGGCCGCGCGCGGCCGCGAATCGGCCGATTTCGGCGAGCCACGCCGGTGGAACGGCGCGCACGCTGTGGGGGGCGACGCCGATGCGCACGTCTTCGTCCTTCGCGTAGCGGGCGCCGAGCGAGGCGATGTCCAAAAGCCCTTGCTCGAGCGATCCGTCGCAAAAGCGGCGCTGAGGGCCGGCGGGATCTCGACCTGCGCCCGCGCGGGCGTAGATGACGCGCAACAGCGCGATGCGTAGCCCAGCGTCTTTGGCCGCGCGGATCACAGCCTCGCTCATGACGAGGCGATCGTCGTACGGCGTGCCATCGGGCTGGTGGTGGACGTAGTGAAATTCGCCAATCGTGAGCACGCCAGCCGCGGCAAGCTCGCGGTAGGCGACGAGTGAGATCCGGTAAATGGATTCGGGTGTGAGCGCGCCAGCAAGGTCGTACATGGCTTCCCGCCATCCCCAAAAGTCGTCTGGTTGGGCAGGGATCGAGCGCTGGGCACGACCACGCATCCCCCTCTGGAAGGCGTGCGAATGTGCCAGGGCGAAGGCCGGTAGATCGGGCATGAGGTCTCAGCGCTTTGTAGCGGGGCTGGCGCTCGGCCCCGCGCTGTAAAAGCCACGCGGCCAATGGCGGTAGAAGGTGGCGCGCAAGATGGCGCTTCCGTCGGTCGGGTCGACGTCCTCGGCAACGGTGCCGACCACGCGCAGAAGCGAGCCGAGCGCGACGCTGTGCTCGCCGAGATCGTCGTCCGCCGTGAGGGTGACGAGCGCGTGGGCGCGGCCCGTCTCTCGATCGGTGACCGTCACGCGGCACGTGTCCTCGTCCGGCGATTTGCACTGGTTCTGGGGCAGGAGGGTGCGCAGGCTGAGCGCGACATAAGCGGCGCCGCCGGGCCCGGTGCTGCGATGCGTGACGACCCCGAACGCCCAATAGGCGCGGTTGCGCTGGTCGGGCGAGCGCTGGAGGCCTCGCGCATCGAGCTCGGATTTGCCGGTCACGGCTTGTGCTTCGTCCCGGGTCGGAGCGTAGACACGGCTGTACCCGTACGGTCCCGCCGATCGGCAGGAAAGCGTGAGCGCGAACGTCGCGCCCAGGGCGGCGGCGAGGTAGGGGGGCAAGGCGGTGCTCTCGGCTCGTGTACGGTACTCCAAAGAGAGCCCTTCCGGGGCACGCCGTGATCGCGCGGCGGCGCGCGCTCGCGACGACTTACGCGACGGGTGCGGCGCGCTCGGCATCGACCGACGACGCGCGTCGCGCCCGGAGGCGAAGCGCGAGCTCGCCGACGAGGAGCGCCAGGAGCCCGATCGCGAGGTAGGGCGACAGATCGATTTTGGCGCGTGTGTCGCCCAGCGAGGACGCGCGCGTATCCGGGCTGACGCGCCGCGGGCGCTGATCGACCTCTTTCTCCGACGCCGCGACGACCCGGGTGAGCTTGTCGCCATCGAGGCCGAGCTCGTAGGTGCCAATGCGGTCGGGCACGACGACCTTGCGCGTGGGTTCGTCGGTGATCGGAAGCTTGTTTTTTTCTGGGCCGACCACTTGGAGGGATTTGGCCCCTTCGAACGTCCATGCTTCGCCTACGGTGATGCGGTAGGCGCCGTTGCGCGTGCGGGTGGCATCGACGACGCGGTCGAGGAGCATCAAAAAGGCGGGCCGCAGAGCGAGATCGCTCTCGTCCGGTGACGTGGGTACGGTGAGCACGAAGACGTACCCCCGCCCGACCGGGCGCTCGATGAGCCACGGCGCGCCGTCCTTCCAGCGCGCGGTCACCTGGGCGGCGCTCCCCAGCAGACTCGGGTCGATCGTTGCTCGGCCGCGCGGGCGAAAATCGACGAGTCCCGCAGCCGCCGACCCGAATAGAACAGACGCCTTGTCGTCGAGTCCGGGCGCGGGCGACGGACCCCAGCCGATCGAGCCCGGGACGAGCGGCTCGAAATTGGCGCCGAGCGGGGCGAGGGGTGCGTGCGGACCGAGCGCGAGAAGCACCACGCCCCCTCGATCGACCCACGCCGTGAGCGATCGCCGTGCCTCGGGCGTAAAGCCCGGAGGATCTTCGATCACCACGCCGGCGAACCCGGCGAGGTCTTCCAGTCGATCGGGTACCAGAGGGAGCGGTCGCAAGCGAACGTCGAGCGCGAGCGCGGCGAGCGCTTGCTCGACGGGGGGCGCGCCTCCCGTCACGAGCTTGGCTCCTGCCGGGTCGGCAACGATGGCGATGGAAAGGCCACCCGTGGTGGCGAGAACCGGCGCCGCGTCGTCGGCACGGATCGCGTCTTTGCCGGTGACGCGCGCCATGAGATCGCCGCTCGCGCCCGTGAGCTCGACGCCTACGTCGATGGCGCCCGCTTCGTCAGGTAAAGGGGTCCTTCCGACGACGTGGTCGCCCGCGTACACCTCGATGCTGCGTTGACGACCTGCGTCGGCGGGAAAGCATCCGACGCGCACGGTGGCGCGGTCGCGCTGGCGATCGGCGCGCAGCACGGCGCAGTTCGGTGCCGGCTTAGCGAGATCCGTGAGTGGGATCCACAGCGGAATCTCGCGCGATTCGCCGAGCGGCGGCCCATCGGAATGGCCGTCGGAGAGATCGCTCAAGAGCACCACGCGGCGATCGGGCTGGGGCAGACCGTGAACGATGGAATGCGCGAGCTCGAGCGCGCCTTCGAGATCGGTCGCGCGATGTGACGGCGAAAGCGAGCGAACCACGCTGCGAGCCGCGGCGAGATCGGTCGTCGGAGCGAGCGCGATGCGCGGCGGAGATCCGGCCAAGACGACGCCTATCGCGTCGCCCTCACGCGCGCCGTCGACCAGCTCGTCCGCGGCGCGCAGGGCGCGGTCCCAGCGCGTCTTTTGTTCGACCTCGGCGAGCATGCTGAGTGAATCGTCGAGCACGATGGCGAGCGCGAGCGACGCGCCGCCCTGGCGTCCGAGCGCGAGCGAAGAGCAGCGCACGAACGGCGTCGCGCCGAGCAACGCCAGTGCGAGGACGGCCGCCGTCCGGACGGCGTAGAGCGCGCGGTCGTCGATGTGCCGGCGGCGACGGGCGACCGGCGGACTCGGCGCGACGAGTCTCGCCGGCGGAAAGGCCCGTTCGTCCGCGCGCCGTCGCTGCAGAAGGTGCGCGACGAAAGGGGCCGCCACCAAGAGCGCGACCGCGAGCGCTGCCACGTACGCAAACGTCATCAGGCGTCGTGGCCGTGGGTGAAGCGCCCGGCCACCGCCGAAACCGCACGGCGCACGATCTCGGCGGGATCGTCGGACGTCGACGCGCGCACGAACTGTCCGCCGTGGTAGGTCAGCTTGGCCGACCACTCTTCGGCGATGGCGTCGAGCTTGGCGAGATAGCGCTCGCGCGTTGCGTCGGCATCCGTCTCCACGACGGCGCCGCCTTCCAAGCCGCGCAATCGCACCGTGCCCTGAAAAGGAAAGGTGAGCTCGTCGTGATCGAGCACCTGCACCGCGAGAAGCACGCGCCCACCGAGGCCGAGCGCCGCGAAACGGTCGAGCGCTTCGTCGGGTAAATCGATCAAATCGGACAGGAGCACGATGATGGTGCCGCGCTTGGCGCGGCGGGCGATGGCGCCGAAAGCTTGGTCGAGTGCGGCGGCGTCGAGACGCAGATCGCCGCCGGTCGACGCCGATTCGAGCGCCCCCACCACGCGCTCGAACGCTTCTCTTCCGGAGGTCGCCGGGAGTGGTCGCACCGTCGTGCCGCCAATCCATTCGAGACCGACCGGGTCACCGCTGGCGAGGGCGATGCGCGCCAGCGCGCCCGCCAGAAGCGCCGCGAATGCAAACTTCGCCGCCGGGGCTTGTGAGCCGCGATAGGCCATCGATGCGCTGGCGTCGACGATGAGGCGAAGACCGCGATCGGTCTCGGTCTCGAACTCGCGCACGAGGAGCTTGTCGTGGCGGAGCAAGGCCCGATGATCGAGCCAGCGTAGATCGTCGCCGGGCACGTACTCGCGATGCCCGCCGAATTCTACGCCCGGGCCGCGGCGCAGACTGCGGTGCGCCCCCGCGTAGACACCGTCGGCGAGGGCGCGCGCGCGCAAACGGAGCGGCGCGATGCTTCCCCAGTCGATTGAGCGCAGCGGCGTCGCCACGCTGGCAGTCTTAGCACTCCCGCGGCAAAAGTTGGCTCGCGTTCAAATGCTCAGGGCTGACCTTTGGTGCAAGCGGTCATGATCTTCGGTGAAAGCATGACCGCGTCGAGGCGGGCCCGGGGGTCGTATTCTCGCCAAGAAGCGCAGGCTGCGGCGGCCAATCCCGGCGCATCGAGCGCCGCGTAGGCTTCGGTCAGCTGGCGATGAATCAAACCGAGCTGAGCCTTGGTGAGCTCGCCCATGCCGAGCAGTTTCCCGCCGCGCGTCACCGCGTCGACGTAGCGCCCGCCGCGCACGTCGGCCAGCAGCACGGGCATGTCGAGGTCCACTCTGCGCTGCGCCTCGCGCGTTGCCCCGTGCGCCTGCGTGCGCGTCGCGGTATCGGCGGCCATCGCTTCGGCTCTGCCCGCTTCGGTGAGGGGCAAATTGGTGAGCGGGATGAGGACTTCGTCGCCGCGGCGGATCGGCTGGCCCTTCAGCTTATTGTACTGATCGAGCATCCACGCCTTCTCTTTTTCCGTGAACTTCTGGGCGATGGTGACGATGTTGTCTTTCTCCGTCGCGATGTACCGGAGGTTGTAAGGAACGACGATCTCCGCCCCCTCGGGGGGCGCGATCCACGGCATCGAGCCGTTAGCGCGGGCGAAGACAGTGGCGCGATCGGAGTCGCCGAGCAGCGCCAGGGCGAGGACCGGCCACGTGTCGCCAGCGTTGACGATGCGATGATCGAGGGCAGGGATCTCGAGCCGCTGTCCGGCAACGATGGGCGACCCGCCCTGGGCGTCGAGCGCGTTGGCCGCCACGAGGATGCTCTCGTACTGAATACGGCCGTACGTTCGCTCGGCGATCTGCGCGAGCGTCTCGGTTTTCTGAACGATGTGGGTGAACGCCGCGGCGTGCTTGCCGAGCGTGACGAGGGCCGCGAAGGCCATGACCACGATGAATTTCGACCCACGCATGGCCCCGACCATAGCAAAGGTCTCGCGCGGGGACAGGTCGAGCGCGTTACTTGGGGGGCTCGAGGGAAGGGGCCTTGCCGAAGCGTTCCAAACGGATGCCGGTGCGTTGGATGAGGCGCCACAGATGCTTGCGATCGATCTTGGCGATGCGGGCCGCCATCGAGACGTTGCCGCTCGACGCCTTGAGGACGCGCGCCACGAAGTCGGCCTCGAATTGGAGAAGCACGCGCTTGCGAAGCACGCGATACCCGAGTTCCCAAGATTCGGTGCCGGGTTCGTCGACCGTGCGCGGGAGCCAGAGATCCATCGGTTCGATCACCTTCGCCGAGCTGAGCTCGACCGTCGTTCGTACGTAATCGTAAAGTTCGCGCAGGTTGCCCTTCCAACTCCGGCGGACGAGTACCTCTTCCGCGTCGGTGGAGAATCGCTCGACCGGGTGGTCAGCTTGCTCGCGCAGGACGCGTAAAAAATGCTCGATCAACACGGGAATGTCTTCGCGCCGCGAATCGAGCGAGGGCAGCTCGATGGTGAACGTCAGAAGGCGCTCGTAGAGCGACCCATCGAAAGCATACTGCCTGACCAGCGCGGGAAGGTCCTGCGACGTGCCGCAGATGAGTCGTGCCGTCGAAAGCGGACCCTTTGCGTGCCCGTTGCTCGCGCGGCGATGCTCGTGGAGCACCTTGAGCTGCTCTTGCAGCGGCATCGAAAGCGCGGCGACGTCGCGGAGAAAGATGGTCGTGCCGGGCGGCTTGGGACCGAACAGCTCCGTGTCGAGCGCACCTGCCGGCGACGCTCCATCCACGCAGAGAAAGGGCCCGGGTCGGCCGCTCTGGTCGTGAATGGATCGCGCGACGTGCGCCTTGCCAGTGCCTGTATCGCCGGTGATGAGGACGTCGCCGTCGGTTCCGGCTGCCACGCCGGCGAGGCGGCGCACCTCGCGTATCGAATCGCTGTTGCCGAGAATCGGCGTCGCCGTGGTGCACCGTGAACTATCGCCGCTGAAATCGGAAGCCATGATCAGAGGACGATCGAGCAGCGCAATTGTCGCGCCAGATTCAGCAGTTGTAATGCGAGGCAAATAAGCCCCAGCTCTTCCCCGGTGTCGCGAGCACGCCTCCCTACAGACCGTACGAAAAAAGTCTTCAGTACCGGATTTCGGACGAAACTCCGCTGGAACTGCATCACAGATTGGTCGGATCCGCCCAGGCGTTTGCCCACATTCGGACAACGGTCGCGGGCGGGTCGGGGTTGTTGCCTCGGCTCGACTGCCGCAGATGCGCGTTGATCCGACCGGCGGTACGGGAGACGCTACGCGCGCTGCCCTCTTTACAAGGCCGTTACTTGTATTTGCGGGTCCAGCGTGCGGAAGGCCAGCTCTTGGTTTTCGCGGTTCCGGGCGGGTAGGAGCGAACCAGCCCGTCCTCCGGAATTGCAGTCAGGAGCGCTTCCAGCTCGCGCGCCCCCCGGGGGCGTTCTTCCACGTGTTTGCGCAGGGTTTTCATGACGACTTGGTCGAGGCTTTCCGGAATTTCGAGATCGGGACGGCGCTGACGGAGGGTAGGGGGGATCTGACGCTGGTGCAGCTCGAGCAGCTCTCGGCGCGTGCGTGCGACGATGGGAAGCTCGCCCGTCAGCGCCTCGTACATGAGGACCCCGAACGCGTAGAGATCGGTGCGCGGTTCGACCGTGGCTCCGATGCATTGCTCGGGCGCCATGTATTCGGGTGTACCCAGCGTGTACCCCTCCTGGGTGAGGCTCTCCGCCGAGGCGAATTTGGACATGCCGAAATCGAGCACCTTGGCCATGCCGTCATCGCAGAGAAAGACATTGCCCGGTTTCAAGTCGCGATGAACGATGCCTTTTTCGTGCGCAGCGCGCAGCGCGCGACAGACTTGGATGAAAATGGGCAAAGCAAAGCCGGGCGCGACGATACCGGTGCGGGCCAATTTGTCGGCCAGGCTGATGCCGCGCAAAAGCTCCATGACGACATAGATGCTTCCATCCGGCATTTGATCGAGGTCGAGGGTGCGCACCACGTTGGGGTGCTCGATCGTCACTTGCACCTGCGCTTCGCGCCGAAGTCGAGCGATCTCGGCGGCGTCTTTGGCCGCGGCACCTCGCAGCACCTTGATGGCGACCTGCGATCCGAGGGCGATGTGCTCGGCGGCATAGACGACGCCGATCCCGCCCGAGCCGATCTTGTTCGTGATGCGATATTTCCCCCCCAGCACCGTGCCCGCTAAATCGCCGGGCGCGGCGGACGATTCTCCGCGCAACGAGAGTCCGCGTTCGAGCGCGGCGATGCGGTGTTTGTCGAGTGTGCGCGCGGCGCGGTCGCGGTGGAGACGGTTGGAGAGCGCGCCGATGACGCCTCCCAGCGCGGCGCCGATACCGGCGGCGATTCCCATGGCCACCTGCCCGCCCGACGTGGCGACCGATCCGGCGGAGATGATGGCGCCCGTCGTTCCTGCCAAGTACGGGCTGAAAGGCGAGGTGAATGCTTTCCAGGTCACGAGGTACGTACAAGCGGGATCGCCTTTGGCGAGACAGCTCTCGTGCTCGAGGGCAGCGTCGGTCAATCCCCAGAAGCGCGGCAACGCCGTGAGCTCGCCTTCGCGCGCGTCACAGAACAGACGATGGCGCTGCACTTCCTCGGCTTCGTCGCGCAAGTGGTAGGTCATGCGCACGGAGAGCGGCGTGATCTCGGTGATGTCGTAGGAACCGATGCGGCTGGCTTGATCGGGGTTTTGCGCGAGGTAGCGGTAGGCATCGATCGGTTTGGCCGCGGTGCGCAGCATGCGCACGTACGTGCCGAGGTTCTCGGGGTGCGTGAGCCAGCTGTCGCGCCGCGTGAGCGCGCCCGCACCGAGAGCTTCTTCGATCGCACCGAGAGCGCGCCGCGCGGCCACCACCGAGACCCATCCCGTCTCGTCGTCGATGACGCTGAGCGGGATTCCGGCGAGCGTCATCAGCGCGCGCACGGCGCCGTCGTCTTTCACCGAGCGCAAGCGCAGCAGGTATGGCTTGAGCAAATTCGCGCGCAGCTCTTCCTTGCCGCCCGCGCGCGCGCCCGAGACGAAGCTCTGTGGCGTCGTCGGTTCCTTGATTGGTGACCCCATCGACTGCTCCAAGACTACCGCAGCTCTTCGCCTTGCGTAGGTGCCGTCTTTCGGTCGTGTGGGGCATTGAAGGTGTCTTCGGCATGTCCTGCGAAGGCGCGCGCCGAAAGGACGCACAACAGAGGGACGAGCACGATGTGGTAGCGGTCCTCGCCGAAGAACACGGCATGCGTGACGATGGTAGCGGCCAGGCAGAAGAGCGCCCAGCGCGTCACGGGACCGGCGGCCGTGCTGTTGAGCCAGCCGACGAACGTCATTGCGATCGCGAGGAGATAGAAGGGTGAGCTATCGCTGGTCCACGCCACGAGCGCCACGAGGGCGAGCACGGCGGTGGAAACGAGGATGGTGACGCGACCCGTCGTCAATGCGGAAAGACTGCGGCGTGCCGCGGCGACGACCGCGCGTGCCGCGCCGAGCACCGGCGCGACGCCGAGCGCGGCCGACGTGAGCCAGACGCGATGGGCCCCGGTCAGCAACGCGCGGCCGCGCCGCCGGCGATCTTCCGACCAGCGATCGGGGTCAGCTTCGTGCAGGTATTCGACGGGAAAGGATTCATGGTCGAACGTGAAGCCGAGCTTTTTGGGGACGAGTCCGAGCCAGCGCCCGAAATCGCTTTTGATGGTGGCGAGCGCGAGATCGCGCCAGCATTCGTCCTGCTGCACTTGTCCGGAGACGACGGCGCATCCATCGGACGCGCGTAGCGTCTCGAAGCGCCCGGTCGCGCGCGCGAAGGAACCGATGGCGAGGTTCCAGCCGCCATTGGTAGAGAGAAGGGTGCAGCGATCCATCACGCGGCAATTGCGCAGCGTCCAGGGCAAGACGGGTACGAACGCGCAGGCGGTGGCGATGGCGCCCGAGGTCAGCGCTTTTGGCAAGTTCGACCGTCGCAGCGAGCGAGCCAACGTGTCGCCGGAAAGAACGACAATGGCCGGCGCATAAACGAGAAAGCTCGGATGCACGAGCGCGCCGGCCCCGATGGTGAGCCCGAAGAGGACCGCGCCGCGCCGCGCATGGCGGTGCTGGTCACGCACCCAAAGAAACCCGGCCAGGACGAGGACCAGCGCCGACAGCGATTCGGTCATCACGAGAGCGGCGTAGGCGATGAGACCGGGGTGAAGCGCGCAGAGCAAGCCTGCCACGCGCGCGCGCACCGGCGAAAGCTCGTAGCGCGCCAGGCGATGCGTGAGGACCGCCAAGAGCGCGCCGATGACGGCGTTCAAAAGAGTGGCTACGTGCGGTCCCGAGCCGAACGCGCGGTACGCGGCGGCGAGCACGCCGCTGTAGCCGACCGGCCAATGGCACCACGGGTGCCAGCCGCCGATGCCGTCGGAATAGCCGTAACCGGCGGCGATTCGGCGCGCGCCGAAGTCGTAGTAGTGACCGTCCCACACCGGCTCGCGCGGCCAAGCGATGGCGACGTACAAGCGGGGCAAGAGGGCGCCGAGGCCGAGGCAAGCCGAGAAGTAGAGGTCGCTGCCGTTGCCTTGATCGCGCGTGCGATTCAAAGAGACGTTCGTCCGGAAAGCGCGAGGGTGTCGCGCATGCGCTTCAAGTACGTCCTGGCGACCTGGGAGGGGTCGAGCCGCAGACACTTGGCGAGCTCCTGGACGAAGCCGCGCGTGTAGACGAGTGCGGGGAGCTGTTCGAAGGCGTCCTGTTCGATGGCGCGCAAATGCGCCGCCGCGATTTTGGTTTTGGTCGCAATTTCGGCGATCTCGACCCCCTGCGACTCGCGAACTTTCTTGAGGAGAGCGCCGGTAAACTGCGTTTCGGCGTGGATCTCGCGTGCCAGCTCGGATTGCAGCATGAGAAGCTCGCTGGCAATGCCTTGCGAAGCTAGGTTCTGCGTGGGAAGCGACGACGCGACTTGATCCGGAAAGGTGGACAGATCGTAAGCGCGGCGCCGCACGGGGTCGAGCAAGGTGTCGTGAGCCTCTTCGATGCGGGCTTGTTCGCGCGCGAGATCTCTGCCCCATAGGAGAGAGGTGAGAGGGAGGCTCCCCTCGGCGAAGATGTCGCGCTGTCGCTTCGAGCCGCGCCGGATTTCCTCGTCCGAGGCACCCTGCGAGACACCGAGCGTCTCATAGAGCGTCAGCTGTTCGGGCGGAGGCGGCAATCGGCTCTCCGTCGTCCGGCCATCGCGAGCGGTCGCCAGCGCGAGCACGCGACGCGCGATGCGCTCGACGTTGCGCGCGCCTTTGGAGGCGGGGCTGTCGATGAGGAGCGGGCGGCGCCGCCGCACCGTGAGCCACACGGCGTCGTCGTGCTCGATGTAGCCGAGGTAGTCGAGGTCGATGCCGAGGTACCGCCCCGCCAGTGCGCGCATCGAAAGCCCGAGCTCCATGTCGGTGCGCAAGCGCGTCTGCGAAACGACGAGCCGAGGGCGGAGATGCCCGATCTGCGAAGCGGCGAGATCGGCGACCACGCGATCGTAGCGTTCGAGTGCCGCCACCACTTCCACCGGCGTTGGTAGGGGCGGCAAATCCTTGAGCGCCCGTTCGACGAGACGCAGCTTGTAACGCTCCTTGGCGAGCGAGCGGCGAAGCTGCCGTACGAAGAGCGCCCGCAGGAAGCGATACGTGGATTCGATGGCCGGCGGCTCGGGCAGGGTGACGCATACGCCGACATCGGCGGCCATGAAGAGATCGAGAGAGAGGTTGGGAATGCCCGCGCCGAGATCGAGCAGCACGTAGTCGGCGGGGAGCTCGCCCACGTTGGTGAGCCACCGGCCTTTCTTGCCGAAGCGAAGGAGCGCCCCCGTCGGATCGTAGACCGGCGGCATCAGGACGAGACCGGGGATCGAGGTGGGAATCGGTTGCGATTTGGGGTCGGGCGTGTCGTCGCCTGGCTTCGCCTTCGGCGCCGGATCCCCGCCGTCGTCGGGCGGTTTCGGTCGGGGCGCCGGGTCGAGCCCGAGCATCGTGTGCAGCCCGCCGCCCGCCGGATCGACGTCGGCGATGATCACATTGCGGCCGAGCTGTGCGAGGTAGACGCCGAGGTTGATTGTGAGCAGGCTCTTGCCCGCGCCGCCGGGGCCGCCGCCGATGGCGATGACCCGCGGTGCACCCCCAGGGGGCGGTGCGTTGCTGGGGCGGGTTTCGTCGGGCATGGCGCTCGGGTGACGGACCCTACACCGGCGTTTCACATGGTCAAGCCAGGGCGCGGGACCGTCCCAAGGGCCCGCCTGGCGATCGATCTGGCCGGGGGAAGGCCGGGGGAGTAATGCTAAGCTCCCGTCGGCCGATGTCCCTGATTCGTCTCGTTCCTCTTTTTCTCGCCGCCCTGGCGACCTACGAGAGCACCTGCCGCAGCTCCGCGGGCGCGGGACAGTCGCCTGGCGGCGGCTCGGCTGACAACGACGTGAACCTCGCCGGCGTCGATACCGGTGCGCTCACGTCGCGCGAAAAGAAGGATTGGTCGACGTGGGTCTCGGAGCTCCTCGCGCCGTGTCCGAGCGAGCCGGTGAGCGTCGCGCAGTGCGTGAAAGAATCGCGCAAGTGCGCGAAATGCCTGCCCGCCGCGCGTCTGTTGTTGCGCCAGGTTCGCGCCGGCAAATCGCGCAGTCAGGCCGAAGAAGCCTTTTTCGCGCGTTTCGCTGCCGATCGCGTGAAGGCGGTCGATCCGAGCGACTCCCCTGCGAAAGGTTCGGCTTCGGCACCGGTGACCATCGTCGAGTGGGCCGATTTCGAGTGCCCGCACTGCCGTCATGCGGCACCCGTGCTCGAGAAGCTGGTCGAGTCGCATCCCGGAAAGGTGCGCTTCGTCTACAAGTTTTACCCGCTGCAGTCGCACGTCCACGGCGAATCAGCGGCACGAGCCGCGGTCGCGGCCATGAAGCAGGGCAAGTTCTGGGAGATGCACCACATCCTCTTCGAACACCAGGACGCGATGGAGCCGCGCGACATCGAAAAGTACGCGCGCGAAATCGGTCTCGACTTCGCAAAGTGGAAAGCCGATTGGGAATCCGAGGCGACCGCCGATCGCGTGAGCCGCGATCGCAAGCAAGGTGATCTTCTCGCCCTGAACGGCACCCCCGCGGTCTACGTCAACGGTCGCGAGTTCGATCTGACGAAGTTCGACCTGAACGACGACATGGGCGAGTGGATCGCGGTCGAACTCGAGGTCGGATCGTCCGGTCCGGTCGTCGCGGCGAGCGAGCCCGCCGCGCAGAAGTCGAAGACCGCTCCCGCCGCATCGGGTTCGGGAAAGCCGTCCGCCCCCTCGCCCCCGTCTGACAAGAAGTAGCCATGAAAGGTCTCGGCGACGGCTGCGGGTGTTTCCCCACCGGCCGTCACTATGCCGGCATTGCGCATCTCATCCGAATCCAGGCCATCGGCGTGGTCGAGGGATTCGACGGCGACGCAAACTGGATCGAGCTGCCCATCGCGCTCATCGACGTCGAGACGACGGGCACCGACAGCATGGTGGACCGCATCATCGAGATCGGGATCGTGGTCGGCCGCGGCGGCGAAGTTCTCGAGAAACGGTCGTGGCTCGTCAATCCCGGTTGTCCCATCTCCGAAGAGTCGCTCGCCATTCACGGCATCACCAACGAGATGGTCGCCGACAAGCCGCTCTTCGAGGCCATCGCCGCCGAAGTCGCGAGCGCGCTCGCTGGCGTCGTACCGGCAGCCTACAATGCGTCCTTCGATCGGGGCTTCGTTCTGGGCGAGCTCGAACGCGCCGGGTACGATCGGCAGGCATTGCCGCCCTCGCTCGCGGCCAGCGTAGAGTGGATCGATCCGCTCGTGTGGGCGCGCGAAATCCACGAGCTCGAAAAGAGCCGGTCGCTCGTCGAGGTGAGCGCCCGCCTCGGTATCGTGCACGAGACCGCGCACCGCGCGACCGATGACGCCGAAGCCGCCCTGCGCGTGCTTTACACGTTTGCCAAGGACATGCGCGTACCGAAGAGCTACGCCGGTTTTGCGCAGGAGCAACGACGCCTTTTGCGTCTGCAGGACGAGGAGCGCAACCGGCTATTCTGGCGCAACGCCACCCCGGCGCCTTCGACGACTCCCAAGCCGAACTGAAGCGGCGGAGCGCCCGGCGCCTCGGCCATTTGATTCACCATTCAACTTGGCGGGGTCGGGGGTGGCGCGGCTCTGCTAACCTGCGCGGCCATGTCCATGACCGATCGCGTCGCTGTCGTTGCCGGATTGCGAACACCGTTCGCCAAGCAGGGGACGGGGCTCCGCAAGATGAGAACCGTCGACCTCGGCATCGCCGTGGTCAAAGAGCTCATCCAGCGCGCCGAGATCGCGCCCAGTAGCATCACGCTCTGCGTTTACGGACAGGTCGTCCCCACGCTCGACTGGATCAACATCGCTCGCGAAGTGGTGCTGGGATCGGGTCTGCCCAAGGACGTCGACGCGTTCAGCGTTTCTCGCGCTTGTGCGACGTCCCTCCAAGCGATGACGGACGCCGCGCGCATGATTCAGTGCGGCGAGCACGACGTCGCCATTGCCGGCGGAGCGGACAGCATGAGCGACATGCCGCTCGGCGTTTCGCGACCGCTGCGTGACGCGCTCCTCGCCGCGCAAAAGGGCAAGACCGTGCCCGACAAGCTGAAGGCGTTCACCAAGCTCGGCGGCAAAGATCTGATTCCTCCCGTTCCCGGCTTTGCGCGCGAGCCGACCACCGGCCAGCTCATGGGGGAAGCGGCGGAGAAGATGGCCAAAGAAAACGGGATCTCCCGCGAAGAGCAAGACGCCATCGCCCACCAGTCGCACATCAACGCTGCGCGCGCGTGGAGCGACGGAACATTTGCCCCCGAGGTCATGCATGTCATCCCGCGCCCGGGGGGCGACGTCGTCAGCGAAGACAACGTCGTGCGCAAGGACTCCACCTTGGACTCGTATGCCAAGCTTCCCCCCGCATTCGACCGAGCCCACGGCACCATCACGGCCGGCAACGCTTCACCGCTCACCGACGGGGCGAGCGCGCTTCTTCTCATGCGCGAATCGAAGGCAAAATCGCTCGGCTATCTCCCGCTCGGGTACCTGCGCAGCTATGCCTACGCGGCCGTCGACCCCGGCTGGCAGCTGCTCATGGCCCCCGTCTTCGCCTTGCCGAAGGCGCTCGATCGCGCCGGAGGTCTGAAGCTCGACCAGATGGACCTCGTCGATATCCACGAGGCGTTTGCGGCGCAGGTCGCTTCCAACTTGAAAGCGATCGCGTCCAAGAAGTTCGCCGAGGAGCACCTCGGCCTGAGCGAAGCGCTCGGTGAAATCGACCCTGCTCGGCTCAACGTCAACGGCGGGTCCATCGCCCTCGGGCACCCCTTCGCGGCGACCGGCGGGCGCATGGTGCTTTCGACTTTGCGCGAGCTCAAAAAACGAAAAAAACAGTTCGGGCTCTTGTCGGTGTGCGCGGCGGGCGGGCTGGGTGCCGTCGTCGTCCTGGAGGCCACATGACGCTCGAAACGGTGGTCGACCGGTCCTCAGCCGCGCCGCAGCGGTCCAGCCCCTTTTCGGTGCGCGTACGCAACGATGGTGTCGCGGTGGTGACGTACGACGTGCCCGGCGAGCCGGTCAACGTCTTGAAGGCAAGCTTCAACGACGAGTTTCGCGCGCTCTTCGCCGATCTCGATAACGACGACAAAGTCAGAGCGGCCGTTCTCATCTCGGGCAAGCCGGACAGCTTCATCGTCGGAGCCGACATCGAAATGTTGAAGGGGCTGACGACGTCACGCGAAGGCGAAGCGCTGTGCCGCACCGGTCACGAGACCATCGCCCGGCTCGTCAGCGCGAAAAAACCGATCGTTGCCGCGGTGCACGGGCAAGCCCTCGGCGGCGGATTCGAAGTCGCGCTCGCCTGCCACGGGCGCGTTCTCACCGATGACAAGAAGACCGTGCTCGGCTTTCCCGAGGTGCAGCTCGGTCTTCTTCCGGGGCTCAATGGTTTGCAGCGGCTCGCGCAAATCGCCGGTCTCCAGGTGGCGCTCGATCACGGTCTTACCGCGAAGAACATGCGTGCGAGCAAAGCCAAGCAGCTCGGCGTCGCGGATGACGTCGTCGCCCGGCCCATTCTCGAACAAGCCGCCGCGGAGCTGGCGCTCCTCCTCGCAACCGGGAAAAGGCCCGCCCCGGCCAAGAAGAAGGCCCCCCTCGCGAGCGAGATTTCGCGCGCCGCTCTCGAAGACAATCCCGTCGGTCGCGCGCTCCTTTTCAAAAAGGCGCGCGAAATGACGGAAAAACAGAGCCGCGGCCATTATCCCGCCTTGCCCGCCATCCTCCAAGTGTTGAAGACGTACGCGGCCGAGGGTTTCGAGGCTTCGAAGCAAGTCGAAGCACGCGCCTTTGGCGAGCTTGCGGTGAGCCCGGTGGCCCGCCGTCTCATGGACGTTTTTTTCGCTACGACCGCCCTCAAAAAAGACAACGGCACCGGCGACCCGATGGTCGTGCCCCGTGACGTAGAGAAGGTGTTCGTCTTTGGCGCGGGGCTGATGGGCGCCGGTATCGCCTACGTCAGCACAGTGAATGCCGACGTTTACGTGCGCATGAAGGATCGCGACGACCGTTCGGTCAGCCGCGGGCTCGGCGCCGTCACCGATATTCTCGACGAGCGCGTGCGAAAAAAGCAGATGACGCGCATCGAGCGCGCGCAAAAGCTCGCGCTGCTGACGACCACCAACGACGATTCCGGTCTCGCCACCGCCGATCTCGCCATCGAAGCCGTCTTCGAAGATCTCACGCTAAAACACGACGTTTTACGCGAATTCGAAGAGCGGGCGAAGCCGGGCGCCATCTTCGCATCCAACACGTCGTCCATTCCCATCGGCCGCATCGCCGAACGCTCGACACACCCCGAGAACGTGGTGGGGATGCATTACTTCAGCCCCGTCCACAAGATGCCCCTCTTGGAGGTCATCCGCACCGCCAAGACCGATCCCAGCGTCGTGGCCACCGCCGTCGCGGTTGGCAAAAAGCAGGGCAAGACCGTCATCGTCGTCAACGACGGCGTCGGTTTCTACACGACGCGCGTGCTCGGGCCCTATTTGAACGAAGCGTGCTGGCTCTTGCTCGAAGGGGTCCCCGTCGAGACGATCGACGAGGCGATGGTCGATTGGGGCTTTCCAGTGGGGCCGCTCACACTGCTCGACGAAGTGGGCATCGACGTGGCCGCGCACGTGGGCGGTGTGATGCTGGAAGCGTTCGGCGATCGCGTAACGCCACCGCGCGCCATCGGATCGGTCATCACCGACGACCGCAAGGGCCGCAAGAACGGCAAAGGGTTCTATCTGTACGGCGACGCGGCCAAGCGCGCCGGCAAGGGCAAGCACGTCGATCCCACCATCTATGCCGCGCTCGGCCTCGAGAAGCCGCGCAGCCACACGAAAGTGGCGGTCGATGACATTCAGATGCGCTGCGCTCTTCAATTCGTCAACGAAGCGCTTTACTGCTTGGGGGAACGGATCCTGCGCAGCGCGCGCGACGGCGACGTAGGCGCCATTTTTGGGCTCGGTTTTCCGCCATTTCGCGGCGGACCGTTCCGCTTCGTCGACACGCTGCGGGCGAGCGCGGTGCTGCGGCGCATGCGGCAATACGAAGAAGCGCTCGGAAAGCGTTTCACGCCCGCGCCGGCTCTCGTGGAGATGGCCCAAGCCGATCGCCTCTTTTACGCGTGACCCGGGTTACTCTTTGGGGCCTTCGTTGTAGCCGCGAGGCCGGTATTTCGGGTTGACGCCGCCGTGCTCGGTGCCGTTGTTGACGATGTCCTTGGCCAAAAAATCGAGCCACGTTTCGGGGCGTTGATCGGCGAGCTCGAGCAGCTCGTCTTGGTGCGGGTGGAGCGCCCCTTCGTCCCACAGACATTGCAAGGCTAGCGCGATGAGGTTCGGCTCGTTGTCGGCCAACTTGAAGCCTTGCACGTAGCTCGGCCAAGCTTCGTCCGGGCGGTGCAATCGGCAGAGCGTGTCGCCGAGATAGATGTGCGCCATCGGCCATTGGGGCGCCAAGTTCACCGCGATGCGGCTCTCATCGAGCCGTGTGTCGAGATGGCCGCGCGCGCCCCACATGACGGCGTAGTTGAGATGCGCCTTGGCGCTGCGCGGCGCGGCGTCCTTGGTCGCCCGCCAAAAGACGAGATCGTCGGCGTAGTCGAGCGCGTGAAGCCGTGCCGCCACGCATTGAAAGAGGAAGAAGGCTGCGAAAAAAACGGTGCCGAGGCGCCGCGTTCGCTGGTGCACGCGCGGCGCGTGAAACGCAGCGAAGTACATGGCCAAAGCGACGCTCGAACCGATGGCGGGAAAGTAGAGGAAGCGCTCGGCGCGAACGGTGGGGAGCAAGACGGGAATGTTCGAATGTGGAAAGTAGCTGACCACGATCCACGTGAGCGCGAGTGCGAGCAGGGCTTGCTCCACGCCGGCCACATAGGGCGGCGGCGCGCTGGTGCTCGTCTCGCGGCTCGCGCCCCCCTCGACGACGACGAGCAAACGCGGAGCGGCCGCGCGACGGCGCACGACGATGGCGCGGATCCAGAGCCCCACCGCGGCGAGCGGAGGGATCACCATCGCGACCGCGCCGAGAAGGCTTTCGGGAAAGACGAGCCGCTCGGGTATCGGCTCCTGTGGAAACGAATAGTCCCCGCTCAACGTGCGCGGGAAGAGGAGCTGCACGAGGCCTCGCCAATAGACGCGCAGCGCGCCCGCCACACGGTAGGGGAGATCCGCCTTCACCAAGGGGTTGTTGAGCGGATCTTTGGGCAGCGACGGCTGATGGAACCAGAGCAAAAACGATCGCATCCCATGGGCGAGTCGCCCCGCTGAGTCGGGCAGCGGCACGAGGAGCTCGGGGGGCGTCGGGCTGGGAAACCAGCGTTTGCGGCACTCCACGTACAAAACGAACACACCCACCGTGGCCACCCCCGCAGCCACGCAGCGCACGAGCGAAAGGGGACGCGCGGGGTGCGTGTAGGGTGCGAGCCACAGCGCGGCGAGCGGTACCAATGGCACGCAAACGATGGCGCTCTCTTTGGATGTGAGACCGATCAACAGCCCCGCCGCGACGCCGAAAGGCATTCCCCAGAGCGGCAAGCGCAACGCGGCGAGGGCGAGCAGCGCGCCCAGCCCGCCGAGGACATCCGCAGTCCCCACGACGCCGGAGACTGCCTCCGTCAGCACCGCGCACCCTACGAAAATCGCGCCCGCCAGCCATGCCAGGCCGCGCCGCTTGGTGGCGTGAAAAACGAGACAGACGAGCAACGCGCCATTGGCGGCGTGGAGCACGACGTTGCACCAATGAAAGACCCATGGGTAAAGCGAATAGGTCGAGGGGCTGTGGGTCAAACGCGCCACGAGGTCGTGCAGACCGCGCAAGCCCGAGGCGATGCCGCGCCAGAGAATATTCGGCAAGGGCCGGTAACTGCCCACGCTCCGCTCGGGAGGGAGTCCCCAGAAGTCCCGATGAATGACATCGAAGAAGCGTAGGTTTTTGCCGTTGACGTAGGGGTTGGCTAAGAGCGCCTCTTGCTCGTCGAAGATGAAATTCGTCGTCAGACTGCGCGTGAAGAGGAGCGCCGACAGCGCGAGCGCCGGGACCATGGCGACCCAGAAGGTCGGGTCGTTGCCGAGGAAATACACGCGCAGGCGTGAGCGGATGCTCATGAGGAGCGACTCGCGCGGCACGCCGTATTCGGCGTCGGCTGGGCGGTCGATGTCAGCGGAGCGATCGATCACGCGTTCTTCCTTTAGCCGAACCTCGACATCGCGAGCTACCCGCTGATCGGGTCTTTGCGAAAGAACATGAGCCAGCGTTTACAACGGGTCCCCCGTTCGTCAAAGCCTGGCGACTTGGCTAGCACGACCGCGCCAGATTCTCGCGCTCGATCAGCCCACGCGTTCGGAGCGTGAGCTTTGCGTTCGGACCGCTTCCCGAGCGAGCTCGTCGGCGCGCTCGTTCAGCTCGATGCCGGCGTGACCGCGCACGTGAACGAGCGTCGTGCCCGGCCTTTTGACCAGTCGCTCGCGCACCCGCTCGATGAGCGCAATGTTCGCTTTGGCCTTCCATCCCTTGGAGAGGACGCCGATCGCGTACGCACTGTCGGTGTGAATGACGAGCGGTCGCGCCGTATCTTCGACGGTGTCGAGAACGCGTTCGATGGCGGTAAGCTCGGCAATGTTGTTGGTCCCTTGCCCGAGATGCTCGCTGATCTCGGTCTTGGTGGTGGCATCGATGACGACGATGCCGAGCCCGGCGGGCCCGGGGTTGCCGGAGCAGGCGCCATCGGCATAGGCGATGATGGCGTCCTTGGGGGCCTTGGGGATGGCCGTGGACTGCATGGGCTTCTTGGAGATGGCGCGCACGGCCGCGTTTTTGAGGCGCGCGGCGCTGTCGGGACGGGGAGCGCAGGTCTCGTCCGGCAGCACGGTGGGCGGCTCCTCGCGCACCAGATTCGTCGAGCGCGCTTTGTAAAGCCGGCTCGTATTGGGCGTGTAACACACGTCCACGCGATTTCCCTGCACGAGCAAGGTCCCGTCGGGCTTTGCGCGCGCATAGACCTGCTGGCCGTGGAGAAGGGCCCTCACCCAGGGCATAGAAATCGATAGTAGTCCCGCTCGCCGCTTTAGTCGAAGCTTCCCATCCACCGAGCCTCTCGCGGCCTTTTTGCGCTGAAATGCGCCTGCTTGCACGAGCGCTATCGATGCTCGGACCGAAGTCGGGGCGGAGGGCGCGATGAAGCCCCCACATCTTCGAGCGACGGCGCCGCTCGCCGATTTGCTGCTAGAGTGCCCGGCATGTCTTCGGCGACGGCTCCGCGTCCGGTAGTGCTGGTTATCCTTGATGGTTTTGGCGAACGTGCCGAGGCGACCGACAACGCCGTACGCATGGCGAAGACCCCCCAACTCGACGCTCTTTACGCTCAGTACCCGCACGGCGTGATTGGGACCAGTGGTCCCGATGTCGGTTTACCCGTGGGGCAAATGGGCAACAGCGAAGTGGGTCATCTCAACTTCGGCGCGGGGCGCATCGCCCTCATGGACATCTCCCGCATCGACGTTGCCGTCGCCGAGGGCTCGCTCGGGCGAAACCCGGCCTTACGCAGCGCGATCGACGGCGCCAAAGAGCGCTCTGGGCGCCTGCACCTGCTCGGCCTCGTCTCGGATGGCGGCGTGCACAGCTCGCTCGAGCACCTCTTTGCCCTCATCGACCTGGCCGCGGCCGCGGGCGTCGAGGTGGTCGTGCACGCCTTTCTCGATGGTCGCGACACGCCGCCCCAGAGCGGCGCTCGCTACGTTCGTCTCCTCGTCGAACAACTGCAGGGCAAAGGAAAGATCGGCGTTCTTTGCGGCCGTTACTGGGCCATGGACCGCGACAAGCGCTGGGACCGCGTCGAGCGCGCCTTTCGCGCCATCGTGACCGCGGATGCGCCGCGCGTGGCCGGTGCGCTCGAAGCCGTCCAACTGTCGTACGCAGCGGGCAAAAAGGACGAATTCGTCGAACCGGTCGTCATTGGCGACTATGGCGGCGTCGCTGTCGCTAAGGACACCGCCATCTTTTTCAACTTCCGCCCCGATCGCGCCCGCGAGATCACCGAGGCGCTCACCGCCCCCGTGTTTCCGCATTTCGAGCGCCCCGCCAGCCATGCGACACCGTTCGCCCACTACGTCTGCATGACGACGTACGATCGCAGCTTTCTTTTACCCGTCGCTTACCCGAAGGAGTCCTACCCCGACATCTTTCCCGAGATCCTCGCTCGGCAAGGCAAGACGCAGTTTCGCTGCGCCGAAACCGAAAAGTATGCGCACGTCACCTACTTCTTCAATGGCGGGCGCGAGGAGCCGTTTTCCGGCGAGGAAAGGCAGCTCATCCCCTCCCCGCGCGACGTCAAAACCTATGACGAGAAGCCGGAGATGAGCGAGCCCAAGGTCGCTGACGCTGCCGCCTCCGCTATCCGCAGCGGCAAGTACGACTTCGTGCTCGTCAATTTCGCCAACCCCGACATGGTCGGGCACACCGGCATGCTCGAGCCGGCCATCCGCGCCGTCGAGGCGGTCGACAACGGTATCGGCGCTATCGTCGCGGCCGCGCGCGCCGTGGACGGCGCGGTCATCATCACCGCCGATCATGGCAACTGCGAGCTGATGCGGGACCCTGCGACCGGCGAGCCGCACACCGCGCATACCCTGAACCCGGTGCCGCTCATCTACGTCAACGATCGCCACCGAGATGCAAGCATTCGTGCGGGGGGTCGCATCTGCGACGTAGCGCCCACGATGCTGAAGCTCATGGGCATGTCGCAACCCACCGCCATGAGCGGGGTGCCGCTCTTTTGAGACCGGAGCATAGTGTCGCCATGAGCCAGGAAAACGTCGATCTCATCTACGACTGGAACGAAGTCGAGCGGCGCGGGCGCCTGATTCCGAAGGGCGTGACGTTTCTCGACGAGACGTTGCGCGACGGCCTGCAGAATCCGAGCGTGGTCGATCCGCCG
Source organism: Polyangiaceae bacterium (assembly GCA_035318505.1). Taxonomy (GTDB): domain Bacteria; phylum Myxococcota_A; class Polyangia; order Polyangiales; family Polyangiaceae; genus DASWDH01. The sequence goes on along the minus strand of DATHEQ010000075.1, from coordinate 7,039 downwards.
GTCGAGGCGAAGATCGAGATCCTGCACCTCATGAACGATATCGGCGTTCACGGCGCCGACATTGGGCTGCCCGGCAGCTCGCAGCGCGCCTTCGACGACGTCATCAAGATGTGCAAGGCGATCGCCAGCTCGAAGCTCAAGCTCAAACCAGGGGTCGCCGGGCGCACCGTCGTTGGCGACGTGACCCCCATGATCGAGGTCTCGCAACGCGCGGGGATGCCGGTCGAGGCATTTCTTTTCATCGGCAGCTCGCCCATCCGGCAGCTCGCTGAAGAATGGGACGTCGATCTCATCCTGCGCCGCTCGGCAGAAGCGATCGACGTCGCCGTGAAGGGCGGGCTCCCCGTCTGCTACGTGACGGAGGACACCACGCGATCGCGCCCGGAAGTGATCGGCAAGCTCTTCCAAATGGCCATCGATCACGGCGCGAGCCGCCTCTGCGTGGCCGACACGGTGGGTCACGCGACGCCGGACGGCGTACGCAACATCATCGCCTTCACCAAACAGATCGTGAAAAAATCGGGCGCCACGGTGGGCATCGATTGGCATGGTCACAACGACCGCGGGCTCGCGCTCGAAAACGCGTTGTGGGCCCTCGAATTCGGTGCCGATCGCGTACACGGCACGGCTCTCGGGATCGGCGAGCGCGTCGGCAACGCGGCGATGGAGCTCATTCTCCTCAACCTGAAGCTGCTCGGTTTGCTCGAAGACCAAGACCTCACGCGTTTGGTCGAATACTGCCGAACCGCGGCCGAGGCGCTCTCTTGGGACATTGCCATCAACTATCCACTCGTGGGCAATGACGCTTTTCGCACGGCCACTGGCGTCCACGCCGCCGCCATCATCAAAGCGCAGCAGAAGGGGGACGCATGGCTCGCCGATCGCATCTACTCCGGCGTACCGGCGGGAATGTTCGGCCGCACGCAGGAGATAGGCATCGGGTTCATGTCGGGGGCTTCCAACGTCACTTATTGGCTGAAGCAGCGCGGCATCGAGCCGAACAAAGGCGTCGTCGATGCCGTCCTCGCCGCGGCCAAGCAATCTCATCACATCCTCACCGAGGACGAGGTGATGGCGGTGGTCCGCGGCGCCGCTTAGCGGCGACGATTGCGCGCGCTAGTTACGGCGCGGCGCGGCGACGCAGATGACGTCGTCGGGCTCGCGCGTCGACTGCACGCATTTCCATTTGGAGTCGTGGCACTGAACGACGAAGATGCCCGACTGCGCCAGCGTCATGAGCGGTGTTCCGGCGCGCTGCACGGCGAGATTGAAGGGCGTGCGCTCGTTACAACCGCTGTTCATTTCCACTTCCATCCGCCGATCGCCCTGCGCGGCGTTGACGCGAATGCGATCGCCGCCCGCCGGATCCATGGCGCGCACCACTTGCTCGAGCTTGCTGCGGAAGGCCTCGAGAAATCCCTTGTCGACAGGACCATCGCCGGGATCGGGCGTGGCCATCGCGTAGGTATAGGCGAGGGTCTTTTGCTGCATCTCGAGCGGATCGTTGGGTTGCACGGGGCCCCACTTGCCCGGAGGAAGCGGTCGCGGCGGGCGCTGATGCGGTGCGGGCGGTGTGACGCTCGCCGCCATCGCCGGCTCGCGGCGGGCACTCGCGTCGTCGGTGGACGGCTCCTTCGCACTCGCGATGAGCTCATCGACGCGTGTCTTTTTTTCTTCGCAGGCGACGACGCTCGCCACGCCCAACACGGACAGCATCGAGGCAACGTATCGCCACTTCATGCGCGAGCAGTTTACTCGAATTCAAGCTCGCCGTCCCGCAGCGCCTGGGCGCTGCGAAGCTCGGGCGTCCTAGTTCACGCCGCCCGCAGGGTGAGAATGGCGATCTCCGGTGCGACGCCGACCCTGATCGGAGGCCCCGTGGTGCCGAGACCCGGATGAACGTAAAGGCTCGAATCTCCATCGCGATAGAGGCCGAGATGGAACCGGTGCGCGAGCTTGCCGAGGCCGAGCAGCTTCGGAAAAAACGGAAGCGCGACCTGGCCGCCGTGCGTATGGCCGGAGAGAACCAGGCTGACGCCGTGGCGCGCCGCAAGCGGAAAGAGCTCGGGATCGTGCGCGAGGAGCAGGGTGCAGACGGCGGGATCGCGGTCGGCGAGCGTGCGCACCAGATCGGCGCGCCGCGTCCAGGTGTCGTCGACGCCTGCGACGAAGAGGGTCGCTCCGTTGCGCGTGATGTTGCGCCCCTCGTTGCGCAGGACCACCGCGCCGGTCGCTCGGAGGAGCGTGACCAGGGGTTCGCCGTCCCCGAAGTAGTCGTGGTTACCCATGGAGACGAATACGCCGTCGGCCGCCCGCAGACTTCCGATGACGCGCGCGATGTCTTGATGAAAGTCGGTGCCGCTCGAAACGAGATCCCCCGTGACGGCAACGAGGTCGGGCGCCGCGGCGTTGGCGAGCCGCGCCCACGCGTCGCCCCATGCCGGGGGCGTGAGCCCGCCGAGGTGCAGATCGCTGAGCTGCGCGACGCGGTACCCATCGAACGCCGCGGGAAGGCCGGGGATCACGATGTCGAGCTCGTGGGTGCGCACCCAGCGGCGGCGCACGAAGACGCCCCACATCGCGAGCGCAAAGGCTAGGAGGTAAGCGGCGAACGCAAACGTGGTGGGCAGCTCGGGCGCGCGCCCCTGCGCGACGAGCACGATGGCTTTACCGAGCGCGTAGACGACAATCGGTACGCAGGCGCCGAGCGCAGCACACCAGTGGACGAAGAATGGCTCCTCGATGAGGTGAAGCGCGAGGCGGGATCGCGGTCGATCGGGAAAGAGCCCGCGCATCCGGCGCACGAAGACGTAGAGCAGCGCAAGAGCGAGCATCGCGCCCGCGAGTGCCGGATGAGGCACGCCGACGCGCCGCATGAGCTCGGCGGCCGCGAGCGCAAACGTTGCGTGCGTCAGGGCGGTGACGAGAAAAACGATGCGAGCGAAACGCGAACGGCGGGATTTCTTCACGGAAGCGTACGACCTTGCAACATCTGACCGTCACTCGCCACCACGAGAACCGCGTCGCCGACTGACTGAGCCAAAAGAATGCCAGCATCATCGGCGAGCTCGATATCGACGCGAATCCGCTCCCACGTCGCGCCGCGGCGTTTCAGCAAGCGCCCCCCGGTGGCGCCCGCCCAGGCCGAGCCACCGGGACCGATGGTCACGGAGCACAGATCATGCGTGGTTTGCACGGCTTCGAGCTTGACCTGCAGCGCGGGCGAGATTGAGAGCGCGTGACCTCCCGTGCCCACCACGAGCGCCCCGCCGTCGCCGCGGGCGGCGATCGCGCTCAAATGGCCGGTCCTTTCCCAAGGGATGACGGCGTGGGTCGCGACATCGAGCCGCACGAGCGCACCATCGTCACCGCAAGCCACGAGCGCGCCGCCCACCAGTCGCGCCACCGCGCGCAGGGTGGGCGCGCTGTCGACGGTACGCGCCGGAAGCGGCGGTCGCCCGAATGCAGCTTCGACGCAGACGCCGACCGATCTCGAGCGCCGCGTGCCCACCAGCACGACGCCGCGACCATCGACCGCGGCACCCCAAAGATCGAGGTCGTGATCGGCGTTGGGCCAGGGCCTCACCTCGTCGCTCGATGACACTACGGCGATCGTTCCCTCGTCGCCGAACACGAGGAGGGATGTGTCGGGAAAGAGGACCATGCCGCGCAGACTTCGCGCTTCGAGCCACCTCGGAAGCGGCACCGATGTCCACGCGGACGAGGCGAATCGATAAAGACCCTGGGTGCCGAGCGCGAACGCCGTGCGACCGTCGGGTGTGACGACGGCCTTACGCACGCGGTCCTGCACGGGAAGGCGCGCGAGGAGGCGAAAGGCGATTCGTTCGGCGGTGGCCGAAGCGCGCGGATTGAGCGACACGCGTTGCGCCGCGGGTTCCGCGCTCTGCGACGGCCGCGCGGCGGGTGGGGGCTGGGAAGGTCGCCCCGCAGGGCGAAGCGACGGTTCGCTCACCGAGCGCAGCAGAGGCTCGACCGCGTCCCAGAAGTCGCGCACCGACGCGGGCCGCCCCTCCGGCTGCGCTTGCGTGGCGCGCGCCAAGTGGGCATCGAGCTGACTCACGACGTCGGGTCGAGCGCGCAGCTCGGGTGAGAGCGCGTGTGCGACCCGGGTCAGCGCGGGCCGGGGCCCCGTCATCATCTGTTCGATCAGGCGAAGCGCGCCGCTTTCACCGGCGGGAAGCGCGAATGCCGGCTGGCTCGACAAGCATTCGAAAAAGATCGCAGCCAGCGAAAACACGTCCGTGCGCGGGGAGACCCGCGCGTTGCCCTGCTCGTACTGCTCGGGCGGCGCATAGCCGAGGCTTGCGCCGGCGAGCATGGTTGTCTTGTGCGCGCTGAGACTCGCCAACTTGGCCAGTCCAAAATCGGTGATCTTGGCGACTTCGATCCCATGTTCCGTGGCAATGAGGATGTTCGACGGCTTGAGGTCGCGGTGGACGATGCTCTGGGCGTGCACCGACGTGAGCGCCCACGCCACTTGACGGAGAAGGCGACGCACGCGTCCCACCGAGAGACCGACGCCGCGCTGATCTTGAATGATCTGCCCCAGCGTCGCGCCGTGAACGAACTCGAGCACCGTGAACGGGAGATCGACCTTGTCCGTGGGGTGTGAGTTCGGCGGTGTGAGCCGCGCCACGCCATGATCGTAGAAACGCACCAGGTTCGGGCTGGGATTGGCTTGAGCGCCGAGCTGGCGAAGCACCTTGGCTTCACGGTGAAATCGCCGCAGCGTGTCTTCACCCAAGCCGTCCGGGCGCAGAACCTTGACGACGATGAGAAAGCCGTCCGGTTCGTCGTAATTGCCCTTGTAGATCCACCCTTGGCCCCCCTCCCCGATGAGCGCCCGCAAGTGAAACCGCACACCGTCGGTCCCCTGCAGGACCTGGCCGACCAGCTGGTCGCGCAGAAGGGCGACGCGGGGGTCAGCGGGATGCATAGAACTCAGCGTAGCCCGGATTTTCGGCCTGCGCGCCCATCAGCGAATCGAGCGGGGAACGGTTCGACCCGCTACGAGCGGAGGGCGGTGAAAACACCGGATCGGGGCGGGAAGTCAGTCGAGAAGCTTGAGCAAATTCTCGCGGCTCGTCAGTCCGACGTGCTGGGCTTTGCGCTCACCACCTACGAAAACCGCCACCGTCGGGACGCCGCGAATGCCGTACTTTGCGCTGGTGGCGGGCGATTCGTCGATGTCGAGCTTGCCGACTTTGACCTTGCCTACGAGCTCGTCGGAGAGCTTCTGGATGATGGGGGAAAGGACCTTGCAGGGGCCGCACCACACTGCGGAGAAGTCGACCAGAACGGGGACTTTGGAATCGAGGACCTCTTCTTTCCAGTTGAGGTCGTTCAGATGAACCAAATTTGCTTCGTCGCCAGCCATGTCGATCTCCATGATTCGCGCGCGTCGCGTCCGAAGGGGCCGGCAACGGCGCGGAATCGCCCGGCAAGGTAAGGGTGCCAATCACTCGGGTCAAGTGGGGTCCCCGCTCCGCTACGCGGTCCCTCCAATGGGCTAGCTGCCTGGTACCGCCCGGTAACTCGAGCCGAGGTCCCACCCTTCCGCCGTCGGGCTTCGCGCGAGGTGGACGTCGGGTGCATGCGCACCCATGACGCGTAGCTCGCCGAGCACGCCGAGCGTGAGGGTCCGGGTGACCGTCCTCGGGTCGAAGGTCGCGAGGCGGGGCGGTCGGCGCAGCAGCTCGCGTGCGTTCTTGGGGTCGATCGCCGCCGCGAGGGCGATATGCGAGCCGAGTCCCGTGACGGAAAAAGCGCGAACGATTCCGAGCATCAGGCTGAACGCGCCCGCTGCGCGGCGCCGCGCCATTTCGACCGCGGGCGCAGCCTTGACGGCAACCTCGTGTCCCGGCCGAGAGAGGAGGGACGAGAGCGTTCGACCGAGCTCACCCATGAAAGCCGACCCCTCGTGCACCCAGAGCTCGCAAGGACGGCCGCCCCATTCCGCGCTGCCCGTCGGGGCCGGCATCGAGCCCAGTCCAAAGCGTTGGAATCGTTCCGGCGCCAATCCATCGAGAAGGCTCTGCGCGACGCCGGGTCCACCCCATGTCCCCGCTTCGGTGCCCGTCTGCAGCACGATCCACGCGACGCTGCCCATGTCGAACGATTGCGCGCCGGGTCTCGCACCGTGCAGACCCGCGCCGAGCCATCCGACGTCGGTCAGCTTTCCCTCGAACGACCTGAGGGACGATGAAAGATCGGACGCTTGCTCGACGGTGATCGCTTCGAGAAAGGAAGGGCCGCGTGCCGCGTTGCCATTGCGCCGCAGCACCATGCGCGATGGCCCGAGCTCTGCCGTCATCGCGCCCGTGCCGTCCGGATGCGCTGGGTCGAACGTGCGCGGGACCAGCGCGAACAAGGGCGAGCTCAAAGTCCGCGCGAGGCGCGCCGCATCGGTGGTGGCGAAGACGAGAGCCCGTCGATCGCTCCGATGCGGCAAGGGTGCGGGAAGGTCGCCCCACCACGCCGCGGCGGCGCCTTTCTTGGCGCGCTGAATCGAAAAGAGTGCGTCGCGCGCGTCGAGCGGCGCTCCCTGCGCCGTGACGAGCCCCTCACGCAAGCGGATGACCGTGCGCGTGGTTTCGATCACCGGTGCATCGGCGGCCAACGTCGGAAAGGGCTCGCCCGCAGCGTCGAGCGCGTAGAGCTGCTCGAAAAGCGCAGGACCGAAGAGGGCTGCGCCCGGGTCGGCGATGTCGTGAGGGTCGACGCGATCGAGCGGCCAGGGCAATGTCATGGCGATCTTACCGTCGAGCGGTATGCGGCCGAGCGCCGCGGCCGAACGCGAATACAAGGCGGCGCCCGCGGCCAGGAGCGCTCCCCAGGCGATCAGCTGCCGGCGCGCAATCAGCGGATGATCCAAAGCTCTCCGGGGGTTGCGATCACGACCGCTGCCGAGCCGTCCCCGTCGGGTGGACAAGCGGCGACGGCGCGTACGCCGGTCGGAACGGGCGTGCGCGATCGTTCGCGCAGCGAACCGTCGGGGTCGAGCGTGGTGATGACCAGC
>DATHEQ010000074.1:0-9897 GCA_035318505.1 Polyangiaceae bacterium | reverse complement strand
CTAAATGCCCGAAGAGGCTATGCGATTCCCCTTATTTTCACTTCGATAGGAGGAGTGGCACGCGAGGTGCTTTTACCCTTGTCGCTGTCGACGCCGTGGGCTGCGGCTCGAACAGTATCCTTCTCGGCTGCCAGTTCAGGCTCCTTAATCTGGCGCTGTCGAAAGCTTGTTCTTCTGCTTCCTTGTGAACTTAACTTCGGCCTTGGGCTGAGGCCTGCTTTCTTGTCGACCTGATCGAGGCGCGCTCGTCGATCTTGCCCATCGCGCAGCACACCCGTGTGGTGTGCCGCGCGATGGGCCTCTTTCTTTTGCGGCGAGCAGCGCCTCGCGGGCGACTCGGTAGGCAGCGACTCGATTGCGCCGCGACTACCGTGCTTCGGTCGGTAGTCCGAAGACCCAGTCCGCGTTCGCTTCGGCATGGCAGCGCGCGCAGAGAGCGAGCTTGCCGCGATCTTCGAGATGGCCTTCAGCGTCGAGCACGACGTATTCCCAGTCGCCGCCCTCTGGATAAAAGCCTGCCTCGCGCTTGGACATCGCGAAGCTCGGTCCGGGCGCGCTGGTTCTCGTCGAGGTGTGCTTTTTCACCAGCACCGATCCGACGTCGAAGCGGCTGGACGGCGCGAGAAGCGTATAAACGGGCAGCGCCGTTTCGTTGACCGCTACCTGCGCGGTCCATTGCCCGGCGAAGTGCCCCCGCGAAACGAACGCCTTGCCGACGGGATGGACCGATTGGAGGTCGACCCCGGGATCCGCGGGAGGACGCGCGTCCGCCTGCGAAGAAGAGGCGGGGGCGAGCCGATTGGCCGTGGACATCCCGGGATTGACGAGGGCAGGCTCCCGCGGCCCACATCCCGCAATGAAACCTACAAAAGCGATGGTTCCCAGCGCGCCTCGACAGGGGCGGCGGTGGAGTGCACCATGACGATCGGATCCCATGAGGTTCGGCCTTAGGCTCGCTTCTACCACGGCTTTCGTCATCGCTTTGAGCGCTGCTGTCGCGCTCACCGGCCACGTGGCCGAAGGGCAATCGCGGCTTCGACCTTGGCTGGGCGTCGAGCTGGACAAGGCGGGCACGGTACCTCGCGGCGTGCGGATCCACCATGCCGTCCGAAGCTCCCCCGCTTGGAGCGCCGGGGTCCGGGACGGGGACGTGATCGTGCGGGTCGAAGATGCCGTTGCGTCACGCCCCGATGACGTCATTCGCGAAGTTGCCGCACACACACCCGGCGCGCTGGTGCGCGTCGTGCTGCTCCGCTCCGGCGCCGAGGTTCTTCTCACGATCACGCTGCAAGCCGCCCCCGATGGCGACGAAATGCTGCGCCTCGACAAGGTGGGCGCGCCGGCGCCAGCGTCGTGGAAAGGGCTGGCGTCGGTGGCGGGTCCCCTCCCCGGCGGTATCGCCGAGCTGCGGGGGCGGGTCGTCATCGTCGATTTTTGGGCAACGTGGTGCATGGCGTGCCGCATGTCGGCGCCGAAGCTCACCTCGTGGCAGGCCAAGTTCGGGGCGCAAGGCTTGTCGGTGATCGGCATCACCGACGACCCCGTCGAACAAGCGTCGGCCGGCGCGCAGGATTTCGGCATGCGCTACGCCACCGTCGCCTCCGACGAATCTTACGCAACGCAGCGCGCTTTCGGCGTGCGTGCCTTGCCGACGGTGTTCGTCATCGACAAGCGCGGGGTCATTCGCGACGTCTCGGTGGGCTTCGATCCCCGCAAAGAGGCGCAAATGGAGTCACTGCTGCGGCGTCTCTTGGCCGAACCTGCCCCGTGACATGCTCGACGTCCTCGACAACTTCTTGTGGGTTTTGCGGCGCGAGGGGTTCACGCTCTCTACTGCCCAGGCCATCGAAGCGGCGCGCGCGGCGCGCGAAGTCGGCCTTTCGGATCGGCTCCTCTTGCGCGATGCCATCGCGTGCGTCGTCGTCGACGACCATGCACAGCGCGCGCGTTACGACGAGCTGTTCGACGAGTTCTTCTCGCTAGAGGTGCGACGACGCCCGGATTTGCCTACGCGTCTTCTGGCGCAGGGCTTCAGCCGGGCGGAGCTCCGCGCGCTCCGCGAGCTCTTGGGCGATTTTCTCTCCCCCGAGGGGCGGGCCCGCTTGCGCGCGCTGTTGTCGGGCGGCACCGATCTCGATCATCTTCTCGCCAGCGAGGCGGTGAAAAAGCAGCTCTTACGTCTAAACGGGCCGCTGCAAAAGGGATTTTTCGCCCACCAGCTGATGGACGAGCTCGGCATCGACCGCGCCCGCTCGGCGCTCGCTTTCTTGAAGGAAGGGCTCACCGAGTCGCTCGGCGCCCCCCGCGCCGAGGAGCTCGTGCGCGCCCTTTTGGGCGAGCTCGAACGCTCCGAGCAGCGCATCCGCGAGCGCGTCGACAAGCACGTAGCGGCGACGGTCGCCGCCGAGCAAGCCGCGGAAGGACCGATGTCCATGCCCTTCGCGTTGCTCGCCGAAAGCGAGATCGACGAAGTACGGCGCGGCGTGCGCAAGCTCGCCGAGCGGCTGCGCGGCGCGGCGCGAGTGAAGTCGCGTCACCGCCGCAAAGGGCGCATCGACCCCGCCCGCACCATGCGCAAAAGCCTCACCTCGGGGGGCGTGCCCTTTCGCCTCGTGCGCCGCGATCAACGGCGCGAACGCCCGCGGCTCGTCGTCCTCTGCGACGTCAGCGACTCCGTACGGCAAGCGTCGCGCTTCATGCTCGAGTTCGTCTACGCCGTGCAAGAGCTGTTCGAGAGAACCCGCAGCTTCGTCTTCGTGAGTGAAATCGCCGAGGTGACGCGCCTCTTCCAAGAAAAGGGCGTCAGCGCGGAAGTCCTCGAAGCCGCTCTGTCGTCGGTCGATACCGCTCACAATTCCTACTACGGCCGCGCCCTGCTGCATTTCGAACAACAATTCATGAGCGCCATCGATCGGCGCACCACCGTCGTCATCCTCGGCGATGGCCGCACCAATTACCAAGCGACCGGCGCCGACGTGGTTGCCGAGATGCGCGTGCGGGCGCAGAGCGTGCTCTGGCTATGTCCGGAGCCACGCAGCCGCTGGGGCGCCGGTGACAGTTCCATGCCCGCATTCGCAGCAGAGGTGACGCAAGCACTGGTCGTGGCGTCGGGCGCCGACTTGGAGAGAGCGGCGCGCGAGCTCGTGGTTCGGGTGTAGACGCAGCCGAGGGGCGCGCGGTCAGGAGTAAAAACTGGGGACGGGCAGCTCGTCGTTGAGGACGAAGTTCCCGATGTCGCGCAGCTTGTAGTCGACCGGATCGTGCAGCGTGTGGGTACGAAGGTTGCGCCAGAAGCGGTCGAGACGGGCTTTTCCGCTCGTGGCGCGCGCCCCCATGACGTCGAACATGCGCGTCGTGATCTCGAGACCGACCTCCGTGGTGCTGACCTTCGCGGCGGCGATCGCGAGTGAGCATTCGCCGCGAGCGCGAGCGGTCAAGGCGTCGCCCTGGTTCCATGCTTCGTCGAAGATTGTCGCCGCGCGATCGGTCACGAGCTCGGCCCCTTGCAGGGCGACCACCAGTTTGCCGTAGCGGAGGAGAAGATAAGGGTCCTCTGTCGATTTGGCGACGCCCGACCGAGACCACGGGCGGGTCTGCTCGCGGGTGTAACGGCGCGCCTCGGCGACGGCGCCTTCGGCAATGCCGAGATAGACGTTGGCCAGCACGAGCTGAGCGATGCAAGGGCGGAGCGAAGCGAACGTCGACCCGAGCGGGCCCGGCGTGTCCAAAATTTCTCCCTGCGAAACGGCGACGTCGATGAAATCGGCGCTGCCGCTGTCCGTCTGACGTTGTCCCATGCAATCCCAATCGTCGCGCAGGTGGATCCCTTGGCGCTGCGTGGGAATGGCGGCGACGACCAATCGTCCACCGCCAACCGGCAAGGCCGACACGATGAGCCGGTCCGAATCGAGGGCGCCCGAGCAAAAGCTCTTCGTGCCGTTGATGACCCAATGGCCATCGCCACTTCCTCCGCGCGCGGTGCCCTGGCGATCGCGGGCCGTGATCGTGGTTCGGGTGTCGAGGGGATTCAGTGCATTGCCCCAAAACCAGTCGTTTCGCGCGGTGTCGGCGAAGAGCTCGACCCATTGCTCCTTTTGGCCGAAAAGGCGGGCCGTCGCCAAAAGCAGGTGGTGAAAGCCGAACACGTGCCCGACGGCGCTGTCGGCGCGGGAGAGAATGCGAACGACGCGCATCGTTTCGGCCCAGCTCGCGCCCCAACCGCCCAGCTCCTTCGGAATGACGAGGCGGAGAAGTCCGCTGCGACGCAACTGTTCGCGCTCCTCTTTGGGCGTGCCGCCCGCTTCGTCACGCGCTGCTGCGGAAACGGCCAAGGTAGCGGCGATGCTCTCCGCGATCGCAAAAGGGTCGCGTCGATCGGTGGCAGGTGCGCCGCCGTGATCTCCCTCGGTCGTGGCAATTCCGTTCGTCGTCATGGTTCGTTTCGCCCTCTCGCTTTTTGCGCGATGAAAGACGTAGCTCGGAGCGACTCGACTTGCACGCCGAGCGGCAGATCGTCGATCTCGTCGTCGCAATCCAACGGCGGGAGGCGCCGACCGCTCGAGCTTTGCATCGCCAGAGGACATTAGTGCCTACCCTGTCCGCTACGCAAGACATCATGCCGGCATAGAAGACTAGTCGCGCCATAGGGAATATCGCCTCCCGCTTTGCGACGCATCATGGACTTGCGTCACGACCATCTACATTATATGAGACGCATGTCCATTTCAGTGGACAGCCCGATTCCGCCGCTCGCCGATGTTCCGGCCCGCCGGACCAATTTTCGCCTTCCTCCGCCACGAGACCCGATGAAAGCCTCTCCGCTCTACTCTTCCATTACTCTCCTCGCCGCTCTCTGCTCGTCGCGCTTCGCGTCGGCGCAAGGTGCATCGACCGAGCCGCCCGACGCCATTTCGGGCGCCCCTACCCCTGCGATCGATGCCGCTCCGCCGCGATCGGTCGACCCGCGCGTCGACGAGCTCGATCAGAAGGTGCGCATCATCGAGCGGCGCTGGGAGGTCGAGCAAGAAGTGCAGGCGGCGCGCAAGGAGGAAGAACGAAAGAACCCCGCCAGCGTGCCGTTTGCTCATGGCAAGGATGGCGCCGGCATCAAGTCGGCGGATGGTAAATTCCAATTTCGCCTGCGGCCGCTGATCCAAACCGATGGTCGCTTTTACATCAGCGAAAATACGAACACGTTTCTCCTGCGGCGCGTACGCCCCGTGCTCGAAGGAACGATCTTCGACTTCTTCGACTGGCGGATCATGCCCGAGTTGGCGGGGACGCCCAACGTGCAGGACGCGTACGGCAACGTGCGTCTCATCAAGGAGGTGCAGTTTCGGGGCGGCAAGTTCAAAGCGCCGGTAGGGCTGGAGCGGCTCGCCTCCGACGCCGATCTCCCCTTCGTCGAGCGCGGATTGCCGACGCAACTCGTCCCCGATCGCGACGTCGGCATTCAGGTTCACGGCGATCTGTTGGAGAGCACCCTCACCTACGCCATCGGGCTCTTCAACGGCGTCGGTGACGCGGTGAATGGGGACGTCGACAATAGCGACAAGAAAGACTGGGACGGGCGAATCGTCGTGCGACCGTTTCAGCCTACGACGCTCGAGCCGCTGCGCGGGCTCGGGCTCGGCATCGCCGGTACGCGTGGCACGCAGACCGGGCCGCTGCCCGGCTACCGAACTTCCGGGCAAGCTACGTTCTTCCAGTATGCGGAAGGGGTCAGGGGATCGGGCACCCATCGCCGCCTCGCTCCGCAAGCCTTCTATTACTACGGCCCGGTCGGGATTTTTGGCGAGTACACGGTGTCGTCGCAGATCGTCGCGGGACCCATCGGGCACGAGCGCGTCGATCACCAAGCGTGGCAGGTCGTTGGATCGTTCTTCGTCACGGGCGAGGAGGCCTCGTACACCACCGTCACTCCGAAGCACCAGCTCGATCCCAAGAACCGCACCATCGGCGCCATCGAGCTGGTGGCTCGTTATGGCGAGCTTCACCTCGACGAAGGAGCGTTCGATAAGCAATTTGCCGATCCAACCAAGTCGGCGCGCACGGCCCGCGCCTGGGGCGTGGGGCTCAACTGGCATTTGGCGCGCAACTTCAAGCTCATGGCCGACTATGAGCGCACCCATTTCGACGGTGGGGGCAAGGCCGGCGACCGGCCGCACGAGATCGTCGTTTTGACTCGGCTTCAGGCTGCCTACTGAGGCGTAACAAGGAAAGAAATCGAAAATGAAACGGCTTTTCACGCTACGCGTCGTCGTCGTTGCTCTCGCGCTCTTGCTCCCGGGGGCTGCTTTCGGCGACATTTCGCTGCTCAACGTGTCGTACGATCCGACCCGCGAGCTCTATCAAGACGTCAATCCGGCCTTCGCGCGCTATTGGCAAACCAAGACCGGCCAGGCGGTGTCGATCAAGCAATCGCACGGCGGGTCGGGCAAACAGGCGCGTTCGATCGTCGATGGGCTCGAGGCGGACGTGGCCACATTGGCGCTCGCCTACGACGTCGATGCGCTCGCCCAAAAAGGCAAGCTCGTCCCGGAAGACTGGCAGAAGCGCCTTCCCTACAACAGCTCGCCTTACACGTCGACGATCGTCTTTCTCGTCCGCAAGGGAAACCCGAAAGGGATTCGCGAATGGGAAGATCTCGTCAAACCTGGCGTTAGCATCATCGCGCCGAATCCCAAAACGTCGGGAGGCGGCCGTTGGAATTACCTCGCCGCGTGGGGCGTGGCCTTGAAGCGCAGTGGTGGCAACGAAGACAAAGCCAAAGAGTTCGTCTCCAAGCTGTACAAGGCGGTACCCGTTCTCGATACCGGCGCGCGCGGCGCGACGACGACGTTCGTGCAGCGTGGCATCGGCGATGTCCTGCTCGGCTGGGAAAATGAAGCGATCATGGCGGTCAACGAGATCGGCAAAGGGCAGGTCGAGCTGGTCGTCCCTTCGCTCAGTATCTTGGCCGAACCGCCGGTCACGCTCGTCGACAAGTTCGCCAGCAAGCACGGCACCAAGGCTGTGGCAGAGGCGTATCTGCAATTTCTCTATTCACCCGAAGGGCAGGGCATCGCGGCGCGGCACTATTACCGGCCGCGGCTCGAGGAGGTTGCCAAGCGACACCAAGCGAGCTTTCCCAAGCTCGACCTTTTTACGATCGACGACGTCTTCGGTGGATGGCAGAAGGCGCACGCCAAACATTTCGCCGATGGCGCGATTTTCGACCAGATCTACCAACCGTGGCAGAAATGACGGAGCCCGAAGCTAGCCGTGCCCGTAGCCGATGACGTCGATGCAGCGCGTCTCACGCAGCGTCGGATTTTCATAAGCGTGGCGCACGTCGGCCTCGAAAAAGAGAGAGTCGCCGGCGCGCAGCTCGTGGCTCTCGTCGCCCACGCTCACGCGGAGAACGCCGGTGAGCACGATGACCGTCTCGGTGGAGTGGGGCCCGTGCGGCTCGCTGCGCAGCGACCCTTTCGGTTGGAACCGCAGCTCGTAGATCTCGACGCGATCGGCGCCTGCCGGGGAAAGGAGCCTGCTCTCCATGCGTCCGTCCGCGCTGCGCAAGGGGACCATATCCGCCGCGCGGAGGACCCGCGTGCGGCCGCCTTCTCCCGTGCCGAGGAGCGCCTGAAAAGGCACCCCCAAGCCCACCGCGACCTTCCAGAGGATGGTCAAGGTGGGATTGGTGCGCGCGCTTTCGATCTGCGATAACGCAGCGCGACTGACACCGCTTGCCTCGGCCAACTGGTCGAGCGAGAGACGTCGCTCCTGGCGCAACTGGCGCAGGCTCTCGGCGACACGGCGCCCGAGCTGTGCGGCGCCGACTTCGTCCCCCAAACCGGCGACGGTGGGACGGCGCGGCCGCGCGGCGCCGGGTTGGGCGGAGGCGATCTTGGAGCGGGCGCGGGACGTGGGACGGGGCATGGAGGGTCGCGTCTTCGGTGCCGGAGGGGAACGGCGTCTCCATTACCGTATACAATCTGTCTTTTCAACGAGAGTTGGGGGAGGCGCGGACTTCGTCTCACTTCGGCCTACCTCTCGCCGCCTCCAGCCGTCATGTTGGCGAGCACCCGTCGGGCGCCTTGGGTTAGCATCAGCGATCGATGCGGCGCTCCATCGTCTCTTCGCTTTTCGTCGCCTCCTGCCTCGCCTTGACCACACTGGTGCTCGGGCAAGGGCGAGCCACGCGGCCGGTGAGCAAGCCCAAGCCGAAAGCTACGACCACCAGCGCCACCAAAGACAGCCGGACCGAAACGAGCGACGAAAAGCCCAAAGCAGAGGAAGACCCGTACGGGCCGATGAGCGGAGGAACAGCACCCGCGTCGAGCGCCGCCACCGAATCGCCGGTGGAGCCCGGTGTGCAGCGCTCGAACGCGACGGGCGACGGCGGCGTGCGCAGCTCGCCGCTCAATCCGCGCCCCGAGGAATTCCCCGACGGAGGTGCGGTGGCGACGCCGGTGGACCTCGACAAGATCATGGGTGACATCGCCGTGCTGCGCGCTCGGGTCGCGGCCATCGGCGACGTGCTCTTCAAGAGCCGCATCGTGTTGCGCGTCGAAACGCGCGGCGATCACGCCAAGATCGGGAAACTGAGCGTCAGCCTCGACGAGGGCATTGTTTACACTGCCCCACCTGGTTTTTTTGCGGATGACGAAGTGACCGTCTACGACCACGCCGTCGCGCCCGGGCGCCACGTGCTCGGGGTCGACGTGGAGCGACGTGACGATCGCGGCGAGACGTTTCGGACCGGCCAGCATTCCCGGGTGACGCTCGACATCCCCGAGAACCAAAGGCTCGAGACGAGCATCCGCATCGACGACGATTCCGACATGGGTTCCGATTTCCCGTCGAGCCAGAAAGGCGGCTACGATCTTCGCGTTCGCGTTCGCGCCAAGGCGAGGAAGTAGCCATGCGCGACCGAAAAAAAGCGCGCGCCATGCGACCGATCTTGGCATTGTCGATAGCCGCCGTCGGCACAATGGTGGCCGCGGGAGCGGCGGCGCAAGGGACGACCCGAAAGCCGAGCAAGGCCGTACCCGCTGCGACGACGCGGCCCGGCGCGACGGAAGCGCCGACCCCCAAAGCGACTGCCGTGTCGCGCGCGACCGAGCCGGTCGCCACAGAGCAGCGCTCGACCTCCACCGACACGCGGTCCGGGGCGATGGCAGCGTACAACAAGGCCCTCGCCGAGCGGAGGCTCGAAGCATCGAGCGCGCTCTCGCCGCTCGTCATTCGCGAGCGGTTGCTCGAGGCGCAGGAACTTTCCGGCGCGGGCCGGCGGGACGAGGTCATCGCCAACCTGGTGCGGCTCGTGGAGAGTCCCCGCTTTGCCGACTATGCCGATAGTGAAGAGGGACATGCCGCCACCTACGCGCTCGGCGACGCGCTCGCGTCGGCGGGCGCGCACGAGCCGGCGCGCGGTTATCTGAAACGTCTCTTGCCCATTTCACCGAGCGATACGTATGCACGGCGCGCCGTGCGCCGGCTGGCAGAGATTGCCATCGACACCGAGAACATCGCGCCCATCTTGGAGGACCTCCGGGCGGTGCCAGCCGCGGGCCAACCGCCCGAAACGCGCGGCGAGATCGCGTATCTCAACGGGCGCGCGCGGCAACTGAGCGGCGATCCGGACGGGGCATTCAAGTTCTTCGCCGAAGTCGGCATCGAATCGCGCTTCTGGGCGCAGTCCGTCTACCTCTCGGGGATGATCGAGGTCGAGCGCGGGCGCATGAAAGAGGGAGAAAACCTCTTCTGCAAGGTGGCCGACCCCGGGCGGGCCGACAAAACCGCGCCCTTCTTTGCCGACGAGAAGTTCTTCGCCGTGCGCGACCTCGCGCGTCTCGCGCTCGGCCGCGTGGCACACGAGCAATTTCGCTTCGACGACTCCCGCTATTACTATTA
>DATHEQ010000073.1:0-2264 GCA_035318505.1 Polyangiaceae bacterium | reverse complement strand
TCTTCGATGAGAAGGGGCGTGATGTTCTTGCCGCCGGCGGTGATGATGATCTCTTTCTTGCGCCCCGTGATCCGGAGAAAACCCGCGCTATCGACGGCGCCGAGATCGCCCGAACGAAGCCAGCCATCGACGAAACTGTCGCGCGTGGCCTCGGGATCTTTGGCGTAGCCGGCGAAGACGTTGGGGCCGCGCACCAAGATCTCGCCGTCGTCGGCGATGCGGACTTCGACGCCGGGAATCACTTTGCCGACGGTGCCGTAACGGGTCTGGCCCGGCACGTTGAACGTCGTCGGCCCCGACGCTTCCGATTGGCCGTACACCTCGTGTAAGGGGAGGTCGAGCCCCGCGAAAAAATCGAGCACCGTGCGCGGCGTGGGCGCCGCGCCCGTCACGCAGACCCGCGCCGAGCCGAATCCCATCTTGGTGAGCGCGGGGCCGAGCACGATCTTGCGCGCGATACGGTGCTCGAGCTGGAGACGCAGTCCGAGCGGCGTCCCCGCGTTGCGGCGTTCGACGGCTCGCCGAGCCACGCCACTCGCCCACGTGAAAAGGCGTGCCTTTGGACCGCGGAGCTCCCCGACGCGCGCGCCCACCACCGCGGCGAGCTTTTCCCAGACCCGCGGTACGCCGAAGAAGACGGTGGGCTGCACTTCTTTGAGATCGTCGGGAATGGTTTCGGCCGAGCGCGCGAAGTAGACCGGCGTGCCGGAACATGACGGTCCGATCACCGAAAACATCTGTTCGGCGATGTGCGAGAGCGGCAGGTACGAAAAGACTCGGTCGCTCGGGCCGAGCGCGACGAGGCGCATCGCGACGTCGGCGGTGAAGGTGAGATTTCTGTGCGTCAGGAGCACTGCTTTGGGCGGCCCCGTCGTGCCGGATGTGTAGATGACGGTCGCCGCGGCCTCTTCGCTCAAGGCGGCGAACCGCTGCTCCAGCTTTTCGGGAGCGACGCGGCTGGCGTGATCGAGAAAGGTTTGCCATCCGAGCACGCGCGTGCCGTCGGCGAGTGCTTGCGGTGCGCTCGGCATGAGCACGACGCGTTCGAGCCGCGGCATGTTCGTCCACTCGCGCTCGACTTTGCGCAGCTGTTCCTCGCTGTCGATGAGCAAGATGGGCGATTCGGAGTGCTCGACGATGTAACGGACCTGCTCGGGCGAGCACGTCGTGTAGATGCCGGCCGGCGTGGCTCCCGCCATCATCGTGGCCAAGTGCCAGTCCACCCACTCGGGGCGGTTATACCCGAGGATGCTGGTGGCACCGCCCGCGGGAAGGCCGAGCGCCAGAAGCGCGCGCGCGATCTGTTGCACGCGCTCGGCTCGCTTTTGCCAGCTCGTCATCTGCCAGCGTCCGTCGATGCGCGTGTAGAATGCGGCGCCGTCCGGGTGAGCTTTGGCCTGGGCGAGAAATCGAGCGGGGATCGTGTCAGCCGGCATGAAGTTCTCCTCGAACAGCGCTCGCCTATGCTGCGAGTCGTAGGATCCGGCGCGCCTCGGCGGGGGAGGCCGGCTCTCGGCCGCACGCGCGCGCCATCTTCGCCATGGCGTCGATGAGCTCACCGTTGTTTTTCGCGCGGCTGCCGTCGGGCAGGTAGAACGTGTCTTCCAGCCCCGTTCGCAGTGCGCCTCCGAGCTCGGCCGCGCGACGATGCAGCGGCCAAACCTCGGCGCGTCCGATGGCCGTCACCTGCCACGTGCACTCTTGTCGGCTATAGCGGCGAAGCAAGGCGAGCAGATCGGGATCGGAGGGCATGCCGGAAGCGACGCCCATCACGTAATTGTAATCGGGATGCGTCGTCATCCGGTTCTCGACGTAAAGGCCGACGCTCCTGACGATGCCCACGTCGAAGCATTCGAATTCGGGCATGGCGCCGGTCTTGTTCATGGCGTCGAGCATGGCTTTGACTTTGCCGACCGGGTTGTCGAACACCATCGGCGGCCATGCCCACTCGCCGTCGGCGCGCGTCTTCAGGTAATTGAGCGAGCCGGCGTTGCACGCTGCGATCTCCGGGCGAATGCGCTCCATACAGGCGATGGGCCCCGAAACATCGGCCCCAATGACGCCAGTGGACATGTTGATGATCACGCCGGGGCACGCCTCGCGTACCGCGCGCGTGACGGCGTCGGCGACATCGGGGTCCCAACTGGGAAGGTGCCCCATGCCTTCGTCCTGCATGCGAAAATGAAGGTGCATGACGGAGGCGCCGGCGTCGAACGCCTGCTTGGCGGAGGCGGCCATCTCGGCGGGGACGACGGGGACGGGGT
>DATHEQ010000072.1:0-2339 GCA_035318505.1 Polyangiaceae bacterium | reverse complement strand
TCGACCTCCTGGGTCGCGAGGGCACGACCGATTTCGTGGCGACCTTGCTGGGCCTCGAAGCGGCCCCCGAGATCAAGTTCGTCATCAAGTCCGAAGACCTACTTCCCCTCCTGCAATTTCAATCGGCCGACGCCGTCCTTTTGCCGGAAAGAGAAGCGATACGCACCAAGAGCCTTTCCAAGTTGGATCTCCAAATAACGCCGCTCGCGACGCGCGTTGGTCTGCCAGCGGTGTCCTTCCGCAACGACACGGGCCGCCGCGTCATTCGACCGCTCGTACTCGCCCTCGACGCCGAAACGAATGCCAAACTGGGAGTTGACACATGGCGCTGAGCTCCCGAAAGCCCATCGCTGTCTGGCTCATGGTATGCGCGCTCGCGACACTGACCTGCGCGCGCGCCCCGACCGTGCAGGATGTGCGTTCGCCTTCCAGCACCTTCGACGATGCACCGCCGCGGCCCGGCGTGGAAGGTGTTCTCGTGTTTTTGCCGTCGTCCGTGCACACCCGCGAAGTGTGGCAGAGCCTGCGCGACGAGCTTCAAGCGAAGTTCGACGTCGTGACGCGTGCGGTCTCGTCCGAGACAACCTCGGCCGATCTGCTGCGCGAAGTTCGCGCCGTACGGCCACGCTGCGTGGTGCTCATCGGCAACCAAGCCATGAACCTTTATGCGCAATACCAAAAGGAGGAGCCGGGTCCCTATCCGCCGGCGGTGGTCTTGATGGCCTCGTTCTTCGAAGAGCAAAGGGCGCGGCTCGCGAACAGCACCGGGATCGCCTACGAGATCCCCGGGATCACGACCTTCGTGCAATTGCGCTCTTTCGTGTACCGGCCGGTGCAGCGGGTGGGCGTCATTCATCGTCCGCTGTTCGCCGGGTACGTGCGAAAGCAACGCGGGCTCGCGGCGGTCGAGAAAGTGGAGCTCGTCTCTTTCGAGGTGAGCGACGAGCCGGGGCCCTACCAGATCCGTCGAGCGCTCGATCACCTCACGCGGCGCGAGAAGGTGGACGCCATCTGGGTGCTCAATGACAACGTCCTGCTCAAGCCCGAGCTCATCGCCAACGGGTGGTTGCGAATGCTGCACCAGAATCCGATTCCGGTCGTGGTCGGCGTCAGCAGCTTGGTGGATGCCCGCCTGCACTTCGGTTCCTTCGCCATGCTTCCCGACCACGCCGCCCTCGGTCTGCAGGCCGCGAATCTGGTCTTCAAACTTTCCGACGAGGGATGGAACGCCAGCGGCACGTCGATAGAGCTGCCGCTGTCAGTGCAAAGCGTGGTCGATCTGCCGTGGGCGCGGCAGCGCCTTCAATTCCGCGAAGAAGCGCTGGACCGCATCGATCGCATCGTCCAATAGTCGCTACGCCACTCGGCGTCGTTTTCGGGATCGAATCGCCGCACTCCCGGCATACATCCTGGTGGCCAGGTCCAACATCGCTTTTCAGGCGTGGTCGAGTGGCGGGTTCTTGAGCCTCCTCCTATGCGTCC
Organism: Polyangiaceae bacterium; assembly: GCA_035318505.1. Taxonomy (GTDB): domain Bacteria; phylum Myxococcota_A; class Polyangia; order Polyangiales; family Polyangiaceae; genus DASWDH01. The sequence goes on along the minus strand of DATHEQ010000072.1, from coordinate 857 downwards.
TCGCGTGCGGCACCACGACCAGCGGGGGGACGGCCTCCGGCGGTGGGGGCGCATCCAACGACGGGGGCAATCCGTCGACGGGGGGTGCGGCTCCCCCGGGCGCTGGCGGTGGTGCAGGTTCAGCTCCCGAGGCAGGAGCCGGTAGCGCCGGCGCAATGAAGGACACCGGTACGAGCGAGGTCGCTCCGCCCGACCCGGGCGTCACCATCATTCAGGAAGATGAGCTCGGGTTTTGCGCGGTCGACGGCAAGATCTTCCCGCGCGAAGGGAGCACGACGATCACCGGCTACAGCGGGCCGGGTTTCGCCGACGGCGATCCCGGCATCGGGGCGAGCATCAGCTGGAGCGTGAATGCCGACGCCTCGCGGACGTACGATTTCATGTGGCGCTATGCGTTTGGCGGCCTCGCCACGAACCTGCGCGACGCACGTCTACTCGTCAATGGCGTCGTGGTCGCCGAGTCGGTCGCCTTCGTTTATACCAATACGTGGAACGAGTGGCAGGAGACGCCGCCGCTGTCGATCGAGCTCGCGGCCGGCGCAAACTTCATTCGCATGGAGGCGCTCTATCCGAGCGGCCTCGCCAACATCGACTATCTCAAAATTTCAGGAGAGGGCATACGGCCGGACACGCCGCATTTCTCCTTCAAAGTGAGCGCCCATCCGCCGGCCGGCGGCACCGTCGCGCATTTGCCCGTGCAGAACGACTACGTCTACCGCACCGACATCACGCTGAGCGCTACGGCCAACCCGGGCTATTTTTTTCAAAGCTTTTCGGGCGATGTCAGCAGCGCCAAGTCGAGCTTCACGTTCGCCATCGAAAAAAACACCGACATCACGGCGTTGTTCCTGCCGGTG
>DATHEQ010000071.1:0-25089 GCA_035318505.1 Polyangiaceae bacterium | reverse complement strand
TCGCAGTCGGGCGCCAAGGAAAATCCCTTCAAACAACTACCGGTCGTCGAAACACCGAGCGGAACTCACATCTATCAAACGCTCGCCATCATGCACCACGCCGCGCACGGCAGCAGCGCGTGGCCAAGCGACCCCCATCGGCTGACCGAAGCGCTGGCGGCGGCAATGGGAGGATACGATCTCTACCAAGCGTTCGGCGCCTTCCGCGCCGAAGACCTGGCGGCAAAGAAGAAATTCGAAGAAAAGCAGGCGCCGCAGTTCTTCAATGGCCTCGCCCAGATCTACGCCTCGCGCGCTTTTGCGACCGGGGACATCCCGAGCTTCGCGGATTGCATGGTCGAAGAAGCTCTCGCGTGGTGCGTGCGCCGCAACGACGTGAGCCGCCGACTTTTCGAGACCAATGCCGCGCTCGTCGCTTTTCATGCGCGCTTCGACGCCATCCCCTCGGTGCGCGCCTTCCGGTCGCGGCAGGCCGCAGCGCGCGAGAAGGACGACGCCGTGTGAACGTCGTCGGCTCTAGCGATGCAAGGTCGATCAGCGCCGGTACTCGTCGGGGTGGAGAAACAGCGGGTAGAGCGCCAACACGCCGAAGGGAAACATGCCGAGGGTCATGGTCAGCGCGATGCCGAGGTGAAGCGCCGCTCCCACCGCCAGCCATACCCAGCGAATGCGCCACCGGCGCGCGAGCGCCCCGAAACGACCGCCCCCCTCTCGGCGAAACCAGGTGAAGAGCACCATGAGAGGCGCGCTCATCTCGAAGGTCATGCTCACCGCCGTCGCCAGCTGCGTCAGAGGATAGAGACTCACCAGGGAACCGGGTGCAAATCGCGCGAAATGAGGGTCGCCCATGACGTTGCCGATCGCGGAGAAGCCCCCCTGCGGCCACCACGCCGCATCGTCACGGCAATGCGCGGCTGAAAAATACATCCACAAGAGCTGCAGCACGATGAGATAGCGAGGCCACGCCGGCACCAAGATGCGCAGAGGGCGTCCCCGCTTGCGCGCTAGCCAGGCGTCCACCGCGTACCTGCCGTTGGCGCCGGACAGAGCCAAAATCGGCACCACGATGCGGTAGAGCGTATCGATGGCGTCGCCGTTGGGATCAAAACGGGCAAAGTTGATGAGCGCAACGGTGAGAAGTAAACCCGCCAGCTTATGCAAGAACCCGATGGCGAAGAGCAGAGAAGCGAGCAGTACGAGCGCCCACCAGAAAAGCGCGACGTCACTGCCGAGGACCGAAGGCGCCGGTAAAAATTCCGGAAAGGATGACGCCCCGGTGCCCATGCCGAGCGGCGGCGGCGTCAGCAGCGCCCGCGCGGCGCCCTCGTGCTGCGCCAGAAGCATGTCGAGAAAGATGACCGCGCCCACGAGCATACGCGTAAAGGCGAGCGACGTGGCCGGCTCGCGGCGATCCCAAAACGCGACCCAGCGCCCGAAGGCGCTCGCGCATCGAGCCGTGAGCGAGCTGCGCGCCGTCGTTGCGGGAGAGAACGCGCCGGCGCTCATGGGAGCACCTCGTCACGACGCCGGACGAACACATAGTCGAATTCTCCGAACGGCGCGAAGCCCTCCCCGCGCGGGAGAATGCGCCCTCGCTCCATGCCGACGCGCACCTCGTCGAAGCGCGCCTCGCGCTCGAAGATTTCGTGGGCCAGCCAAGACACGAAGGCGGGATACGTGCTCTTCGCGCCGATGCTTCGACTCGGGTTATACACGTTGCGCACGCGCCGGTATCCGAGCGTGTCGGCGAGAAAAGCGTGCTCGGAATCCTGGGACCGATAGAGCAACGACCACGTCGACTCGGATCGATCGCGCGCTTCTACCCACATGCGATAGCGCACGCCGCCCGTAGTCGAAAACACGGACCAGCGCTGCGACACGCCGAAGAGATCCTTGATGGGGCGCCAAGGAACGAGCAGAAACGTCTGCACATCATAGAGACGCATCGAAAGCGCGCGCAGCATCGGCGGCAAACGCTCCATGACGCGCGCGGTGGGAATGGGCGCGCCATCGACGAGCCCCACGCCAATCGCAGCGGCGATGAGGACGGCGCGCATCGCCGGCCAGAACGGGCGCCGCTGGTGACGGCTTTCTACGGTCATCGCCGCTACTTTCCCGAGCGCTCCTCGATTGCCGCGATCGCCGCCCCGAGCGCATTGTCGCGGCGCATGCACGACCAGCAATCGCCGAGACCGAGAAAGCCGCACCCTTTGGGCGTCTGCAGCGGGCGGAGCGACGTGAGCAGCCGGCCGTCGCCCTGATCCTTGGCGCGACCGAGCAGCGCCTTTTTTGCCTCGCAGCTCGATGCCGCACGAAACTCGATCACCAGGGCGAGCCCCGGCGACATGCGCGACTTGACGTCGGGCTTGGCGAGCGCCTGCTTCACGCGGGTGAGCGCCCGCGCAGAAAGGCCCTTGGTGGTCGAAAGATCGAATAAAAGGTCGGGCCCTTTGGACCCGAGCCCACTCTCCATCAGCGCCAAGGCGGCGTCCGCCGATTCGATCGGACCTTGCACTGCGGCCTTGATGGCGTCTTCGACGTCCTCGTCTTCCGTCGCGCGCTCGTTCACGAGGACGAGCTTCGCCACGGCGCGCATCGCGTCCGCGCCGCGCTTCTCGGCGGTATGGGCGCGCATCAGCGCTCGCCAGACCGCCGGGTCTTCCGGAAACCGCGCAGCGAGCTCGCCCAGCGCTACCGAACCGGCGGCTTCGGCGGCCGTCAGCGCGTCCGCGGGGGCCAGCGCGGGCGGCGGTTTCGAATTCGCCGGCTCCGATGCGCCCGCCGGCGCGGCGCCGAGCGCATTCGCGGCCGGGGACGGTCCGCGCAGAAGCGCGATCCCGGCGATGAAAAGCAAGAGCAGGAGAAATCCCCCGCCAGCGACGAGCACGATGGGCGGTACGTGCGCGACGAGCTCACGAATTTTCGCAACCGCGATGGCGACGGCGGGATGTGTCGCCGCCCGGTTAGGCTGCGTATCGGACGCGGACGACCCCGCCGCGATGGTTTCGGCCATCGCGGCATGCGGCGCGAAAGGCGACGGAACAGCGCGGGGGGAGGTGGCCTGTCCCAATGACGAGGCGCGACCGCGGGGCGTCGTCGTCAAGCGACTGGCAGGCGCGTCGTTGGTCGAAGCATCCGAAGCGCACGCCTCGAGCGCGTCCAGCAACTCGCGCGCGTCTTGGAAACGGGACTTGGCTTCCTTGTCGAGCAAGCACCGAACCACCGCTTCGATCGACGCAGGAACCTGCACTGACGGATTCTTGCTGGCGGTGGCGGGCGGATCGGACGTGACCTTCAGGCCGAGGAGGGCCACCTTGCTCTCGGCGTCGAAGGGGCGTAGGCCCGTCAGCATCTCGAACAGGATGACGCCGAGCGCGTAGAGATCGGCGCGCGCGTCGACTTCTTGTCCGAGCGCTTGCTCGGGCGCCATGTACTCGGGCGTGCCGTACACCATGCCGAGCTGCGTCAGCACTTGCCCGCCCTGGTTGGTTGCGCCGCGGCTCGAAAGCGAGCCAAGCGGAACCTTGGCGATGCCGAAGTCCAGCACTTTGACGAAGTCGGGGTCGCCGTCGCGCACGACCAGCATCACGTTCTCGGGCTTGAGATCGCGGTGCACGATGCCGAGCACCGTTGCCCGCGCTAACGCCGAGGCAATCTGGTGCGCGATGTGGAGCGCACGCCGCGGCGGGAGCGGCCCTTGCTCGATCAGATCGCGCAGGCTTTTGCCCTCCACGTATTCGAGCACCAGAAAGAACGCGCCGTTTTCGAGTTTGCCGAAGTCGGTGGCCGCGGCGACGTTGGGGTGCTCGATGTGGGCCGCCGCCATCGCTTCGCGCTCGAAGCGAGCGACCATCTCCGGTAGGCGCGTCATCTCGGCGTGGAGCACCTTGACGGCGAGCCTTTTGCGCATGAGCACATGCTCGGCGAGGTACACCGCGCCCATTCCGCCCTCGCCGATCAACGCTTCGATACGGTAACGCTCGGAGAGCACGCGGCCGACCAAGCCGAGGGCCTCGGAGGAAGAAGCGCGAGAGGGTTCGAGTCCGGACGATGTCATGAAAAACGAGCGATTCTGGGCCGCGGCCTAAACGCGCCGCAGGTGGGGACGAAAGCGAAATGGCCTCGAAGGACCGACCTCGAAGAGAGTAACAAGACTAGGACGCATCTCATGGGTGGCAAACCGTATCGGCGCGGCGCCAGGGGCCTGCCTTGGCCCGCTCCCCCGCAGGCGCGTGCTACAAGAGGCCAATGATCATCGAGACCTTGCCGGTCGGGCCCTTGCAATGCAACTGCTCGCTCCTGGTCGATGAAGAGACGCACAAGGCCATCGTCATCGACCCGGGGGGCGACTTCGAAAAGATACGCGAGCGCCTCGAAAAGGCCGGCGCCCAGGTCTCCGCCATCGTTCACACTCATACGCACATCGATCACGTCGGCGCGACGGCTCCTTTGCAGCGCTTCACATCCGCACGCGCCAGCATCCACGAAGCCGACCGGCCTCTCTACGATCTTCTTCCCGTCCAAGCGCAAATGCTCGGCATCCCCCTTCCGGAAGTCTGCGATATCGAAGGGGACCTCACGGACGAGCTGGTGGTGCGGGCGGGAGGAATCGAGCTCGTGGTGATGCATACCCCCGGGCATACGCCGGGTAGCGTGTCTTTCGTGGTGCACGGTGACAACACCTCGGTTGCCTTCACCGGTGACACGCTCTTTCGCCGCGGCATCGGACGCACCGACCTCTGGGGTGGCGATAGCGACCTCATTTTCCGCTCGCTGCGCAATCGCCTGATGACGCTGGCCGAAGACACCCACGTCATCACCGGACATGGTCCGCCCACCACGATCGGCGAGGAGAAACGCGGCAACCCCTTTCTGCGGGTTGCTTGATCGCGGTCCCACGCCCCATGGCGCCACCTGCCCCGCCCACTTTCTCGGAGAGCGTGCGCCGCGTGCTTGCGGCACGAGAGCGCATAGCGGCCCAAAGCAGCGCGCTACAGCGCGCATCGGTGCTGCTCGCCCTGTTCGCGACCGCGCCCCGACAAGAGCCTCACCTCTGGCTCTTGCGTCGCTCCGAAGGGGTACGCACGCATCGGGGACAAGTCGCGCTGCCCGGCGGAAAACGCGAACCGACAGACGCCGATTTTTTGGCGACCGCCCTGCGCGAGTCGCACGAGGAGATTGGCCTCGCGCCGAGCGAGGTCGACGTGCTGGGGGTGCTCGACGATCGCCAGACCATCACCGGCTATCTCATCACGCCCTATGTGGGCTGGATCGCGAAGCCTTTCTCGCCGCAACCACTCGCCGCCGAAGTGGCGCGCGTTTTCTCGGCGCCCCTCGCTTCGTTCGCGGAGGAGCCGCGCCGCACGTTCATCCCCTGGCAAGGCGGGGAACGCGAGGTGCTTTCTTACGAAGTCGAGGGCGAGCTCGTGTGGGGTGCGACGGCGAGCATCCTTCGCCATTTCGTGGAGCTCATCACGCCGTCACTCGCACGCTACCCTCAATAGGGATTGTCGTCGCTCGGCTTGGGGGCGGGGGCGGGCTTCGGCTTCTTCTCGACCGGCGGAGCGGGGGTGGCCCCTTCTTCACCCGCGGGAGGCGCGGGCTTCGGCGGAGCAGCTTTGGGCTTGGGTGGCGGCGCGGGGGTTGGTTTTTCGGGGGGAGCCGCCGCGGGTGTCGTCTCGCCGACGGGTACCGGCCGCGGCGCAGCAGCCGCAGGTGCGGTCGCACTTGCCGCGGCAGGAGCTTTGACCGCCACGTTCGCCGGCGCGGAGGCCGCAGGCGCGGCGCTCACGACCGGTGCACCCGCGGTGTCCGCGGGCGCAGCAGCGACCGCGGGCGACGGTGCGGGGGTGGGCACCGGCAGAGGCGCCGCCGTGACGGGCGGTGCCGCGGCTTGGGCGGCGGGCGGCGGGCCGTCGATGGGAGCGGGCGACTGTTTCTGCCACGCTACGTAGGCGACCGCGGCGGCGCCAGCGACGACCAAAAGCGAAACGCCCACCTTGCCGCCTGACTTCTTGCGTCCCGAAGGTTCGACGAGAGCGGGTGCCGCGTCGGCGCGTGGAGACTGACTGGCAGAAGGGCGCCCCGACAGACGGTTACCCGTGGCGACTCGCCCATCGGAGGCGCGATGGCTCGTCGCCGGCGGCGCGGCGCGACGTTCGGCCGGCGCGGGCGAAGCGGCGCGCCCCGACGGCGGCGCGGCCTCGGGCTCCGCTTCGGCGGCTTTGCGCGGCGCGCGCGGAGGTTCGGCGGAGGATGGCGAGCCAAGCTCCTCCATCGATCCACCCGCACCGCGCAGCGCCTCTTCGAGCAGCTGCGCCGCTTGCTTCATCACCGTGCGCTCTTCGGGCGGCGGCATGTCGCCGATCGAGTCCGTCTTGGGAAACATCGGCGCGGGCGCCGGTGCGGCAGGCGCGCTCGACCGCGGGCGCGGGGGCTGCGCGGCGGCCGCCGCGATCGCCTCGGCGCCAAGGCCGATCATCGTCGCCTTGCGGACATTCGCCTTGGCATTTCCGTCGCCTGAAGCGCGCGGTGCCGCCGCGGCGGGCGGTGAGCTCTTGCCGGGCGCACTGACGCGCGGCGGGCCAGCCAGCGCAGGACCTTGTGCTGCGGCGGGCGCTTCGAGTGGAGGCCCCGAGCCCTCGTCGTCGAACGCCGAAACGCCGCCACCTTTGGAGACGACGAGCCGATCGATGAGGTTGCGTGACGCTTCGTCCACCTTGATGAACTTCACGCCCATGCCAGCCGGTTTGTCCGATCCGGTGCCGGCGGTATCGCGCTTCCACACGACGCGACCCACGCCTTGCAGCATTGCCGTCTCGTCGGCGATGCGGATCTCGAACTTCAGCAGCGTGCCCGGCAAAAATGGAGACGGCGTCTTGATGAAGATGCCGCCGCGACTCACGTCATGCGAGTGATGTTCGATGAATTCGTCGACCGTCGCGCTCTTATAGCGGACCGTCATCGTCAGCACTTTCGCGCGCGGGTCTTTACGGGTTTCCTGAGCCATCGCAAACCTTCCCTCGGGAATGCCCCCTCGCCGCGCTGATCCAAGAACCGGGTCGGTAGGGTGCTAAAGCGAGACCTACACTCGCATCGTACCGACGTTTTGAGAGAAAGCCCAGTTTGGTCAGGTCTCCTCGCGATGGCCGTCCGAGGTAAACAGAGCAGACGTACCACCTCCTGTGGCGGTGTCTCACCTGAGAGCAGGTTCGAAGGACGGATGCCAAGCGCGTCGGTTTGCGCGGACTTTTGCGCGACTTCCCAACGACGAAACTGCTCGGATGGCCGCCGTGGTAACGTCGTTTCGTACCGTGTCACAGGATCGCCATTTCCGAGCGCACGGCCGCCGCCGCGTCGATCTATCCGCCTTGCTGCGACGCCCACCGCAAGAGCAAAGCGAAGCGGTTCGCATCGTCGACCTCAGCCTCGCCGGCGCCTGCATCGAGGTGGAACGGGCGCTCACGCCTGGCACCCGCGTTCGTATGGAGATCGTGGCGCCGACGCTGTGGGATCCGGTCGTCGTGCGTTGCCGCGCGGTGTGGAGCGGTGCGCCCTCTTCTCCGCGCTCGGGGGTCTCCTTCGAGCACAGCGAATCGGCGCTCGTGTTCGCCATCTTCGAGCTGCTCGAAGCCCACGCCTACGAGTCCTAACGACATCGATCGCTTGTTCGCGCCGCGATCGCGTGAGCGTCGCTGCTCGGACGATCGATCGCGCCGAGCCGCCGAGAAATCTCAGGTGCGCGGCAAGCGATAGGTCATGGTCGGTGCGAGCTGCTCGCGTCGCCGCCCGACTTCACGCAAGAGCCGCGCGCGCGCGTCGGCCCGCGCGTCGACGAGCCGAAGCGGCTTCTTCTTCATTTTTTTGTCGCTGAGAAGCGCGTACGTGAGCCACGGGAACACGGCCGTCACATCGGCGTGAACGTAGACGCTGCCGGTGGCGACGCTTTCGGCGGTGACCTTGCCCCACGTGTGCCCTTCGCCGGCGGGGCAGCTCGACAGGGCGCCATTGTCGACCGGGTCGACGCAGAACTGCACGTCGATGTCGAATCCCTGCGTGGGGACGCCGAGGATCTGATCGAGGAGCGGCTCTCCTTGCAGCGTGTAGTTTTTGGGCACGCCGCCGCCCAAGATCCACACCGCCATCTTCTTTTTCAATGTCGAAAAGCAATGGTGCTGCACGGCGCCCATTTCGAACACGTCATCATTGATGTCGATATCGAGCTTGAACACGTCGCCCAAGATCGCGCGCAGCTTGACGATATTGAGAAAGATCGACCCGTCTTGCACCGCGCCCACGAAGATGGGCACGCCGCAGCGGTAGGCGGTGGAAAGGAGTGAGGGCTCTTTGACGCCGAGCGCTTTTTCGATGGCCAGCATCTCGCGGCCGAGCAAGTAGTGAAGCTCGCTCGTCGTCATTCGCTTCTGAAAGGCGGGCTTCTGCAAGAGCGCGCTGAAAAGCTTGTCGGTCTCGAGCAGCGTCTCTTCGTAAAAGCCGAGGTCGTAGATGCGAATGATGCGCGCCAAGCGAAGGTGCAAATCGCCGGCGTTGGGGTCGATCTCGCGAATGCGGTGACCAATGAGGCGATGGGCGTCGTGGTAAAGATTGGCTCCGGTGGTCGTGATGCAGTCGATCGCGCCGCGCTCGAGCAGCGGAATCAGGCACGACTGATGGAGTCCCGCCGGCGTCATCGCCCCCGAAAGCGTGAGGAACACCGCGTGCTTCTCGGCGATGCTCTTCTTCATCAACTGAAAGGCCGTGCGCTCCTGGCGCCCCACGTAGGCGGGAAAGGCGCCTTCGATGATCTCCGTCGGACGCTCGCGCCCGGTGATCCGGCGCGGCCGGACGTCACGGGCGCGCTGAAAGCTCCGTCGTACGATGGTTTTGTCGCCTCGTTTCGGCATGGGGAGGCGGTCTTAGCACGACTTTATCCGCTTCGTGGAAGGCGTTCTTCGCGCAACGCCACAGCCAAGGTCCGCCTCTTCTTCAGGGGCGACCCAGCGCGTCGAGGAGCTTTTGGTGAATGCCGCCGAAGGCGCCATTGGACAAGAGCGCGATCGTGTCGCCCTCTCGCGCGGCGCCGGCCAGACCCGCGACGATGGCATCGACGTCGGGCGGCGCGTCGGCACGGGTGCCAGCCGCGGTGAGCGCTTGCACGAGCCGGGGGATATCGAGTCGCTCACCTTCGGGAATATTGGCTCGCCCGAGCGGGGCAATGACGACGTGATCGGCGGCGCGGAACGCTTGTCCATAGGCGTTCTGATGAATGGCTCGGCACGCCGTTGCGCTACGCGGCTCGAAGACGGCAAAGAGTCTGCCTGCCGGATGCCTGGCGCGCAGCGCGCGCAGGGTTTCGCTCACCGCCGTCGGATGGTGCGCGAAGTCGTCGTAGACGCGCACCCCGCGAACCTCGCCCACCAAGTCTTGTCGGCGGCGTACCCCATCGAACGTCGAGATGGCGCGCACCAATTCGCGCACGGGGCAGCCGTACCCCTCGGCGGCCGCGGCGATCGCGGCCACGGCATTGCGCACGTTGTGCGCGCCCGGCGAAGACGTTCGCATCCGGCCGCATGCAACGCCGCCGATATAGAGATCGAATTCCTGCATTCCATCGACGATGGCGCCTGGCGCTCCGAGCCACTCGGGTTGCACCCCGAACGTGTCGTCGCCTTCGAGCGCGTAATAGCTGACGCGACACGACGCCGAGCTGCGTGTCGTGTCTACGACGTGCCGCTCGTGGGCGGCCGCGACGACGAGCCCGGATGCCGGCATTCGCCGCAGGAACTCGTGGAACGCGTCGAGATACGAAGCTTCGGTCGGATAGATATCGATGTGGTCGTGCTCGATCGACGTCACGATCGCGACCTCGGCGCGGTAGTGCCAGAACTTGGGCGTCTTTTCGAAGAAAGCGGTGTCGTATTCGTCCCCCTCGACGACGAAGGGTACCTTCGAAAAACGCGCCTCGCCTTGCACGAACGCGGCCCGCGCTTCGTCCTGATCGGGGGCGACATGCAATCGCAGCGGGCTCGCCTGGGGCGCGGGCGGCGCGCGAAAACTGGCGGCGAAGTTTTTGGGAAGTCCACCGATGAAAAACCCGGGGCGCTTGCCGGCTGCGTCGAGAAGCCACGCGACCATGGCGCTGGTCGTTGTTTTGCCGTGCGTTCCCGCGACGACGAGGGGCGAACACCCGGCCGGCGCGATGACGTGCTGCACGAGCGCATCGGGCATCGTCGTGACCGTCAATCCGCCGTCGATGGCGGCGCGCGCTTCGACGTTGTCCGGGCGGCAAACATTGCCCACCACCACCAGATCGGGACGCGGCGTGAGATGTGCCGGGTCGAAACCGCTCATGCAGCGCACGCCCCAGCGCTCGAGCTCCGGTCCGACCGGAGGATCGAAACGAACGTCCGATCCGCTGACATCGTGACCTAGCGCGCGCAGCAGCCCCGCCAGCGCTCCCATGCCGCTGCCAGCAACGCCTACGAAATGGATGCGCACGGCGCCCCTGCGAAGCTCGGCGGCGCGCTCATTCGAGCCGCCGAATCACGTGGAAACCGAAAGGCGACTCGATCACGGTGCTGATCTCGCCCACCTCGAGCGCAAAAGCGGCATCGGAGAAAGCCTTCACCATCCGGTCGCGCGAGAACTTGCCGAGCGCACCGCGCCGCGCCGCGCCCCCGGGCTCATCGGTGTAAGCCGATACCACCTTGTCGAAATCCTGCCCCCGTTTGATGGCATCGAGGGCCTCCGTTGCGCGAGCGCGCGCTTCTTCGCGGGAACGCTTGATGGTGCGCGGCGCAGACTTGGACCCCTGGTACATCACGAGCAGGTGCTGAGCCGAGATCTCCTCGAGCGCCGGAGCGGCGGGAGCGCTGTTCGAGCCCGCAGGGTCGGAAGGATCGACGGTCTCGACGGGAGCGGCGGGGAGCGGTGGTTCCGGCGGACGAGGCACACGTCCGATACCGGTCAGCGTCCCGTCACACGCCGCTAGCGCGAAGACGAGGCCATGGACGAGGACCAACCGGAGCTTCCACATGAGAAACGGGGTTTTCGCAGGGACGCGACCACTCTGCAAGTCGCGAGGACGTCTCGCGCCGAGAGAATCGACCGGGGTCGTGTCCGGGGCGCGCCTTTCGGTCCGCCAGGCTGGCGTCGGTTTGAGCTTGACCGGGCCGCGTGGTTCGAGCATCGAACGGGGCAGGATGCGTCGTAAGATCATCGTAGCCGTCTTGTCGCTTTTGACCGTTTGCGTCTCCAATCGAGCCTTCGCCGATGCCCCGCCCGCTGCTGGCGCGCGCAAAACGGAGGGGCCGCTCGACGAGTCGGAAAAAGGGCTGTGGGACGCGACGCCAGCCACGCGGCGCAGCGGGTTCACCGCCGGCCTCATGGGGGGCCTCTCGTTCGGCACCGTGATCGGTTACCCGAACGATTTCTCCAAATGGGACCAGCCCGCCTACCGGTCCGCCACCTCGGGCGTCGGCAACGGCGGCACCATCTATCTCGGCGGCGCGCTCACCGATTGGTTCACCTTCGGCATCGGATTCGAAGGTTCCACCTACGGCGGCAGCCGCAATCTTTCGCGCGAATGGGCGATCCTCTTTCACACGGAGGTCTTTCCTCTGTTCTCGCTCGGCCGCGTCTACCGGGATATCGGCGTGTTCGCCGACTTCGGAACCGGCATGGCCACCATCAACCGGCGGAGCGACCAGGCCGAATACTCGTCGAGCGGCACGCTTTCCATTGGCGGGCTCGGCGTGTTTTGGGAAACGTGGCGCTTGGCCGGTCATCTCGCGCTGGGCCCCTTCGTTTCGGGGACGTTCGAGAGCAGCGATTCGCTCATCCGGGTCTTCGGTCTGGCCGGGTTTCGCGCAGCCTTCTACGGCGGTCCGTAAAGCGAATCGCGCCCGGACGCCGCCCGCGCGTCCGCCACGCGAGTTTGACTCACCCCGCCACGAGGACGATCTTCGTGATCTCTGGCGGCGCGCCGACGCGGGTCGGCGGCCCCACGGTGCCGAAACCGCGGTTCACGTAGAGCTGCATCGAGCCCACCTGGTAGCGCCCTGAGACGTAGCGAAAGAAGAGGTCGATGGGACGAAATCCAGGGTTGATCTGGCCTCCGTGCGTATGCCCACTCAGTTGGAGATCCACGCCCGCGCGCGCGGCGACGGCCGCAAAGCGGGGCTGGTGCGCCAGGAGCACGCTGGCCCGATCGGGCGGGACCATCGATTGCGCGAGCGCGAGATCGGGCCCCATAGCGTGTCCTCGGCCGGCGCGCGCTGAAAGATCGTCCACACCGAGGAGCGCGAAACCGCCGCCGTCCCCCGGGGCGATGACGCGGCCGCGGTTGACGAGGACATCGATGCCGGCGCGGCGCATCCCGCCGAGGACGGCGTTCTCGCCCGTGTAGTAGTCGTGGTTGCCGGGAATGCAGACCACGCCTTCGCGCGCCGCGAGCGCGCCGAGGCGGCGCGCCGCGATGGGAACGTAACGGGGGTCGGCATCGACGATATCGCCCGTGATGGCGATGAGATCGGGGCGGATCCGCTGCAAGAGTCCGAGCCCCATATCGAGCTCGCGTTCGCCGATGAACGTTCCCACGTGCAGATCGGAAAGCTGCACGATGGTAAAGCCATCGAGCGCCTTGGGCAGCTTCGGCAGTCGAATGGCCACTTCTTCGACCGACCACTCGTACCTTCCGCGCAAGGTTCCCCATCCGAGGGTGGCGCTCGAGGCGGCGAAGGCGACCGCCCCCACCGTGCGCTCTAGAACCTGACGCCGGTCGAGCAACGCCGCATCGAGGGGAGGAACTCCGCGATGCCGCGCCCACTTGGACTCGAGCGCGCGGCCCGCGCGGACCAGCCCGATGATCGCCATCGTCATGGCGACCCCGAGATGCCAGAGCATCCCGAAGGCCGTGACGATCGAGAAAACAGCGACGCGTGGATAAAAAAACGACACGGGGCGCGCGAGCGGCAGGCAGAAGAGCAGGAGGAAAATGGCCAGCGTGACCCGCCGGTACCGAATGATCCAGCGCGGCACTGCCTGCACGAGCCAACGCCATGCCGCCCAGTGCACGACCGCGAGAAGCCCATAAGCACCGAAAAAACCTACGAGCCACGCCGCTCTCATGAACGCGCCGAAACTCCACTCACCACGCGCTCGTGGCCTCCGTAGTCGTTATCGACCGCGATCTCGGAAAAACCGGCCTTCGCGAAAAGTGCCCGCACCCCTTCACTCTGACCTGCTCCCATCTCCACGGCGAGCACCCCGCCCGGACGCAGCTTGGCCCGTGCCCCCGAAACGACGCGGCTCATGACCGCCAGACCGTCGGGGCCCCCCGTCAGGGCGATCCGCGGCTCGAATCCGCGCACATCGGCGGGAAGCGTAGCGAAGTCGGCGTCGGCGATATACGGCGGGTTGGCGGTGATGAGCTCGAAACGCAGCCCCGCAAAAGCTTCGAGCGGCTCGTAGAGATCGCCATGTAGAAACACCATCGGGAAAATCGCGCCGAGCCGGATCGCATTGTCCTCGGCGACGGCGAGGGCTTCGAGTGACAGGTCGACCGCAAACACTTTGCAAGTCGGCCGTTCTTTGGCCAGCGACACGGCGACGCATCCCGATCCGGTGCAAAGGTCGAGGTAGCGCCCTCCCATCGACGACGCCGTCGTTCGGCGCAGCGCCGTGTCCACGAGAATCTCGGTATCGGGCCGCGGCACGAGCACGCGTTGGTCGATGTGGAACACGCGCCCGTAAAACTCCTTTTCGCCGCGGATGTACGCGACCGGCTCGCCCGCGCGCCGGCGGCGGATCAGATCGCGGTAACGGGCCAGCTCCCCGTCATCGAGGGCGCGCGCGGGCTCGATGATGATGCGCATCCGATCGATCTTGAGCGCATGAGCGAGCAGCAGCTCCGCTTCGAAGCGCGGGCTCTCGATACCTCGTCGGCGAAAGTCATCGGCCGCCCAACTGACGACGCGGCCGACGGTCCAGTCCTCGGTCATGCCATGAGAGCCTTGCGTTCCTCCGCAACGGCCTTTTCGACTTCGGCGCGCAACTCATCGCGCCGGCGCTCGGTGCGCGCCTCGAAGCGGAGCACGAGCACGGGACCGGTGTTGGAGGCGCGCACCAGACCCCACGCGCCATCGCCGAAGAGAATGCGCGCGCCGTCGACGTCGATGACCTCGTACTTCTTGCGATAACGATCGCGCACGCGATCCACGACTTCGAACTTCAGGTCGTCGGGGCATTGCACGCGCAGCTCGGGGGTCACGAAGGTGATCGGAAGATCGGCGAGCAGCTCGCCGATCGTCTTCTTCGATTGGGCGAGAATTTGAAGAAGTCGCAAGGCGCCGTAGATACCGTCGTCGTAACCGTAATAGCGGTCAGCGAAGAAAAGGTGGCCGCTCATCTCGCCCGCGAGCAGCGCGCCTTCTTCTTTCATCTTCGTCTTGATGTTGGAGTGGCCGGTCTTCCACAAGATGGGGCGACCGCCGTGCTTCTCGATGTCGTCGTAGAGCGTCTGCGAGCACTTCACTTCGCCGAGGATGGCCGCTCCCGGGCGGTGGCGCAGCACGTCGCGCGCGAAGAGCACCATCAGCTTGTCACCCCACACCACCTCGCCCGTTGCATCGACGGCGCCGAGCCGATCACCGTCGCCATCCCAGGCGATACCGACCGATGCCTTGGTCTCTTTGACGCGCGCGATGAGGGCGGCGAGGTTCTCGATGACGGTGGGATCGGGATGATGATTGGGAAAGCGCCCGTCCATCTCGCAGAAGAGCGCGTCAGGATCGAGACCGGCACGGCGAAGCGCCGCGATGCCGAGAGGCCCGGCGGAGCCATTGCCGGCGTCGACGACGACGCGCAAGCCGCTCCCCGCCAGCTCCATGCCTTCGGCGACGCGAGCGACGTAAGCCTCCGAGACATCGACTTTGCGAATGGACCCTGCTGGACCCGACGGCCGCGGTAGAGGCAGCGCCACGCGGTCGCGCAGATGACGGATCTCTTCGCCAAAAAAGGACGCCTTGCCCTTCATCAGCTTGAGACCGTTCTCGTCGCCCGGATTGTGGCTGCCGGTGATCATGACGCCGCCATCGGTGTCGAGGTGATGCACGGCAAAATACAAAAGCGGCGTCGGCCCTACGCCAATGTCGATGACGTCGACCCCCGCACGCGTCAGCCCTTCGGCGAGCGCTTCGAAGAGGCGCGAAGACGAGAGCCGGCAGTCGCGTCCTACCGCAATGCTCAGTTTCTTTCCCTTGGGCGCCTGTTCGATGACGGCAGCGGCAAACGCTTCGCCTGTCGCGCGGATGAGATCGCTCGAGAGCTCGCGATCGGCGATGCCCCTGATGTCGTATTCGCGAAAGACGTGCGCCGGAACTAGCATGGGCTGACTCTTAGCAGGCTGGATGAGCCCGCACTAGGGCCATACAGGCCCTGAAAGAGGCTACGGCGGCGTCCCAGACGCGCTAGGAGCCCCCATTTGCGGCGATCCTTCGTCGTCCAATCCGTTCCTGGCGGCGTCCAGCACGACAGGATTTGGTATGCGATCCCCGCCGGTCGCGTGCCAGCTTCCCGACGCAAAAAGAAGGCGGCCGTTGTCGAGCCGATACACCAGCCAGGGTGCGAAGTAGGCGCCGCGCGGCGGCACCACCCAGCCCCCTGCAAGCCACGCCCATCGTTTTCCCTGCCAGGCCCATTCGCCGTCCACCCACACTGCACCGGGATCGCGAGGCGGCGCAGGCACGACTTCGACGCGTGCGGCCGGCGGCGGATAGGGGACGTCGATGTAGACGGTGCTTCCTGCAGGGTGCGGTCCGGTCGGCGGCGCTGGCAGCCGAGAGCCGCATGCCGCGAGCAAGAAGCTCGCAAAGAAGGCCCACGCGCGCCGTGCACCCCGGCTAGGTCCGCGCTCCTGCCAACGCGCCAGCATCAGCCTGAAGGATCGAGCCATCCCACGTACTCCGCAACGAACGGACCGATAAAGAGATACTCGAGCATGGCGAGCGCGAGAAAGGGGCCAAAAGCGATCCTCGCGAGACCGACGCTGCCCGCAGGGACAGCTTCGTAGAGCGGATCGCGGCGAAGCTCCGCCTCGGCATGGGCGCGGTCCTCCAGCGACAACTTCGCGAGGATCTGCGCCGTTTCTTCTCTTTCCTTTTGCACGGACGACGGCTCCTCGATGCGGCCGTGGGCGAGCAGGACAATGAGCGCCGCTACCGTTCCCTGCACCGCACCGGCTAGAAGCGCGAAGATCGCTCCGCTCCACCCGAACCAAGCGCCCGCCATCATCACCAGCTTGGCGTCGCCGAGACCCATTCCGGTGCGACCGCGAATCCAGCGGTAGAGCACGGAAAATGGAAGCCACACCACGGCGAAACCAACGGCAGCGCCGACGAGCGTGTCGACGAGGTCGACGTCGGCGCGCAGCGAATACGTCATGACGCCGACGACCGTGCCGCCGATGGAGATCGCATCGGGAACGTACATATGTTCGAGATCGATGAAAGCGACCGCGACCAGCGCGAGCGCAAAGACCAAGTAGGTGAAGAATATGGCTGCCCCGCGCCCCACCGAGACGCCATCCGCCAAGGGGAGCACCAACACCTCGAGGATGGCCCACGCCAAGAGGCCCCCAACGAGTTCGACCAAGGGATAGCGCGGGGAGATTTTCGCCCCGCAGCACCGGGCGCGTCCGCCGAGCGCGGCGTACGAGACAATCGGTACGTTGTCGTAGAAGCGCAGCGGCTTGCCGCATTGAGGACAATGCGACGCGGGGCGCGCGATGTTCATTCCACGCGGCACGCGATGAATGACAACGTTGAGAAAACTGCCGCCGAAGAGCCCGAGCACGATCGCATACGTTCGAGCGATCGCGACAGGAAGATCGGCCAGCAGCATCACGCCGCGGGGCGCCTACGAAGCGCCGGACTCAACCGCTCATGTTCGCGCACCGCGCGGTGAAAGGCCGCGCGGCGGGGAGAGCTAGTCGGTGCAGGGACTTTCGGCCTCCGCATCGCGCTTTGATATCAGCCCTGCGGGAAGCCTCCAAGTTGCCCGGTCGTTATCGGACCGGACCTGTCGGTCGGTCGTTGGTGTCTTTTGATCAGTCCGGCCGCGCCGGACTACCTCAGTCGATTCTGGCATCGTGTCCATGTCCTTTGGGGTCTAAGCAAACTCCGTGCCCCCTCTTCTCAATCTTCATTTTTTAGCATGGCACGTATGTTTCGGCCAAAAAAGCCGTATTTCTTCGGTGCGGACGCGCTACGAGCAATGATTCGTTCGCGCGAAAGGCTTTTCGCGCGAAGCGTTGCGCATTCCTAACTGTCTTGATCGCGCGAATCTTGCGGCGAAAACGCGGGAAGCGCGACCGGGCGATCACGTGGGCGCAGCGCGGCATGCATGCCACGTGTCAACGCACTGCGACGTAGCCGGGCTCTTCCGTCAAATGCTTGACGACCTTTTCTTCTGGCCCGCGACGCGTGGAAAGACGCCGACCGCGTTAGACCATTTTCTCGGGGCGCACCCACTCGTCGAATTGTTCACCGGTCATGAGACCGAGCTCGACGGCGACCTCACGCAAGGTCTTGCCCTGCTTGTGTGCGGTCTTGGCGATCTTGGCGGCGTTGTCGTAGCCGATGTGGGGATTCAACGAGGTGACGAGCATCAGTGAATTGTCGAGGTTCGACTTGATGCGCTCGCGATTCGGCTCGATACCGACGACGCAATGCTCGCGCAGGCTGTCCGATCCATCGGACAGAAGGCGAATGCTCTGCAAGAAGTTGTGAATGATGACGGGCTTGAAGACATTCAGCTCGAAATTGCCCGACGCGCCTCCGATGTTGATGGCGACGTCGTTGCCCATCACCTGCGCCGCCAGCATCGTCACCGCCTCGCATTGCGTCGGATTCACCTTGCCGGGCATGATCGAGCTGCCCGGCTCGTTTTCGGGAATCGTGATCTCGCCGATACCGCAGCGCGGACCGGAAGCGAGCCAGCGGATGTCGTTGGCAATCTTGGTGAGCGACGCGGCGACCGTCTTCAGCGCGCCGTGCGCGTGAACGAGCGCGTCGTTGGCCGCTAGCGCCTCGAACTTGTTCGGCGCCGTCACGAAAGGATGCCCGGTGAGCTCGGTCAGCTTTTTGGCTACGCGTACGGCATACTCCGGGTGAGCGTTGAGACCGGTCCCGACGGCCGTCCCGCCGACCGCGAGCTCGCAGAGGTGCGGCAGCGCGGCTTCGCAATGGGTCATGCCGTGCTCGAGCTGCGCGACGTAGCCCGAAAACTCCTGGCCCAAGGTGAGCGGCACCGCATCCTGCAAATGCGTGCGTCCGATTTTGACGATCGACTTGAACGCCCCGGCCTTGTCACCGAGCGCGCCCTTCAGCCTGCCCATCGCGGGCAATAGTTGGTCTTTGATCGCGCCGACGGCCGCTACGTGCATTGCCGTCGGGAACACGTCGTTCGACGATTGCCCGCGGTTCACGTCGTCGTTCGGGTGAACGAGCCTCCCCTCGCCACGCTCGCCGCCGGCCAACTCACTCGCCCGGTTGGCCAGCACCTCGTTCATGTTCATGTTGGTCTGGGTGCCGCTTCCCGTTTGCCAGACCACCAGCGGAAACTCGTCATCGTGCTTGCCCGCCAGCACCTCGTCGGCGGCGGCGATGATCGCCTGACCCTTCTTGTGGTCGAGTGTCCCGAGATCGAGGTTGACGAGCGCGGCCGCTTTTTTGACCAGCGCCAGCGCATGGATGAGGGCGCGCGGCATGCGTTCGCCGGAGATCTTGAAATTCGTGAGCGAGCGCTGGGTCTGCGCGCCCCACAGCCGCTCGGCCGGCACCTCGATGGGGCCAAAAGTGTCCTTCTCGATGCGAACGCCGCCGCGCCCCATGATCAGCCGAGGGCCTTCAGGACCTCGTCGGCGTGTCCTTGCGGTTTCACGCTTTCGAAGACGCGATCGACGGTGTTGCCGCGAAGAATGAACGTGGTGCGCTTGTTTTGCGGACCGTAGGGCGTCTCTGCCCACACGCCGAATTCCTTGGCGACGTTGCCTTCGGCGTCGACGAGCAGCGGAAAGTTCAGCCCGAACTTCTCGCGGAAGGCGATGTGACTGGCCTTGTCATCGGAGCTTACTCCGAGCACGTGCGCCTTGGCCTCGAACTTCGGAAGCGCGTCACGGAACTCCTTGCATTCGATGGTGCATCCCGGTGTGTCGTCCTTCGGGTAGAAGAAGAGCACGACCGGCTTATCCCCGAGCTCACCCAGCGTGATCGTTTTGCCGGTATCCGTCTCGAGGGAAAAGTTGGGGGCCTTGTCGCCTGCTTTGAGCATGTTGCCTCCGTTGGTCTAAGGGAGACGCAATCTAGTCGATCTCGTAGCCGAGGCAACGGCGTTGGATACGGAGGTGGGTGAACCCCGGCCGAATCAGGCGGCGACGATGATGCCGCCGCGGGTCTCGTAAATGCGCACACGCGGCTCGTCGTCCTCGACGACGGCGGGAGCCCCGAAGATGCGCGTGATACCGCCCATCTCGAGGACCCGCGTCACCGCGGTGTGGAGGTGGCCATGCAGAACCTGGACACCCCGAAGTTTGGCGAGCAGCGCGAGGAGACGCTGATAACCCCGCAAGCCGTCGACCCACTGCATGGCTGCGACCGGGTGCCGCGTCGGCGCATGGTGCTGCACGACGATCATTGCCCGCTTGGAGAGACCGGGGTCGGAGGCCCGCTTGTCGATGCCGTCGTACATGGCGCCTTCGATATGGCCGGACGAATAGGCCCAGTGCTGATGGACCGCCGTGCTGATGGGCAGAAGTACGGCTTCGCCGAGGTCAATCACCTTGCCGGCGACGCCACCGCTGCCGGGCGCGTAGGGACGAAGGGGGCCATCGAGCGCACGCGCGAAGGCCGCACGGTCGCAATAGGCGTCGTGGTTGCCAGGCACGAGCGTCACCTTGAGCGGGTCGATGCGACTTTCGGAAAGCACGAAGCCGAGCTGCTCGAACTGTGGCGCCGTACCGTCCTCGGTGAGGTCGCCGGAGATGACGAGGTGATCGAACCCGAGTGTCTTGGCTTGTTCGAGGGCGCGCCGGGCGCGGCGCATGCGGGCAGCGACATCGATAGGGCGAAACAAAGACAAGTAGCCGAGCCGGACCCGGTCGCGGAACGATCGCCGCTCCACGTTCGGTTCGAGCAAATGTAGATCCGAGAGATGAGCGATACGCATGAGGAGGAGCTCGACTCTTAAGTGAGACGTGTCGGCCGGACCAACCGTCCGACCGAAGAACGGGGCGGCTCTCTTACCGGGAAGATAAACGCGCCGTGCTTCCTTTAAGGATGCGCCATAAGTGCGTAATGCGCTACGCGGTTCCGTGTGCTAAGTTAGAAGGTTCGGCTAGACTCGCGAAACCCATGGCGTTCCACGCTGAGTTCCGCTGTCTTTCCGGTTGCGAAGGGGCCTTTCCGCTTACCCAGCCCATCTACCGATGTCCACGCTGCACCGGGCTCCTCGAGGTCGTGCACGATCTCGGAGCTTTGGCTTCGGCGCGGGCTCCCAAGGACTGGATGAAGCTGTTCGACGATCGCTACAAGCGGACGCTCTGGCCGTACGGCTCGGGCGTGTGGGGCAAGCGTGAATGGGTCGCGCCCGAAGTGCCCGACGATCGCATCGTCTCGACCGACGAAGGGGGGACGAACCTCTTTTGGGCCGACCGCTATGGCCGTGAGCTCGGCTGCGACGACCTTTGGGTCAAGATGTGCGGCAACAGCCACACCGGCTCGTTCAAAGACCTCGGAATGACGGTGCTCGTTTCGGTCGTGCGCCAAGCGGTCGCGGAGGGACTGCGCGTTCGCGCCATCGCCTGCGCGTCGACCGGCGACACCTCGGCTTCGCTCGCGGCGTACGGTGCCGCGGCGGGGCTCCCCGTCGCTGTGCTGCTTCCGGCGGGCAAAGTCTCCACGGCGCAGCTCGTACAACCGATCGCCAACGGCGCGCTGGTGCTCTCGCTCGACACCGACTTCGATGGCTGCATGGCCATCGTGCAGCGTCTCGCCGACGCCAAGCTCGTCTACTTGGCCAATTCGATGAACGCGCTTCGTTTGGAGGGACAGAAGACGGTGGCCATCGAGATCGTGCAGCAGTTCGATTGGCAAGTGCCCGACTGGGTGGTGCTGCCGAGCGGCAATCTCGGAAACGCCGGGGCCCTCTACGCCGGATTTCGCATGATGAAGGATCTCGGGCTCATCGACCGGTACCCGCGTCTCGCGGTGGCACAGGCGGCAGCGGCCAATCCGCTCTACCGCGCCTGGAAGGCGGGCAAAAAAGAGGTGGCCGCCATCAAGGCCGCACCGACCCTGGCGACGGCGATCCAAATCGGCAATCCCGTGAGCTCGCCCCGGGCCCTTCGTGCCCTCGAGGCGATGAACGGCGTCGTGGAAGATGCATCGGAAGAGGAGCTCGCGGAAGCAGCGGCACGGGCTGACCGATCCGGAATGTACACTTGCCCTCATACCGCAGTGGCGCTCGCCGTTCTCGAGAAGCTCATCGGGCGCGGCGTTATCGACAAGAAGAGTCGCATCGTCGTCCTATCGACGGCCAACGGCCTCAAGTTCACCGAGTTCAAGGTGCGCTACCACGAGCGCGCGCTTCCCGGATTGAGCTCACAGCAGGCCAATCCGCCCATCCAGCTGCCGGCGGACTACGACAAGGTGGTGGAAGCGATTGAAACGCGCCGCGGCGCGCCGGCGTAGCAGACCCACTACCCGCCGTCCCGCCGCTGCGCTAATTGCAAGGGGCCATGCCGCCCGCTGCCGCTCCCACGCCCGCGCCGTTTCCCGGTGACCCCCCGCTGACCGACGATCTCGTTCGATCGCACCATCTCACGAAGGACGAGTACGAGCGCGCGGTGAATGCGCTCGGCCGCACGCCGACGTACACCGAGCTCGGCGTTTTCAGCGTGATGTGGAGCGAGCACTGCTCCTACAAATCGTCGCGCGTGCATCTCGGTCGCCTTCCCACCGAAGGGCCGCGCGTCATCCAAGGACCGGGGGAAAACGCGGGCGTCGTCGATATCGGCGACGGGTTTGCGGCGGTCTTCAAAATGGAGTCGCACAATCACCCGTCGTTCATCGAGCCGTACCAAGGGGCGGCCACTGGCGTCGGCGGGATCTTGCGCGACGTCTTCACGATGGGCGCGCGCCCCGTTGCGTCACTCGACTCGCTTCGCTTCGGCAGGCCCGACCACCCGCGCACCGCGGCGCTGCTCAAAGGAGTCGTCGCCGGGATCGGCGGTTACGGCAATTGCGTCGGCGTTCCCACGGTGGGGGGCGAAGTGCAATTCGACCCGAGCTATGACGGCAACATCCTCGTCAACGCTTTCACCTGCGGCGTGGCGCGGACCGATCGCATCTTCTACGGGCGCGCCGGAGGCCTCGGCAATCCCGTGCTCTACGTGGGCGCCAAGACGGGGCGCGACGGCATTCACGGCGCCACGATGGCGTCCGATGAGTTCAGCGACGGCGGACCGAGCCAGCGCCCCACGGTGCAGGTCGGTGACCCGTTCATGGAGAAGCTCCTCATCGAGGCGTGCCTCGAAATTTTTGCGGAGGATCTTTTGGAAGGTGTTCAGGACATGGGCGCCGCCGGTCTCACCTCGTCGTCGGTCGAGATGGCTTCGCGCGCGGGCAACGGGCTCGACCTCGATCTCGATCAGATCCCGCGGCGCGCGCGGCGACTCACGCCTTACGAGATGCTCCTCTCCGAATCACAAGAGCGGATGCTGCTCGTCGCCAAGAAGGGCTGCGAAGAGCGGGTCATCGGCATCTGCAAGAAATGGGACCTCGATGCGGTCGTCATCGGTCGCGTCACCGACAGCGGGCGCTGGGTCGTGCGTGCGACGCCGGGGTTCGACCCGCTCGAAGGCGCGGCCCCCCCCTCGCGCGAGCCGGCCGTGGTCTGTGATCTGCCGGTCTCGATCTTGGCCGACGCCGCACCGAAGTACGACCGCCCGCGCGGGCCCGATCCGTCGCTGCCAGGGCGGCATGCGTTCGACCCTCGCACGATCGCCGCTCCCACGGATCTCAAAGCCGAGCTTCTGCGTCTCATCGGCTCGCCCAACCTCGGGTCGCGCCGCTGGATCTACCGCCAATACGATCAAACCGTGCGCGGAGGGACTGTCGTTCGCTGCGGGTCGGATGCGGGCGTCGTGCGCGTCCCTTGCGAAAAGGACGGCCGCACCGTCGACAAGCTGCTGGCGTTCGCCACCGACTGTAACGGCCGCTACGTCGAGCTCGATCCCTATCAAGGGGCGGCGATGGCCGTGGCCGAGGCTTGTCGCAACCTCGCCGTCAGCGGCGCCGAGCCCATCGGGCTCACCGATTGCTTGAACTTCGGCTCACCCGAGCGCCCGGAAATCATGGAGCAGTTCGCGCGGGCCATCGACGGCATGGCCGCCGCTTGCCGCGCGCTCGGCGTCCCCATCGTCAGTGGCAACGTGAGCTTCTACAACGAGACCGACGGGCGCGCGATCCTACCTACGCCCACCATTGGCGCGGTCGGCCTGGTGGCTCGCCTCGAAGACGTGGTGACCCTTCCTTTCGATGGTCCCGGCGCGGCCGTGGTGCTGCTCGGCCCTACGGGCGCCGGGCTTCTCGGAGGGTCAGAATACGTGGTGTCGCGCACGGGCAAAGTTCAAGGGCGTCTGCCTCCCCTCGACCTCGAAATGGAGCGAAAGGTGCAATCGCTTGCCCTCGAGCTCGCGCGCGGCGGCTTGGTGTCATCGATGCACGATATTTCCGACGGCGGGCTGGCGACGGCACTGGTCGAGTGCTGCGTCGCGGCGCCTCCGCCGGGTAGGTTGGTGGGGGTCGACGTTTCGCTGCCCGCCGTGGCAGGCGGACACGTGGCAGCGCTCTTCTCGGAAGAGCCGAGCCGCATCGTGGCGTCGGTTTCGCCCGCCAAGCTCGCCGAGGTTCGCGAGTGCGCGCGCCGGGCGGGCGTTTCGCTCATCGAGCTCGGCGTCACCACCGCCAGCGACTTCGTCGTGCGGGGGGCGGGGTTGGAGATCATTCGCGCCACGCTCGAGGAGCTGCAGGGCGCCCGGGAGCAATGCCTCGTTCCCATCGTGGGGGAGTGACGCGCTGCTCGGACTGATTCACGACTCATTCTCGTCCGTGTGTGTTGTTGTCTGTTTTTTCCATTCACATGATGGTCGTGATGCGCTATATCAACCATAACTGAATCGTGGTTCATTAATGCCTTATCGCACCGTATTTCGTCCCGAACTCTTTCGAGAGCAGGTCGTCGTCGTCACAGGCGGGGGTAGCGGCATCGGGCGCTGCATCGCACACGAGCTGACCGCGCTCGGCGCCCACGTCGTCGTTCTCGGGCGCACCGAGGAGAAGCTCACGCGCACCGTGGCCGAGATCGCGGAAGACGGCGGCTCTGCCTCGCATCAGGTGTGCGACATTCGCGACGAGGAGGCGGTCAAGCGCGCCGTCGGCGCCATCGTCGAAGAGCGCGGGCGCATCCACGGTCTCGTCAACAACGCCGGGGGGCAATACCCGTCGCCCCTCGTCTCGATCTCGCGCAAAGGCTTCGAAGCCGTCGTTCGCACCAACCTGCTCGGCGGTTTTCTCATGTCGAGAGAGGTGTTCGAGCGATCGTTCGCCGATCATGGCGGCGCCATCGTGAACATCGTCGCCGATTGCGAGCGAGGCATGCCGGGCATGGCGCACTCGGGGGCGGCGCGCGCCGGCATGATCAACCTGACCAAGACTTCGGCCGTGGAATGGGCCGCGGCAGGCGTGCGGGTCAACGCCGTAGCTCCTGGGTACATCGCCTCGAGCGGCCTCGATACGTACGAGAGCTCCGTTCACGAGCTCATCCCGCTCTTGCGCGACAACGTGCCGCTCCGCCGGTTCGGAAGCGAAGCCGAGGTAAGCGCCGCGGTTTGTTTTCTACTCAGCGAGGCGGCCGCGTTCATCACCGGGGTGACCCTCCCCATCGACGGCGCCGCTCCCCTCGCCTCCCCCATCGACCGCCTGGCCCAGGATCGCCGCCCCATTCCCCCCTACGAAGGATTTCATCGGGCCA
>DATHEQ010000070.1:0-8356 GCA_035318505.1 Polyangiaceae bacterium | reverse complement strand
GGAACCGGTGGCGACGCAGGAAGAGGCGGATCGGCAGGTTCCGCTGGAAATGGCGGCAAAGGTGGTAGCGCCGGCCGGGCCGGCGCATCGGGCTCCGGCGGTATGGGCGGGGGCGCCGGCGGGGGCGGTAAGGGCGGTGCGGGCGGCAAAGCCGGCGCGGGCGGGATGGCAGGAAGCGCTGGCAAAGGCGGGAGCAGTGGCGCGGCGGGCGCGGGCGGCAAAGGCGGAAAAGGCGGCAATGCGGGCGGCGGAGGCAAAGCCGGCAGCGCGGGGAGCGCAGGCAGAGCTGGCGCGGCGGGCGCCGGTGGAATGGGAGGTCGCGGCGGAGGTAAGGGCGATGGCGGCATCGCGTTCGAGGAGGACGAGCTCTAGGCGCGTCCCTCGCCGCATTGCAGACATGCCTAGTCATTCATCCCGGCGTTGCGTTGAAGACACCGTGTCGTCGTGAAATAGACCTGAAACAAGTTCAGCTCCGTTGCAAATTGCAACCGCCGACGCACTCGTTGCTGATTGCAGGTGGCGTGAATGTGCTTCCGAACGAGAAAAACAATCGTTCGATTTGACCGCCGCACACGCCGACACCGTGTGACACTCTCGTGAACGTCGAAGAAGGTCCCGTGATGCGGCGTTCCTGCGCCGCAGATCCGTTTTAGGCTGCTACGCTCTTTTCCCTGCGAGGGGCTGAATGGAGATGTTCGGCGAAGCGCATGACCAGAGCGCCTACCAGCGAGGATTGGCGTGGGCCGATGAGGCTTTTCACCGCTGGCTCGCGTCCGATCGACCGGTACCGCGCGAGCTTCCTTTTTCCAAGCACGAGGCGGCGACGCTGGTCGAGCAGCGGCTCGCGGATCTCGAAATGAATGTTCGCGCGGCATCCGTGTTCTACGCCACCGCGCGCGTCCGTTGGCGCCGATTGGTCTCTCTCGAGTTCAATCGCCGCGCCGGCTGAGGCGGTGACGCGCACCCGCTCAGGGCGTCGCCAGCGCGGCGGCGATCTCCGCAAAATCGCCGTCTTCAATCGCACCGTGCACCGTGCACCGGACTTTGCCGCGCGGATCGACCAGAATCTGCACCGGCAGATCGGGCGCCTTGGGTAAGCCCATGGCGGTCAACCAGTCGTCGCGTTCGCGCCCGTCGCGCAGCCAATAGGTGGCGCGGGCATGCCCTTCGCCACTCGCGGCGAGAAATTGTTCGAGCTGTCGTTCGTCGTCATCGAGGGATACGAAGGCGAGTGTGACGTCCTGCCCGGCCTGAGCGAGTCGAGCCGCGAACCCAGCCAAACGCGGCATCTCTTCTTTGCACGGCGCGCACCACGCAGCCCATAGGTTGATCCACAGCCATTTTCCGGTGGAAAGCGTGGGGGAAGGGCCCTTCGCGCCCGGAGCGAACTTGCGGGCCAGCGCTTTCTTGGTCAAATCGCGACCTGGCTTGCCGAGCTGTCCGTCGCAAATCTTGCGCGGAGCCGCAGGTGCGGGTAGCGGAGCGCTCGCGACGGACGCTTTCGTTTCGGGGACGGCTCCTTTGGCAACCACGACCTCGCTGCGCTCGCGCGAGGCCGCGCGCGCCGCTGCTTGACTGGCATCGTCGCGGCAGCTGGTTGACCACCCCGCGCACGCAAGGAGGCCAACCCGGAGCCCTACCGCGGTCAAAGCCGGCAGTCGACCCATGAGACGAAAGCGCTGCGGTTGATCGACTCGTCGTCGCATTTGCTGCCGGACCGTGACGTTTCCCAATTGCAAAAGTCCTTGTCGAGCTGCGCGAATTCGTTACCGAGCCAGAGAAGTCCCAGACGTTTATCGAGCTCGGGATCCGCAAATTTGTCTTTGACGTGAAACTGGATCGAGTTGGCGCGCCGGTGCGACAAGGCGCGGTTGGTATCCACCGTCCCCGTTTTGGAAGCGCGCCCTACGACGAAGAAATAGCGAGCGCCCTTGCGGTCGAGCCAGCGCTCTTCCAGAATTTTTGCGGCACCTTCGTCGAGATCTTCTTTGCCGGAATCGAAAAGAATGACCGCGCCGCGCTTGCGCAATGGCGTGAACAGCTCGTTGAAATCCTGCCCGCTGATGGATGCGAACGTCTTCACGTCGGCGGGTTTGCACCCTCGGCGCGCCTCTCCTTCGGCGAGACCGCACGAATGCAGTACGCGCTCGAGGACTTCCTTGAAACGGGGTGTGCAGTACGCTTCTTCGGCGTTGGCCGCCACGGCGACCTTGCTGGGCGCGGCCGCGCTGACCAAACGCTCGCGCGCCGAGCGGACCGTGGCGTGGACGGTCAGCGTGGCGGCGATCAGCATCACCACGCCGCCGGCGAGGCCGACCAGGGCAGCGCGCGACGGGCTTTCGGAAGGCCTCATGGCACGACCTCCGGCGCGAGCTGCGTCAGCGTGTAGCGCAGGCCGAGATCGGTGTCTTCATCGCACACTTTCCGATCGCCGAGGTACATCTGCGGCGTCGAGACGGGGATCGAATTGTCAGCCGCGAAGTGAAGCTGCTGATTGAGCTTCTGCTTGGTGGCGGGAGCATCGAGGCACGAGGCAACACTCGAGCCCCATCGCTTGGCGATCACGCGGCGTAGTTCGGCATCTCCGGCCTTCGCGACTTTGACGAGATCATCCTGCTGGTCATAGGCCCACTCCAGCACCTGCCGCGCTTGATCGCCGCCGCAGATGACGGCTTTCGAAACCGTGCACGCGCCGGGGTGCAAGGGCGTCGTCAGCATCCAGTTGCACTCGCTGTCGAGCGGGAAAAGGCTGAGCTTTACGTCGAGGCGATCGTAGGCGCCTTCGGCGATGAGGCGCTGGTGAAAAGCGCGACAGGTGGGGCAGAGCGGGTCTTCGAAAAGGATGGCCAGCCTCACCGATTGCGATGTTTTCAGGTGAAGCAAGGCGTTGTGGGGTTCGACCGTCTTTTCGAGCTTGCCGCAGTTACCGAGAAACGGCCGTTCGTCGGGCACTGCCGCAGCGTAGACGAGCGATGGCAAAAGCGCGCTGGCGGCGAGGGCAAGGCCCCACAGCACGGGCGGTCCCCATTTACCGGCCGGTCGCGACGCGTTCTCCTCGTAGCTCGGCAGGGTGGCCCTTGCAGCGAGGAGCGCCGCGACGAAAAGCAGCGTCGATGACAGATAGATCCCGACGCACGTTTTGCAGAGCGATCCGATCTTGGTGATCGAGATCACGAACATGACGAGGGAGACCACGAACGGCGTGGCGCCGGCCGCGGCGAAAAACCAGAGGGCCTTCTGCGACGCACGGGACCCGGCGAACAGAAGGTAGATCGAAAAGCCGAAGAAAAACGAAAACGCGCCGAGCGCAAAGAGCGAAATGGGAATGCCGCCCCAATACGAGCCACGGAAAAGAGCGGAATACGCGCTGTACATGGCGGCGCGACAGGGATTCTCTTCGTCGGCGCCTGTCGTAAGGCCGGGTACGAGGCTGCAGTGCACGTCGTGCAAACGGCGATCGAGGTGCGCGGCGTAGTCCACGCTCGAATAGGCGGCGAACGTGAGCCCCAGGATGGAGGCGACCGCGCCGAGGATCGCCGGCCGGCTCAACCGTGAAGGCATTTGTCCGTGGTCGGGGTAGGCCATGCTAGAAAGGGATCGGCCACCATCAGTTTGAGCATGCGAGTTTACCAGGACACGCTCGAAGTATCGACACGAGGAGAAGGCGCAACGGATGTAACGGCCCGTGTGCGGGACGTGGTTCGCGCGAGCGGCGTCGTGACCGGACAATGCACGGTGTTCGTTCAGCACACCTCGGCCGGGCTCGTCATCCAAGAAAACGCGGATCCAGCGGTGCTGCGGGATCTCGTCAAATGGCTGTCGACGATGGCACCCGAGTCGCGAGACTGGGAGCACGACGCCGAAGGCCCGGACGACATGCCTGCGCATGCCAAGTCGGTGCTGACGCGTTGCTCGGAGAACATTCCCATTCGCGCGGGGCAGCTTGCTCTCGGGACTTGGCAAGCCATCTATTTATGGGAACATCGGCGCCGGCCGCACCGTCGCGACATCATCGTCAACGTGATCGGCATCGGCGCCAACCCGTCAGGAGAAAAGGGTGAAGCCGGATGAACCTCGTCCGTCGTGAGTCCGAACCGAACCCGCGACATGCCGCCAGGCCCTTTCGTCCCGCGCGGTCGACTTTTGCGACGCTGGTCGTGCTCGGCATCCTCACCGCCGTGCGACCCGCCTCGGCCTACTGCCGCACCACCATCTGCCCCCTTTGCGACAACGACCCGAATGAGTGTCCCTCCGATCTGCCCATCACGTGGCCATCGTCGTGCATGGCGTACACCATGCAGTACCTCGCCTCGAAGCAGATCGATCTCGCCACCGCGACCATGGTGATGGAGAGAGCGTTCGCCGCGTGGCAAGAGGTGAAGTGCAGCAACGGCAGTCCCCCTGCGGTCCACGTGGATCACGGCTTCGGAACAGCCGCGTGCAAGCTGCACGAGTACAATCAGACCGACGCCAACGCGAACCTCGTCATATTTCGCGACGACAAGTGGCCCTACGAGGGATCCGGGAACGTTCTCGGGCTGACGACGGTGACGTATAGCCGGAGGACGGGCGTGATCTTCGATGTGGATATGGAGATCAACTCCACGCAGCATCTGTCCGTGGACGATCCCGTTCCCAAAAACGCCTACGACCTTCAGTCGATCGTGACCCATGAAGCGGGGCACTTTCTGGGGATGGCGCACTCGCTGGTCTCGACCGCCACCATGTGGTCGACGTACACCTCCGGCAGCGGGAGCTTTCGCATGCTCGACCCCGACGACGCAGCGGGCATTTGTGCGGTGTTTCCGCCCGCCACCGCAGTACAGTGCGACGCCACACCGCGCCAGGGGTTCTCGCCCGAGTGCGGGATCTTCCCGTCGGGCGCCGGTGGCCTATGCTCCCTAGCGCCAGGCACGCTGGGCCAAAGTCGGACCGACGGATGCGTCTGGCTCGGAGTGGCCGGCGCGCTCGGCGCTATGGGCGCCGTTCGGCGCCGCAGACGCCGCGTTCAAGTCGAAAATCGGTGACTCGGGCGAGGCTCGGGCATCCAGAGGTCGCCGACGTCGAAGCGAAGCTCGACGAACGGAGGCGCGGCGGTCTCATCCTCCGACACCGCGAGTGAAAGCAGCCAGCGGCCGCGAAGATTTTCGTATGCCTCGAGCACGCGCGCGGTGGGATCGAGAATCCAGAGGTGTCGGACGCCGGCCATCGCATAAGCTTCGCGCTTGACGGTGAGATCGAGCGTACGCGTACCGGGGTCGAGTACTTCGCACACCCAATCCGGTACCAAACCGATGGGGCTCGGAAGTGCCACGATGCGGTCGTGCGGAGCGCGCCAGCCGGCGATGTCTGCGATCAACAGTGTTTCGCGCGGGAGCGCCAGCTCGACTTCGGTCAGAAACGTCCAACCGGTTGGTACGGGATCGCCGAGCGGCGAGCCAGCGAGCAGGGTTGCCGATAACTCGGCAAGCGTATGCGCGTGGGCGGCCTGACAGGTATGCGACAGGTGGAGCTTGCAGTTGACGATTTGGCCCGACCTTCCCTGCGGAAGGTCGCGAATGAGCCCCACGAGCTCGTCGAAAGCCGGCTCGGGCGCCCGACTTTGATGCCCCCTCATACGAGAAAGGATAACTCCTTCTTCCTTCCAAAATCCAATAGGCAAAAGCCGTATTTCATAAAAAAAGGCGGGGCGTTTCCAGCTGGCTCAGTTGGCAATGGGTTTCTCTCGGGGCGCTCGGCATCGGTAATGCAGCGATCCGATGAGTCGCTAATGGCATTTGCTAGAGCGCTTGATTTCGTAGACGACCAGGGCCGCGTCAATTACACTTTCGCGGCGTCGTCGCGGGGCGCAGCTCGCTCCCATCGCTGGTCGTACTTCGATGACCGGTTCGCGAGATCTGACGCCGTCATGCGAGGAGAACCGAGGATGCAGATTTCTCCGATCCACAAGATACCGATCCTCACGACATTCGATGCTCCGCCCGGCTCCGAGATCGCGCACGTCGTGGGACCGTGCTGGGGGATCACCGTTCGATCGCGGAGCATCGTCGGAACGGCGTGCGCCGGTTGCCAGCAGATTTTCGGCGGTGAGATCGCCGCGCTCACGTCACTTGCTACCGACTCGCGCAACGAAGCCATGCACCGGCTCGAGGCGCACGCCATCTCCCAGGGCGCCAATGCGGTCTTGGGCATGCGCTTCGATTCCGGTGAGCTCATGCAGAACACCAACGAGATCGTCGCCTATGGGACGGCGGTCATCTTGAAACAAGCATCGCGCTGACGATGCCTCGGATTCCGGGGCAACTCGCGATCAGAATCGATCGCCTCGCGCGTACGGCGCATCGCTTTCATCGCTTTGCGCATCACCCGCTCTGCCACGAGTACGGCGGAGAAGTCGTCCGGATCGGCCGCCGAAGCCGGGTGTGTCGCGGCTGTCTGTTCGTCGCCAGCGGCGGCGTCATGGGCGTTATTTCGTCGTTCTTCTTTGGAGCGGATCGGGCGGCTCTGCTGAGCCTCGGGGTGGCGGGCCTCGGCGCGGTCGTCGTCACGAGTGCGCGGCGCTCGGCCCGCAGCGCACGCGCGCCCAAGCTTGCGTCGCGATTCCTTCCTGCGCTGGTGACGTCGTACCTATTCGGCAGTGCCGTGCAGCTCGGTGTCGCCGGATGGGCGCTGGCCGCGGTGGGTGCCGTCCCTGTCTTCGTGCTCGTGGCGTGGTATCGCCGACGCGGACCGGACCGCACGCCCTGTGCCTCGTGCAGCGAGCGCAACCTCGCCACCCCCTGCCGCGGCATCGCACCGATCGTTCGCCGCGAGCGCGCGTTTCGGCGACTGGCGGGGCAGTGGGTTTCCCGCGTCGACCCTTGAAGGGCAGCGCAGCCAGACGCGTCGCACCTTGGTCAGTGACGAGGCGGAACGTTGCGGTCCGGAGCGCCGTAGGGATGAATCTCGACCATCGCTTTGCCGGCTTGCACGATCCCCAGCGCTTCAGCGGCGCGGCGGGAGAGGTCGATCACGCGATTGGCGCCGCTGTAGGGACCGCGGTCGTTGATGCGTACGATGACGCTGCGCTTTCCATCACGTCTGCGCACTTCGACGAGCGTCCCGAAAGGGAGCCTGCGATGGGCGGCCGTCAGCTGGGACGGGTCGTACCGTTCGCCGCTCGCCGTTCGGTGCCCGGCCAGGCTGGACGCGTAGTACGTGGCGAGCCCGGTCTCTTCCCAGGCTGTCCAGGGTTTCGAGAGCGAATAGGTGTCGACAGGGGCGGAGGAGGAGCCCCGGTTCGAGCCCGCGGAAGCGCATCCGGCCGAGCCGAGCGCCATGAGGGCCGCACCGATCCACCCTCTCGCCGGTGTAAGCATGTCGAATAGGCTACCAAGAGGCTGCCGTTTTGGCCTATTTTGCGGCGACGGTGGGGGGCGGCGCGGGCCCCACCGCGATATCGAGCCGCGCAAGGCGGCGGGCCGCTGGCGCGCAAGATAAGCGAGCGCGATGCGGCGCGCTGGGCCACGGGCGCTGCGAGGCCGGGGCGCTGCGCGTTGCGATGTTTCTTCAATTTTTTGGCGTTTATGAGCTTTAGCGATCGGCGCTGCTGCGACTAAGCTCTGCGGAGCGACGCACCTTGCCGATGATGTCCCACTCCTTACGCCACGCGACTCTATTCGCCCTTCTGGCGACGTCCTGCGCAAAAACGAAGGCCGCCACTTTGCCCGAAGTCGGCGCCGACGGCGCGGTAAAGGCGCACGGCGTCGAAGTGGGGGCGCGGGTCATCGTCGAGAACGCGACCGCGGCGTTCGTCGAGGGGACGGTGGTGGCGGTCGTGCGTGATCGCGCGCGCGTGCAGCTCGGGTCGACCGGTGAAGTGACCGACCAGTCACTGTCTGAAGTCTACGTGCCCCCCTCGGAAGATGTCGTGCCTAGCGCGCCGCCCACTGCGCAACAGGTTCGCAACGACGCGCATCCCGTCGTGACCGCATCGTCGCTCCGCGACGGGAGCTACGCCGTTTGCCACATGCCGGACAACCGCTGGCGGGGCTGCCGCATCGAAACGGCGAGCCTGCGCGCGAATGTCGTCGACGACGAGGCAACCGCCGCCGATCTTCCGTGGCACGAGCTTCTTGCCCCCACGCCGGTCACCGAGCTCAACGTGCGCCAGCGCTTCGATCGCAACGCCAAGCGCCGCGCTTTCCGCGACGGAGCTCGCAGCGCTGGGCGCCCGCGCGTTCCCAGCAATTGGCGACCGGGCATCAACGAACGCGTCATCGCCGAGCGCGACGGCGCATGGATGGGAGCCCAGATCAAAGGCGTGAAACGCGGCACGGCGCGGCTGGAATGGGACGTCGATCGCCGGTTATCGGAT
>DATHEQ010000069.1:0-26647 GCA_035318505.1 Polyangiaceae bacterium | reverse complement strand
CATCGTACCAAGCGCGGGGGGGCAGGGGAGTGCCAAGCGGCGAGGCATCGTCCGGCGACGCCCGTGAAAGCAGTGACCCCAGCGGTTCGGGCCCGCGGGCGCGACGTCGAGGAGCGGGGCGGCCGGCCATGAGCAACTCTATTCCTTTTCGACCAGGGCCGCGCGGCGAATGCCTCTCGCACCGAAGCGGTCGGCGATCTCGAGAGAGACGTGTTCGAGCCGGCGCCGCCGCGCCCCCTCGGGCTCGCCGAACAGCGTCGCTGTGGTCGTCTCGGCGCGCAAATCGGCAACGGAGACTCCGGTCAGGCGAATGGGGCGCGAGAGGTCGAATCGATCGAGGAGACCGCGTACCGTCGCGAAGATGCTGTCCGTATCGCCCACTGGCTCGACGACCGTCGTCCGCCGCGACTGAATCGAGAAATCGCTGTATTTCACCTTGACCACGACGACGCGCCCGAGCAGCTGTTCACGACAAAGCCGGCGCGCCACACGCGACGCTTGCCCGAGCAAGTGCCGCTCGAGCCCTTCTCGGCCCGAGATGTCGCGGTCGAACGTGTCTTCGGCGCCGATTGACTTCGCCGGTCGGTCGGGCACGACGTTGCGCGGATCGATGCCGCGCGCCAGCGCCTGCGCCTCGAGCCCCCACGCGCCGAGCACCTCCTCGAGGCGTCGCGCATCGGCGCGGGCCAGATCGCCGAGCGTGTGCAAACCCGCGGCGTGGATCTTGGGCGCGGTCTTCGCGCCGATGCCCCACATCCGCTCGATGGGAAGCGCCGCCAAGAAATCGACCACCTCGGGTGCGCGTACCACGAAAAGGCCGTCGGGCTTGTCGATGTCGCTCGCGATCTTCGCGACGAACTTGCACGGCGCGACGCCGGCCGAAGCGCGGAGCCCCGTT
Source organism: Polyangiaceae bacterium (assembly GCA_035318505.1). GTDB lineage: Bacteria > Myxococcota_A > Polyangia > Polyangiales > Polyangiaceae > DASWDH01. The sequence continues at coordinate 25,749 of DATHEQ010000069.1, read as the reverse complement.
CGCGCGAAGATGCCTTCCTTGATCTTGCGGGCGATGGTCACGCCGTCGCCAAAAAGCGATTGGCTCGCCGTGACGTCGAGGAATGCCTCGTCGAGCGACAAACCTTCGACGAGTGGCGTAAACGTTCGCAGGACCTCGAAGACGAGATGACTCACCTCGGCGTAGCGCGCCATGCGCGGCATGACGACCATCGCGCGTGGACAGTGTCGCAGCGCGGCCGCCATCGGCATCGCGGAGTGCACACCGAAGGGGCGTGCTTCGTACGACGCGGCCATGACGACGCCGCGTCGCTCATGGCCGCCCACCAAAACCGGCTTGCCCCGCAGCGACGGATCATCCAGCTGCTCGACCGACGCGTAAAACGCGTCCATGTCGATGTGGAGGATCTGTCGCTCGCCCGGCATCTCAATCCGTCGCGGTCTTGAGCGTGTCGATGGCGTGCACCGGCGCGGTGTCCCCCGCCATGAGCGCCGCGATAGCCGTGTAGACCATGCGATGCCGCTCCAAGGTCGACCGATCGCGAAATGCCGTCGAACGAACCTCGAGGCTGTAGTGACCGCCACCCGAGGAGAGGACCTCTACTTTTGCGTCGGGCACTGCTTGCGTAATGGCCACCTTCAGGGCTTCCGCGGTCGAGGAGGCCCCGCCGTTCGTCGCATTATCCATGCCTCGACATATAGCGCAGGAACACGGCGCAGGCGGCACACCGTGAAGACGGTCGAGGTCCCGTCACAATCCGATCGACGGCCCGCAGAGCGCGGTAGGGTCGGTCCCCCCGCCGCAGATCGACTCCGGCGCGTGGTCGTAATGGTCGCTGAAAAACGCCGAAAAAGTAGCGCGATCGAAGCAGGACGCGCGGAGCGTGGCCCCCCATGCGCTCGCCGCGAAACGGACATCGAGCTCCGGGTCCGGCGTGAGGATCACCCGGCGCGCCATCGGCCCGCAATCGGCCGGCAAACCGTCGACGAACGTCTGTGCCGCGGTCACTTCCTCCGCGCATCCCTCGGGACAGTTGTAGGTGATGACCACGGCGCCGTGTTCCAAGCTGTGCACCCAGAAGCCCCGCTGGATGGGCCGTTGGTAGGTTCGGTAGTCTGCCCAGATCGCGTAGTGGTTGCCCGACGAGGGCGGATTCGTCGCGTAGCTGAGAGGAGAACAAACGGCTACATGCTGCGCGCCTTCGATGAGATGCGTCGCCACGACAGTCTGACAATCGCCGCCGTCGCCCGGGGGCGCCCCCCCGGTTCCCCCTGCTCCCGCCGCGCCGCTCGGCCCGGGCTCGGATCCACATGACGCAAGGGCCGCAAAAATGAGCACCATGACCCAACGCCCGACACCCGACATGGGCGCGGTCTATCTCGCCTCGACCGGAATGGCAAACGCGGGCGCACACCGTCCTGCCGAGTGCCAAGTGATGGTTGGCGCTCCTGGTTGGCACTCCTTGCCCCGTGACGGCTTGGGTGCCCTCGCGTTCGAGGAATGCAGGCCCTGCGCCACAAAAAGACGCTGTTCGAGTGCGGAGATGGGCCACACGACATGGCGCACCGCTTGCTAACTGCCGGCCAGGATGAAGCACACGAGGCATCGCAAGGTGGGCGGAGGTTCGGTCCTCGTCGGCGCGCTTTGCCTCGCGTCGGCGCTCGCGTCCTGCAGGACGGCGGGTCTCAAACGGGTGTACATGTCCCTCGACGAGCGGGGCGATCGCAAGCGCTCCACGTTCTTCACCGATACGGCTGCCATCTATTGCGTGGGCGAGCTGGTCAGCGGCAGGAGTGACGTCACCGTAGAATCAAGGATCACGGCGAAGACGCTCTACGATCCGTCGTCGGACGCGATGGTGCCGGCGCCTGGCATTGGCTGGCTAGGCGAGTACGCGCCGGGGAAAACCGAGGGCACGTACGTCTCTTTCTTGCTCGCCAAAGGCGCGGGCGAGGGGAGCTCGTCCGCGGAGCCCGGCCCGTATCCGGTGGGAACCTTCACTTGCGAGCTTGCCATCGATGGCGAGCGCGAAGACAGCGTCGATTTCGACATCGCGTTTCCTGCTTGCCCTGTGCTGCCTCCGGTGACCGGTCAACTCTGCCGTGGATGGATACGAGCGGGATCACGCTGCCAAGGCGCAGCGGAACAGTCGTGCCTATGCGAAGAAGCGAGTGGAGCGTGGCAATGCGAATGATGGCACGCGCTTCGGGCCCCATGCTTATCGCTTCCGTCGTGTTCGCGACGAGCGCATGCTTCGACGGAGGCGAGTACGGAGGTGGCGGCCGACACGTCGAAGGGCCGGGGATGATCGACGCCGCAGAGGATGCGCTTGCCGACGGGTCGACCACCGACGATGCGCTACCAGAAGACGTCGATGCGCCGGGGGCCGAAGATGGATGGCTCGTCGACGGCGCGTTCGACGCGCGCAGCGAGTCGCCGCCCAGCGTCGAAGATGCCGGACGGAGCGAAACCGAAGCGGCCCCGCTCGACGCGGCGGTGGACGCCACGCCGATCGATGTCAGCGCCGACGGGCCGCCCACCTGGCCCGATGCGATCGATCCGCGGGACGTGGCGGCGGACAACGCCGTTCGCGACGCGGTGCCCGAGCGTCGCGACTGAACGCCGATAGTCTTAAGCGCTAAGGCTGGGGCGGCACCTCCCCGCCGAGCTTCACCGCGGCGCGAGCCTTGGGATCGAGGAGCGCGGTTCGATCGACGGGCGCGATGTTCGCAAAGGTGCGCTCGTCGTCGCGCGATCGCAGCGCAATCGAGAGAAAACCGCGGGTTCCTGCCACGGCGAGCGATTGCGCTTGTTGTAAGCTGAGAGCCAGCGTCAATCCCTGGTCGCGCACGGCGCTCTTGGCATGCTTGTCGTCGACATCGGGTAAAAGCGGCTCGGCGCTCGTGCGCACGCCATTGGCCAGCACCACGACTTTTTGCAGAACGACGACGGACACCTTGGAGGCGCGTGTCTCGCTATTTTCGGCCATGGTGCTGATGACGTCGACCAGATCGCCGGGGCGAATGAGAGCGGAGCCCTGCGCCTCGCGGATCCCGCTCACGTAGACTGCGCGGAAACCGGGCTCCACTTTGGAACTGAGATCGCTCGGCTCGTCGGACAGATCGTTGAAATCCGACCACATGACGGCTTGATTCGCCGCCACCTGGTTCACGATGCGAAGACCGAGCACCTTGTCGCGTTCTGCCGCCTTGACACTGCGGTCTTCGACGTAGGCGACGGGGACCGAACGAACCGCAAGCATCTCCTCCGTGACGACCTTGCCGCGCAGGATGCCGTCTTTGGCAATCAGGATTTGAACCGGCTCTCCGCCCGAGCGTTCGAGCTCGAAGCGTCGAACGTAAGCCACGAACGTGGCGAGCCCCGCGGAGGCCAGCAGGAGCGCAATGAGAAGGATTCGTCGGTTCATGGCTAAAGCCTCCCTGACGCGGCGGTTTGTCGCGCATATTCGTAGAGGGCGGCGGGCAGATCGACACCGTGCTCGCGCAGATGGGGCAAACAAGCGGGCAGCACGCCGGTCGGTACGAGCTCGGAGGACACCGCACCCTCTGGGCCCGTGCCGCCGAATTCACGCACGAAGATGTCCTGCATCTGATAAGTGCCGCTCGCCACGTCGAAGCCGAGGACTTCCGTGATGTGCATGACTTTGCGCGAGCCGTCGCGGGTGCGCGCGATCTGGACGATGAGATTGACGGCCGAGGCGATCTGGATGCGCATGGCGGCGAGGGGCATCTCGACGTTGCTCATCATCGACATGGTCTCCAGCCGCGAGAGGGTGTCGCGCGGATGCGTCGCATGCAGCGTTCCCAAACATCCGCCGTGTCCGCTCGTCATCGCCTGAACGATGTCGAGCGCTTCGCCCCCACGGATTTCGCCGATCACGATGCGGTCCGGTCGCATGCGCAGCGAGGCGCGAAACAGATCGCGAATCGTGACTTGCCCGCGCCCTTTGTTGTCGGCCGGGCGCGCTTCCAGCTGAATGACGTGGGGCCGTTGCAGCTGCACCTCTTTAGAATCTTCGATGACCACGACGCGCTCGCTCTCGGGAATGAACGCCGAGAGCGCATTCAAAAGGGATGTTTTGCCGCTCCCCGTACCCCCGCCGACTACGATGTTCAGCTTGGCGGTGACGAAGGCGTGCAGCGTCTGTGCCGCCAGCGGCGTGAGCGCGCCGAGATCGACGAGACGCGCTACGGTCAGCGCGGCTTTCGGGAACTTGCGTATGGCCACGTGCGGACCATCGGGCGCGGCGGGAGGGAATACCGCCTGAAGGCGCGCGCCGTTGGGTAACCGCGCTTCGAGGATAGGGCGTTGCTCGTCCACCTGTTTGCCCACGAACTGCGCGACGTTGCGCAGCGCCGCCGTCAAATCGTCGCCGGTTTCGAAACGCGCCGGCGTCAGCTCGAGCTTGCCTTTTCGCTCCACGAAAATCTGAAACGGTCCATTGATGACGATGTCGCTCACCGACTGATCGTCGAGGTAGCTTCGGATGGGCGCGAAGAACTGCAACAGCGTCTCGGCGAAAACGTTTTCGGGGATCACGGGACGGCCTTGAGGAGGGCGGCGCGAGCCTCGCCCGCGTGTGCGCCGGCCGGCAAGATCCGGAGGTATTCGCGGAAATGGCGATCGGCCTCGATGGGATCGCCGCGGCGATCGCGCACCAGCGAGGCGAGCGCGTAGTGCGCCTCGGCGTCTTGCGGGCTTTCTTCGGCGACGACCCGTAGCTCGGCGAGCGCGGCCGCAGCATCGCCCACCGCAGCTTCGAGCGAGCCCACCACGAAACGAAGCCGTGCATCGTCGGGATTTTTCTTCAGGTAGGCCCGTCCGTAGTCGAGCGCGGCGAGAAAGCGTTCGCCTTCCACGCACACCCGAATGAGAAGCGGCAAAATGACGGTGGGATCGCCCCCCGCGTCGAGGGCCAGTGAGAGGTACTGCTGGCCGCGGGTATGGTCGCCGAAGGCGGCGAAAGCGCGACCGCGCTCGAACAATTTCTCCCAGGTATTCTCGCGCTGCATCACCTCGAGGTTGGCACGCACGTCTTGTCCGGGGCGCGCTGCGCATCCGGCGCCCGCGGCCATGCCTGTCGCCGCCATGAAGAAGACCGCCAGCCGAGAGCCTTTCATTTCTTTTTGCCTCCGTGGGTAAGCTCGATTTTGCGGTCGAGATTGGAAAGCCAGACCGCGTAGGTGGCTCGCGCGCCGCCGTGCTGAGATGAACCGTCAGATGCCTCCGCGGTGAGCGCGTAGTCGCGGAGCGTGCGCACCTCGTCTTGCGCCATTTTCCAGTCCTTGACCTTGAGTGCGTACTGGAGCCGGACTTGGTGCATGCGAAACTCGTCCGCCACTCTCACCTTCAGTTGAGCGGCGGCGGCGCTCGCGCCGCGTTCGTCTTCCTCCTTTCCGGCAATGCGAAAGCAGGCCGCGGCGAGCTCGTAGAGGGGGACCGCTAGAACGCCGTCTTCGGCGTGAAAGGGACTACGTTCGCGTTTGATCGTGGCAAGATCGAGCTTGGCTTCGGCGATGGATTCCGCGGCTTCGGCCGAGCTTCGCGGGCACGTCGCCGGTTCCGCTGCGAAGAGGTCGGGGGCGGCGGGTGCGTCGTCGACGGTATCTTTGGCGCGCGGCTTGGCGGCGATCATCATGACCGCGGCCGCGATACCGAGCGCCAGAATGACGAGCGGTCGAAGATTTTTGACGCGCTTTCGTTGGTCAGCGGCCGGCACTTCCGGCGCGCGGGCGACGGGCGATATTTCGATCGTCGTGTCGTGGATATGGAGAATCGCGCCGGGGGGGAGAACCGTCTCGGTAAAATCGATGCCGTCGAGGGTAGGGGGCGGATCGAAGGCGCGGGCCGACAGGAGGATGCCTTCCGGCGTAGAACGCACGACGACGTGCTCGAACCGCGCTTGATCGAGTGGCAGGCGCACATCGCAATGCGCGCCGCTGCCGATGCGGATCGTCTCCGTCTCGATGATCAGCTCCTCGCTGCGGCCTCCGAGGTGATGAACTTTGAATCGTAGAGCTTCCATGGCAGGACCTTGAAATAGGCTTTCAGCCCGAAAAAAAGCCGGAGCGGCTCAGCCGAATGACGGTCGGCGCTAAGAGCAAAAGCATGATCGATCCGAACAAGAGGACGAGCGGTATCATCAAGGCAACGCCGGCGCGGGCGGCCTTTTCTTCGGCCACGGTCGAGCGCCTCTCGCGCGAGGTCGTCGCCTGAATCTGAAGCACGCGCGAGACGGGGTGTCCCCGCTCTTCGGCCTGCACGACGGCACCGACGAATTCCCGCACGACCTCGACCGGCGCGCGCTCGGCAAATTCCGTAAGCACTTGCCGCCGCGTGTTGCCGAGCGACATCTTCTGCAGCATGAAGCTCAGCTCTTCGACGAGCGGGTCGTTGGCGTCACCCGATTTTTCGACCAGCTGCCGCACGGCGCCGTGGAAATCGAGGCCGGCGCTCATGCCGAGCGCCATCAGATCGATGGCGTGCGGCAGTCCGCGGTTGATGCGTTTGAGGCGCGATTCGGCTTCGGACGATATCGTCAGGTACACACAGCCGGCGCCGAGAAAAAGAGACGACACGACGACGATGCCTCCTCCCATGGTCACGCGATCGAGCATGAGGCCCGCGGCTAGCCCCACCCCGGCGCCGACAATGCTGAGCGCAACGTACTCGGCGGGCGTGAGACCGAGGTAGTCGCCCGCCATGGTCAGCTGGCGATCGAGCTTGGCGTGGAATCGGTCGCTCATGACGGCGCTGGCGCGCGCGCTGAGCCAGCGCACGAAAGGCTCGACAAGAGACCAAGCTCCGCCTTCGGCGAGGGCGCGCTGCCGCTTCAAACCGCGTAGCCCGAGCCGGGTCGACGGTCGCGAGGGCGCCGCGCCAACGACATAAAATGTCAGCAGCGACGCCGCGGCGAGCAGCGCGAGCGATGACCACCGAAGGAGGTCGACGGAGAGTGTCATATGTCCACCCGCAGAATCCGTCGCGCGGAAACGATGGACGCGCCCCACAGGCCGAATCCAAGCGTCGTGCACACCCCTCCCACCACCGTTTCGGAGAGGGGATCGAAATACCCGGGGCTTATCAAGCTGAAGGCCAGAATGAGGCCGAACGGAAATACAGCCAACGTCCACAGCTGCGCTTTGCCGCCGGCGGTCTTGGCCCGCACGACCCCCTCGAGGCGCGCCATTTCGCGCATGGCGGCGGCGGTCGTCTCCAGGATCTGCGATACGTTGCCGCCCACTTGCCGCCCCACCAAAATGGCCGAAATGGCGGCGTCGAGCTTGCGACTCCCGACGCGGCGCGACATCGCCAAAAGCGCCTGCTCGGGCGTGCTACCAACCCGCATCTGCTTGACCGATAGCTCGACCTCTTGGCGAATCGGCAGGGTAGTGACGACCTGCACCGAGACCACCGCGTCGGCGATGCTGGGGCGGGATTTCAAGGCGTTGGCTAGCGCCATCAAAAAGCCGTCCACCTGCTCGTCGATGCGGACCATGCGTTTGCGATGCGCCCACCGCAGCCAGAGATCAGGGCCCAACACGGCCAACAAGACGGTGGCCAGAAACATCGGCAGAGGAACGGGCACGAGAAGCTTGGCGGCGCAGGCGAGGACGATGACGGCGAGCTGCCCCGCAGCGACGCGTTGGCCCGCGAAAAAAATGAACATTCGCGCCAGCCGTTGCTCGATGTCCGAGCAGTAGCTCCGCCACCTGCGTTGCACCCAGTTCTCGCGATCGGCGGCGATGCCCCACATCAAGAGAAAGAGCGCACCCATCCAGGCGAGCAGCGTTGCCAGGCGCAAAAATGCGTAGCCGGCGAAAGGCAGCATCACAGGTAAGCCTCTCCGGGCTTGATCAGTCCCATGACGATGAATTGATCGAGAAAAGACGGCAAATAACCGGTTGCGCGGTGCGTGCCGCACACCGTTCCGCGCGCGTCTTGCCCTTCGCGGATGAATCGAAAGAGCGGATGCACCACGAATTCGCCGTCGTCCCCGAGCCCGCTCACCTCGGCGATCTCCGTGATCTTGCGCCCGCCATCCGAAAATCGCGTTTGCTGTACGACGAGATCGATGCTGGTCGCGATTTGCTCGCGGATGGCGCGGGCCGGCAGCTCGACGCCCGACATGAGACAGAGCGTCTCCAGCCGTCCCAACGCTTCGAGCGTGGAGTTGGCGTGGGTGGTGGTGAGCGACCCGTCGTGGCCGGTGTTCATGGCCTGCAGCATGTCGAGCGCTTCACCACCGCGACATTCACCGACCACGATGCGATCGGGGCGCATGCGCAGCGCATTCTTGACGAGATCGCGGATCGAGAACTGCCCTTGACCTTCCATATTGGCGGGGCGCGTTTCGAGCGAGACGACATGAGGCTGCTCGAGCTTGAGCTCGGCGGCGTCTTCGATGGTGACAATCCGCTCGCGTTCCGGCACGGCGGCGGATAGCACGTTGAGCAAGGTGGTCTTTCCGCTTCCCGTGCCCCCCGAAACGACGATGTTTTTTCGGGCAATCACGGAGCGGGTGAGAAAGAGCGCCATCCGCGAGGTCAATGCGCCGAACGAGATGAGGTCGCTCAACTGCAGCGGGCTCCGGGCAAACTTGCGAATGGTGATGCACGATCCTTTGATGGCGAGCGGCTTGATGATCGCATTCACGCGCGATCCGTCTTTGAGGCGGGCGTCGACGAGGGGGGACGATTCGTCGATGCGACGCCCGAGCGGCGTGACGATGCGCTCGATGACGGCGCGAACGCGCTCGTCGTCGGTGAAGCAGACGTCGGATTTGACGACTTTGCCGGCAATCTCGACGTAGATCGTGTTGGCATCGACCACCATGATCTCGTCCACGCTGGGGTCGGCCAAGAACCTTTCCAGAGGGCCCAAACCGAGAGCTTCGTCGGCAAGCTCGCCGAGCAGCACGTCGCGATTCACCTGTTCGGGGATGCGCCCATCCAAGCTGGCGATGATCCGGCGCAGCGCGAGGAGCACCTTGGGGCGCAGGGATGGATCGTCGAGCTTGCCGGAGTCGAGCTTGGCGAGATCGAGGTAGTCGAGAAGCTGCCGGTGGATCTCGCGTCGGATGTCTCGGTCGACCGAGGACGGCGCCGAGCTGGGCGCCGCGGAGGGAGGCGCCTCCGCGGCGGAGGGGTCGTCCGGCAGTGTTGGCTTGACGATGATGGTGTACTCGCCGACGACGATCGGTGTTCGATAGGGCACGTCGAGGGCTTGCCCGCGCAGCATGGTCGTGCCCGCCATGGTGCCGTTGGACGAAAGGTCGCGCACCTGCATGCTGTGATGGTTCAACGTCACGACAGCGTGCTGGCGCGAGACGAACTCGCTCTTGAGACGAACTTGGCAAGCCTCGCCGCGGCCGATGATGAACGATTCTTCGATGGCCAAACGGCGTTTTTCGGGAGCGCCGGCCGTCGAAAACCACACCAGATCGACCTCTCTGAGACCAGGAATCCCGAGAAGGTTAGGAGCTGCCATCATGACTGCCTCTCACATGCCCCGGTCATCGCTGCGGTTCGATGACGGGCGGTGTTTTGTTGATGAAGTCGATTGGCCTCAGCTTGCCCGTGAACTCTTCGTATTGCGCCATCGCTTTGCGGACACCATCGAGCGACGCCTTGGGCAGCGACTCGATGATGCTGGGGATGATGAGAACGGCGCCTTCGACGTCGGCCTCGGCGTGCTGATGGCTGCCGAACAAGAGCCCGAGGACGGGGATTTCGCTGAGGAAAGGCAACCCCCCTACCCGGTGACGCTGCGTCCGCGAGCTGATGCCCGACAACACGATGGACTGACCCAGCTTGAGGTGGACGATCGTGCTGAGCTTGGAGGTGTCCCTTCCCGGCAGATTGGTGCCGCCCGCGGCCGGCACGAGATCGCTGTTCTCTGCCGCTATTTTCACTTCCATTTCACGCGTGAGGCGATCGAACCTCGGTAGCACTATCAGATTCACGCCGAAGGCAATGGCGTGGATGTTGGCCGTGAAGTTCGTGGCCACGGTGAAATTCTGCTCGCCGCCGCTGTCGAATTTGGCCTCGGCGCCGTTGCCCGTGATGATGGTGGCCTGTTTCAGGACCTTGGCCCAACCCCGTCGCGACGCGATGTCGAGCGCAGGAAGAGGCTGATTGATGATCGAGGCCGAGGCGGTCGACGTCGTGCTGGCAACGAAGTCGAAGGTGAGCGTACTCGTAACGATGTTGTCGCCGCCGATACGCGCCGGCCAAGCAAGACCGACCTGGTATCCGCTCTCTTTGCTGAATTGAACGAAATAGAAGTCGATGCGAATGTTGAATTGCCGGTCGTCGGCGATCGAGCCCACCTCGACGAGCGACTCCACCTGACCGGGATACAGCGCGGCGATGTGCACGAGGCGGCGCTGATCGGCTTCGCTCGAAACGCCCCCTTCGATGAAAAAACGGGCACCGACGCGGCGAAGGCGCAGCCCGACCGTCCCCTCGAGCAACTCGTGCAGCTCCTTCTCGACCGCTGCCGGCGAGCGCACGAACACGTTGATGGTGTAGTTCGTATGCGTGCCGTCTTTGTGAATGAGCAAGAGCGTCGTCTGACCGGGCTTCAGCGCCACCACGACGAACTGCGTCCCATCGGTGGTCAGCTTGACGTCGACGACGCCCGGCGACCCCTCGGAATAGTTGCGCACGTCATTGGCGCGAATGGTCCGGTTCTCGCCTACGGCGAGGTCGAGCTCGAGCGCGTTCTCCTTGGCCTCGGAGAGGGGTTTGGGCTGAGCCGCGAGGGGCGCGGGCGAGACCGCGGCGAGAGCTACGGCCAACGCGAAGAAGGAAAACCGACGAAGCACGAGATCACCTGTTCGATCTGCGATAGGGGTTCGTTCGAGGAGGCGCTTGGGTGAGCCTCACCGGCGCGTTCGCCGGACGTTTGGCGGTTGCCGAAGCCGAGACGTGGGCATCCTTGTCGAGCATTGCGGCGGCGGTGAGATCGGGCAGAAGCTCGATCGTACGCGGGTCGTCGGGGCTGCGGAGCGCCACCGAGAATTGCCCCTTGTCGGCGGCGAGGGCAATGAGCTGAGCTTCTTGCAGGCTGAGACTGAGGGTCAGACCCTGTTCGCGGCTCGGAGATCGCGTCTTGTCGTCTCGGTCGGCGGTCATCGCGGCGGCCGAGGTGTAAGTGCCATTGGCGAGCACGAGGGCCTTCTGCAAAAGGACGATCGCGGTTTTGCCGGCGCTCGGCCCGTTTTCTTCCGAGAACGTGGCGATGACGTCGACGTAGTCTCCCGGCCGTATCAGCGCGCTCCCCTGGTCTTCCCGCATTGCGCGTACGTAGACTGCGCGATGACCGGGCATCACGAGCGAGCTCAGATCGCGCCGCGCCGGCGAAGCGATTTCGAGGTCCGTCCACAGGAGCGCTTCCTGGGTCTCGATCGATCCCCCCAGGCGAAGGTGGAGGATTTTGGAGAGGTCGGCGGCGCGGATCGCACGGCCTTCGGCGTAGGCGCGCGGCACCTCACGCACCGCGACGTCGTCGCTGGTGATGGCATGACCAAGCTCGAGCGAACGTTTGGCGACCAGCAGCCGCACCGTCGGTCCGCCGGAGCGATCCACTTCGAAGCGATGCACGGCCAGAAGGAAAAGTGAGGCTCCGAGGCAAGTGACGACCAGCGCGACGAGGAGTGGTCGACGCTCGAGGGTCGGTGCGCCTTCGCCCAACGGCTTCAGGGAAAAATCCATCGCCCACTCTCCGCCAGCCAGAAGGAAGCGGCTGTTCCCGCGAAAATCGCCGGGCCGAAGCGCACCGCCATCATGCCGTTCGTCGCGCAAGCCGCTCCGCCGCTCGAAGCGCCGGCACGAAAAGTCGCCAACGAGGTTACGTTGACGAGAACACCGCGCAAACGCTTGCGTGAAACGGCGATAGCGACAGCGTAGAGCCCGCCAAACGCAAAGCTGTACAGCTGGGCGCGTAGTCCGAGTAGCGGGTGACAAAGCGCGCCCACCGCGGCGAACAGTTTCACGTCACCGCCGCCAATCGCATTGCGCGTATACAAGGCTGCCGGCAAGAACGCGCACGCTGCGGCGCCCCCCACCGAAAGGACAAGGGAGACCCATGCCGAACGCGTGCTGCCTCCGCTCGCAAGCACCGCTCCGCCGTGAACAATCGGCGCCAGCGCGATGCTGCCGAGCGTCAGCCAATTGGGAATATGACCGGTGCGAACATCGATCCACGCGCCCAGCGCGGTGACCACGACGGCCGCTGATAGAAAGTAGAGAACGGAGCTCATGACCTTGTTCCGGTTCGGCCCAGACGGGCCCGGTTTTGCCCATTTCCCATCCGAGCCCGCCCGGTCCGTGGTTGACGATCAATCCTGAATGCCCGTTACTTTTCCCCCCTCCTCCTGGATCTTGTTCTGCACGTCCTTTCCGAACGTCGTGAACGCGGTGATCGCGAGGAGGGCAACGACGCCGCAAATGATCATGTACTCGACGAACTCGGTGCCTCTTGTGTCTTTGAGAATACGCTTCAGCTGATTCATCACTTCCTCCATTGGCTTGGCCTGAACGGGTAAGGGGCGGTGCCCTGCGGCGTTGCCGCCGGCCGCATCAGTGCAGCTATTGGGCCAGCACTAAGCAGGGGCGGGGGGTGCCGGGAATGCGGAGAAAGCGGGGGTAACGTTCGCTCGAGGGCGAGCGCGCCGGCCAGTGCCAACGGGCGGTTAGCACCCCCCGGTTGCGGCGGTGCTCGCACCATCGGGAAAGATGCGACGACGCGATTTCTCATTGCGAATTGCCCGTACGAAAAGCGTGTCGCGTGTTATCTTGAGCCCCCGTATGCAGCACGGCCGCGTCGCTCTTCTCTCGATCGCATTGGCAGGCGCGGCGAGCTGCAATCGAGCGAGCCCCGCGGCCAGGTACGATCTCCTCATTCGCGTCAGCGCTGGGCCGGGACGGCCTCTCGCCGGCGCGCGCGTCCTATTTCAAGGCAAGTCGGTGGGGACGAGCAAGGAGAGCGGCGCGGTGAAGTTGTCCGTCGAGGGCACGGAAGGGGAGGTGTTCCCATTCACCGTCGCCTGTCCCGAAGGGTACCGCTCTCCCGCCCGACCTATCGACGTCACCCTGCGGCGTCTTGCCGACCCCGGAGCGCCTCCGGAATTCTCGGTGAGCTGCATGCCCTTGACCCGCTCCGTCGTGGTCGCGGTTCGCGCCGACCAAGGCCCCAACCTGCCCGTCGTCTATCTCGGGCAAGAGGTGGCGCGTACGGATTCAGCAGGCGCCGCGCATGTCCTTTTGACGCTCGCGCCCGGCGAGGAGTTCGAGCTCATGCTCGATACGGCCAACGCCGCGGGCGAGCGATTGCGCCCGCAAAAGCCGACCGGCAAATTCTCCGTCAAAAACGAAGACGAGATCCTGACCTTTCATGTTCCCTTCACGGTCGAGGTCGAAAAACGCGCGGCACCTCCCCGTTCGGCGCCGCGACCGCCCGGCCCGATTCGCCTCTGATCTCGCGCGCCGGTCAGCCGGCGGGATTCCACAGCACGGCGCTGGCCATGCACGTGCCAAGGAAGATCGAAGAAGCGAGTCGTATCGTCGTCATCGCGACAAAACCCGGTTTTTCTGCGCCTTCCGTGCTGCGCGGGCGCCTGAGCGGTCGATTGACGAGAGCCAGCACGTTGCGCCCCGTCGAGCGAAGCGCCTTGCGCCGTGCGACGATCAAAAGTCCGTGCGCCAATGCCACCAGCATCGCGTAGGTCACGACGTGAACGGCGAAGCTGGGTCCGGTGATCGCCCCGACGGCCGCGAATAGCTTGACGTCTCCACCGCCCATGCCGCCCGCCCGGAGCAACAGAAATGGGAGCACGCCGGCAGCAGCGGCTCCGAGCACCGAACCCGCGACTCCGCGAATCGCGCCCATCGCGGTGGCATCGTCGGCGTAAGAGAACAGGGCGTGCAGAAGGGGCGCGGCCGCCAGCGCACCGAGCGTCAATCGATCTGGGATCTTGCCCGTTTTCCAATCGGATACCGCCGCGACCAAGGTGACGACGAGAGCGAGGACGAGGCAGAGATGGTACGGCACGCGCTTCAGAAACCCATCTTCGGCAGCACACCGTCCACGAGGGTGCCCTGCTCTTTCACCGTTTTTCCCACGTTCTTTCCGAAATGGGTGAACGCGGGAATCGAGAGCAGCGCGACCACGCCGACGAGGATCAAGTACTCGACGGCATGAGACCCTCGCGTGTCGTCGATGAGCCTAGCGCGCGCAGGTCGCATAACATTTCCCTGCTTGCTCGTTGCATCGCTCGAGCGTCTTTTTCTTGGTTGGCTCGTCCTGGTCTTTCGACTCGAACAAGCATTTTCCGAATTCGACGCGACAATCGCCGCAGGTGCCCAGCTCGCCGGCGCTAGGATTGACTGGGCTTCCTTCCACGAAAGTCACCATGGTCGGTTGACCTTCGGCGAGCTCGAGCGCCGTGATCGTCATCGCTACGCCATTGCGCTGATAGATCGCGGCATTGTAGATGCCCTCCTCGGCTATCCCCTTTTCCCATCCGAGCGTGGGCATGGTTTCTCGGTAGAACGCCGCCACCGACTCCGCCGTCGCGTCCGTCTGGAAGCTCTGCACGCCGTAGGGCGCGCCGTCGGCAGAAACGCTGAGCACCCGACGCCCTCCCGGCGGCCGAGGCGCCCCGGGAGGATCATCGCCGCCCGCCTCTTGCCCGCGGCCGAGCACGCGATTGAGGTCGAAACGCCCATCGGTAAAGGTCATGAGAACGTGCGATTTCCCGCTCTCTGTCCGGCGTACGAAGGCATAGCGTAGATTGCCAAAAGCGCCGAGATCGCCGGTCTCGACCACCGCTCGCAATCGCGCCACCGCAGAGCGGAGACCGTCGCCCTCGCGCTGAGCGAAACAGACGACCATGCCCGCGTCGTCCGTCTCGCGCCTCACGACTCCGAAACGCGCCTTCCACGAAAAGGGGGCTTTTTCGGCGAGCCTCTTCTGATCGGCCTGCGGAAGGCGGGCAAATTCTTCGGCCAGCCCACCGGAGTGCTCTCGGCAGTGCTCGTCGAAGCGGTCGAGGAGAGCGTGCTTGTCTTCTTCCGTGACTGCGCTGGCGAGATAGATGGTCTCCCCGTTCAGCCGGACGCGATGAGTGCCCTGGAGCAGGTCGGAGAATTTTGCCAGATCTTGACCTACCTGGAGGGCCTTTTCCTCGATCTGGCCGCGCGCGGAGTGGACCGTGAACGCGAGCCCCAGCAGAAGCAGCACCGTGGCGAAGGCGGTGGCGCGCCCGAGCTTCACCATCGTTCCGAGCACCCTCTGAACTTTCAAAGCGCGCAGCATCAGTGAGCTCCGCCGAATATGGCGCTCCATAGCGTATTGCCGTTAGCGGTATTGAAAAACCATTTGAGCACACCGGGCAGATCGCCCGGCTGCGTTTGTGCATTGCACATGACGACGGCTTTGGAATGGATAGAGCTGTGATAATCGATGCCGTTCGCCTCGGCGAACGGGGCGGCCTGGGCTGCCAGCACGCGCACGTGCGCGACGTCCGACGCCGTCCCCGTGGCGTACCCGATCTTGGCGAGGATGCTGGCGTCCGATCCGGGAGCGCCGTTCATATCCGAGGTCAGGTCCGGCTGCGGCATCGAGTCGCCATTGGCCGCGCAGCCGGACATCGCCGACTTCCATGCCTCTAGCCGAGCTGCCAGCATCGAGCGCTGGGTCTTGGCGACCGTGCGATGGAGAAAGATCATGCCGGCGAAGAGAACGATGAACACGGGCACGACGACGAGCATCTCCACGAGCGCTGCACCCCGCTGCCCCTTGCGACTTCTGGCCTTTTGCGCTTGAGAATTCACGCTCGGCTCCTCTCAGTGGTAGACGTGTTCGACCGGATTGCCGTCCGGTGCGGTGCCGCCCCAGCCCACAGAGCCATCGCCCTTCGAGCCGCCTGTCGAAAAAGGGCAGCTCCCGGGCGCAAGCTTGCCGGTATTGCCCTGACCGATGTTGCCAAAGCAGTTCTTCAGGGTATCCACGAGCCCGTATTTGACGATGATGCCTTCCCCGTCGCTGAACGGGAACTTGCTGGCGATGGTCTGGATCACCGATTCCAGGCCGCCGCCGCTCCAGACTCCCAGGAGGAGGCCCTTGAGAAGCGGTATCTCGACGGGCTGCCAGCGGGTCAGCCGGGCTTTCCAGAACATGTTCCACATTGCATTGTATTTGCAATCGACCCAGGCGCCCGAGCCGTCCGACCTGCCCACACTCGGCTTGTCGGCGCCGACGCCGCAGTCGTAATAAAACTCCGCTTCGGCGTAGTCCATGGTTTCGCTCGGTCCCGCTTGGGTGGCAGCTCCTTTCCCTTTTCCCCACGCCGCCACGTCGACGCCCGTGATCGCCCCCAGCGTCGACGCGTTGTTGCCGCCGATCGTCGCCCAAATCTGGCCGAACGAATTGCCGTTCTTATAAAGCTCGGCCGCCTTCATGGGATACATCGAATAGTGCCAGAACTTGCCGTCCTTGGTTTTGCTGGTCACCTCTTTGGCCTTCTTGGTGAGCGCCTCGAAGGCCTTCAACGGTTTGACGAGAGCCTTCAAAAACGGAAGTTTGTCCGCCGCGCTGATGACACCGCTCACCTTGTCGATGTCGACACCGAGCGTGTTTTTGAACGCCAGTAAGGGGTCGACGCCCGAGCAGAAGACGCCCGGGAATTGGCCGACGAAGAGGCCGAAGAAGTAGCTGAATCCATCGAGCAAGCCGTCAGCGTGCATCATCGTGGAAACCGCGCCGAGAGGGCTGAGGTATTGGAATTCCTGAACGAGCTCGTGGGCGGCATGCTCGCAGAGCACCGAGTATTTTTCATCCGTCATCGGCAGCCCGTATTTGGTGATCCCGGCGTCGAGCTTGGCGGGGTTTACGGAGACGCCTTTGTCCTTCAGGTTCTTGAGCAGCGGTATTTTGGCTTGAAGGATGTCGCCAATTTTCGTCTCGCCCATGTTGAAGAAGAAGGGAAGACGCGTTGGAAAGAGCGACAGGCTGAACGGCTGAAAGAAACCGTCGGGCTCGCGGGCCGACTTGTACTGCTCGGGCACCTTGCGCGCGTCCTTTCTCGAGAGCCACGGGACCAGCATGCCTTCCACGCCCGCCGTGATGTTGAGGCAGGCGATGGTGATGAACACCGGCTCTTGCACATCCTGAATGATGTTGAACATCTCGGTGTCGAACTCGACGAGCCCGAGGGTGATGGGCGTGTCGCCGCCGAGCGTGGGGATCTCGAGAAGCGCGGCGATGACGGTGAGCACGATGCCGATGAGAAAGATGATCTGGAGCGCCAAGAGGACGGAAAGAGCAACCGCCATGGCGATGTTGAGCATGCTGATGATGTTCATGCCCGTCGCGTCGATGACGGCCGACGCGAACGCGGTGGCGTCCGCCGCGGCGCGCAGCTGTTGGCGATAGACCATCGCCTCGCCGAGCCCGAACATGTACCAAATACAGCCGACCAGCGCGGCCGACATGAAAATGGCAATGACGACAATCGTCCCGCTATCGTCAGAACCGAGCGTTCTTCGTTGGCGCATTCCATCTCTCCCGCAACCGTCGCTGTGCGTCGGTGAATGCATGGCTTTCAAAGCTCGTACCCCGCTCCCTGGTTGGGCAGTGTCGCTTTCCGGGTCAGTGTCATCACGCCGGACGCTGCCCGACCTCCGCCTTCGTCATGAATGAGTCCACTGCAGAGTAGCGATGCCGCGAGCGGCACCTGACAGCGATAGGACGCGATGACGGTGGCCGTGACCGGGGCATTTCCACTGCGCGACGCGCCTTCGATGCGAACGCTGAAGTCCGGCGCGCCGAAGCTGCGAACGGCAGAAAGGGCCAGCTTGGCGGCCTCGTACGCACATCCGCCTGGTGCCGCGAGCTCGTCGGCGCTCTGCGGGTGTCCAACCTGAGAATCGCAGACGATGGCCGCACGGACGGCATGGACGGCGGCGTGGCGCGCCACGAGATCGGCCAAGAGAAGCCCGTTCAACTGCATGATGCCCCAAAAAAGGATCAACATCGGCACGATGGCGATGAGGAACTCGACGTAGGCCGAGCCCGACTCCGAGCGCAGGCTCGGCTCGACGTCGCTCGTACCCTCATCCCGGCGTATGCTCATAGCCTTACTCCCACGAGGGACGAGCCGAGCAGCGCGGTCACCGTCCCGAGAAACACGAATGGACTGAGACGCACGGTCTCCCAAAGAGCGTCGGGGGTTTGACGAGGGCGACCGGCGGGAAGGAGAGGTCCGACGAGGCAACGGACAGATGCGCCCATCGTCGCGAACAAGCGACCGTGGTAGGCGAGCCGCGTTGGAGCGAACAGCGCCGCCAAAATGAGCGCCGTGAACTCGGCGGGAAGGGCCGCGTGCGGACCGAGCAGCGCCCCGAGCGAGGCGAGCACTTTCACGTCACCACCGCCGACCCAGCCGCAACGAAATAGGCCGTAGGGTACGGCGCCGCAAAGTGCGGCCCCGAGCAGCGACAGAAGCCCGCCCCAGAGGGGGCCGGGTAACCCATAGGGACCGTGTTTGCCGGCAAGGGCGACCGCATGCACAAAGGGCGCAAGCGCGAGAAACGGCAGCGACACCCATCGCGGAATGGACCCGTGTCGCCAGTCGAAAATCGCCGCCAGCAGCGTCATGAGGAGCGCCGCGGCGAGGAGGAGCGTCGGCAAGAGCGCGTTCATCGGCAGCCTCAAGGCACCGTCGAAATGAGAATGGTTCGCGCCGTGCCGTAGCCGGATAGGAGCGGGATCCCGAGACTCGCGATGGCCACCGAGATGACAATCCCGCAGAGCCCCACCACGACCGCGTACTCGGTCATCACGGCGCCGCGCGTGTCGGAAAGGCAGGCTCCGCGCCGTTTGACCATCTCCGAAAGAAGCTCGAGCATGGCTCGGGCCCATTGCACGGAGCGCGCCAGGGCGCGACCCGCTCCGTTGCGCCGAAAGAAGACGCGCAGACGCGCTGAGGTGAGGTCAGCGACGCCACCCCTCGACTTCGCGCAACCACGGGTTGGCACGCGCAGTTGGCAGCGGCCACGGCGGGGCGCCCAATCGAACGTCGGATCGACTCTCTCTCGATAGCCGACCCGAATCCGACTACACTACCGAACCCGAGGAAGCATTGGCGCTGCTAGACGCAAAGGAAGACTCGGAAACGCTCGTCGTTCGCGTCGAGGGGGGCACCTCCGACACGAAAGTTCGTCGTTTTCGCAGCGGGAATCCGGTGGCGACGTTGACCGTCGGCACCCAGGGCGCTTGGAAGGTAGAAGCGCCCGGCGTCGCTTCCGTTCATGCCTATCTGCGCTTCGACGGCCGTCAGCTCCTCGCCGCCACGTCCGATCCGCGCCGCCCCGTCGTCATCGACGGACGATCGGCGCCCGAGACCTGGTCGCTTCTCCACCCGCCCTGCGTTCTGCGCCTCGGGCAGGCTTCGCTCTGCGTCGAGCGCGACCTCGCGGGCGCGACGCCACCCGTGCATGTCCAGGCGGCTTCGTCTCGTTCCACGGACGACCAGGACGAGCTCACCTGCCGACGCTCCGTTCCCATGCCGCTGTCCTCGCCGCAAGTCGGCGCCGAGCACGACGATCCTGCCCATGGCGACGCGCTCCTCGGCGAGCCCACCCGATTGCAATTCGGGCTCCTCGAATTGCCGGACGAAGCCGCGTTCGTCGAATCGCCAGACCACGTTGGTACGAGGGCGCTGCAAGTCTCCTCGCTTCCTCCGACTTTGTTGGACCAGCCGCCAACGGGCGTCGAAGGGGAGCTCGGCTCCGTGGAATCGCCAACACCACCGCCGTTCGGCCATGAGCGCCGGCTGCGCGTGCGGCGTCTCTTACAACGAGGTGGGCTCGTCCTCGGATTGGTCGTCGTCGTCGGCGGCGCCTACCGCGTCGCGAATCCGCGCGGGGATTCACCGCTCGGCTCGAGCGCCTCGCGCTCCGAAGAGCCGTCGACTGCCCACTTGGCTCCGCTCGCCTCGTCCCCTCCGGCTGTTGCCGCAACACCGCCGCTCGTCGCCATTCCGCCGCTCTTCGTGCCCGAGCCCCAGCCGGGCCCTATCGGTTTAGCCACCGGCGCGCGCATGACGGCCGAGCGTCGAGCCGTCGACGCGTTTGCGGCCGGTGATTTTGCGATGGCATTGCGACTTTATCGCGAGCTTGCCGCGGCTCATCCCGAGCAACCCGCCTTTCGACAAGCCGTACGAATTCTCGAGGAGAAAAAATAGGGCCGAGCGGCTCAGCGTCTTTCGCCGATGCCGTGTTTGCGCATCAGCTTTTGCACCATCTGACGCGACACTTCCGCGATGGCCGCGGCGCGGGTGACGTTTCCGCCGGTACGCGCCAAGAGCGTTTCGAGGTAACGGCACTCGAACGCGTCGCCGGCCTCGCGGCGCGCGATACGCAAGGGCACCACTTCTTCCGAGCCCGGCGCACCCTGGAGCGGCACACTCATTTCGGCCGTTGCGGTCTGGGCGAGTGCACGTTCCGGCGTGACGAGTAGACGCTGAGCGGCATTGCGCAGCTCGCGCACGTTGCCGGGCCACCGGTAGGCGCGGAACATGTCCCACACGTGCGTTGCGATGTCGCTCGCGGTGCGCGGGGGATTCTCGAGAGACAAGAAATGCGCGAGCAAAATCGGCAGATCGTCCATCCGCTCGCGCAGGGGAGGAACGAGAACGTGCGCCGCGGCGATGCGGAAATAGAGATCCTGGCGGAAGTTCGTACGCTGCACCTCGGCGACCAGGTTACGGTTCGTGGCGGCGATGACGCGCACGTCGACGGGGATCGTGCGCGTGCCGCCGACGCGACGGACTTCGCGTTTCTCGAGCACCCGCAGAAGCTTGGGCTGCAGCTCGCGCGCGAGCTCCCCGAGCTCGTCGAGAAAGACGGTGCCGCCGTTGGCCTGCTCGAAAACGCCCGGCCGCGAGTTGACGGCGCCCGTGAACGCGCCGCGCTCGTGACCAAAGAGCTCGCTCTCGGCGAGGGTTGCCGCGACCGCGCCGCAATCGAAGACGACATAGGGACCGTCCCCGCGCGGGCTGGCGCGATGCACCGATTCCGCCACCAGATCCTTGCCGGTGCCGGTCTCGCCTTCGATGAGGAGCGTCACTTCGCTCGGCGCAATCCGTTCCAGATCGGCGAACAGCTCGCGCATGCGCGCCGAACTGCCCAGCAAGTCGCCGAAACGGTCGCCGGTGACTCGTTCGCGGTCGACGGTCTCCTGCTGGGGGGTGATCGACAGGACCGTGTCCCCGAGCTGCAAGGTCGCCGGACCTGCTAGAACCGCGTCATAGAGGCGCATTCCGGCCGCCACGACGCCGTTGGTCGAGCCCACGTCGCAAATACGCATGCCTTTTTCGGTCAACTCGATCTCGCAGTGCCGACGTGAGACCGTGTCATCGGTCAGCACGAGCTCATTTTCCGGAGCGGTTCCGACACGTACGAGCCGAGCGGCGACTTCGAGGGCGAGCCCGGTGTCGGGCCCCGCAGTGACGGCAATGCGCGTCTTTGCATATCGAGCTACGGTCACGCCTGCGCGGCTACGCGTTGATTGGTTCGTCATGCCCAGCACCCCGCGACAATGCGCCACCCCGACGAATCCGTCCAGATCATACGGGACCATATAGAGGTGGCATATGAGGGGATTCCTTGCTCCAATGTCACGGGTTCGATGAGCGCCTCCGTCAATCCGGGCGACGTCTTGGCCGACAAGTATCGCGTCGAACACGTCTTGGCGATGGGTGGAATGGGCGTGGTCGTCGCTGCACATCATTTGCAGCTCGACGAGCAGGTTGCCATCAAGTTTTTGCGCGACGAGACCTTGAGCGACCCGGAGGCCGTAGCGCGGTTCGCCCGGGAGGCTCGCGCGGCCATCAAGATCAAGAGCGAGCACGTCACCCGGGTCATCGACGTGGGGGCGCTCGCCAACGGCGCTCCTTATATGGTGATGGAGTACTTGGAAGGGGAGACCCTGGCCACGTTTCTTCGCCTGCGCGGCGCTTTGCCGCTCGGTCAAGCGGTCGAGTTCTTGCTGCAGACGTGTGAGGCGATCGCAGAAGCTCACGCGCTCGGAATCATTCATCGCGATATCAAGCCGGCCAATCTGTTCGTCACCCGTCGCGCCGACGGTCTGATGGCCATCAAGGTGCTGGATTTTGGCATTTCCAAGCTCGCCACGACCTCGGCCTCGTGGTCGAGCGATCTCACGCGCAAGAGCGTGGCGCTCGGCTCGCCGAGTTACATGTCGCCCGAGCAGCTGGCCTGCGCAAGCGCGGTCGACGCGCGCACGGACATCTGGTCGCTCGGCGTCACTTTCTTCGAGATGCTCACCGGTCAGGTGCCGTTCCACGCCGACACGACGCCGCAGCTTTGCGGCAAAATCCTGCGCGACCCGCCGACGCCGGCGCGCGAGCTTCGCCCGAATACGCCGGATGGCGTCGAAGCCATTCTTCGCAAGTGCCTGGAGAAGGAGCGCGAAAATCGATACGCGAACGTCGGTGAGCTCGCCGTTGCGCTCGCCGCGTTCGGGTCTCAACGCGCGCGCGCATCGGCGCAGCGCATCTGGCGCACGATTCACGCGCCGGCACAGTCCTCGAACGGTCTGCCGCTCGGTTTGGACGAAACCGGCACCGGGAGCGGACAACACGGCGACCAAACCCACGTGGTGTGGGACCACAGTGCGCGCCTTTTCGCTCCGAACCGACGAAGAGCGGTATGGGCCGCCGCCGGCCTTCTCGTTGTCGGCACCGTGCTGGCCGTGACCATAGGACCTTTTTTCCGTCATCGCAGCGCGCTCAGCGCCGATAACGCGCGCGTCCGTGAGATTCCCGCGGGAGCCGCCTCGATCGACGAGATGGCGATCACGCAACATCCGGTTCCCGTCCTCGAAATCCCCGAGCCCGGCCCGGCATTTCGGCAGGGTCCCGGGATTGTCGCCGAGCCGGCGGGGCCCGGTGTGCGCGAGAAAGTGCCATCAGGCTCGCCAGCGGCGGCTCCGAGCTCCGCCAAGCGATCGCGTCGCGCGACCCTAGACGGCGCGGGCCCCCTCGCCCTACCCCCGATTTCGGTGCCAAGACCTGTTACCTCTTCGTCTCCGCTGCGTAAGACACCTTCGGGCGTCTACGACGAGCGCAACTGATCCGCGAAGGAGGGCGAGTTCGCCTTCCCAGCGGCGCCGGCAGCGATTATCGAGGAAAGCGATGAGGAAGCGTTGGCTTTGGGGACTGAGCCTAGCCCTGGCGGCCATCCCATTGCGTCCGGCTGTCGCCGCGGGAACCCCTGCCGATACGGCGACCGCCCAGGCGCTGTTCGACGAAGCCCGCAAACTGATGGGCGAGGGGCGCTATAGCGAGGCCTGCCCCAAGCTGGACGAAAGCCAGCGCATCGATCCGGGCTGGGGAACGCTCATCAACTTGGCCGATTGCCACGAGCACATCGGCCGCACTGCGAGCGCGTGGAGCGAATTTCTTCAGGTCGCGTCGGGATCGCGACAAGCCGGCCAGTCCGACCGAGCACAGGCCGCCAAAGCGCGCGCTGTTGCGCTCGAGCCACGCCTGTCGAAGCTGACCATCGCGGTGAGTGAGCTCAATCTTCCCGCCGGCTTCGAAATCAGGCGTGACCAATCCGTGGTCGGCCCCGCGCAATGGGGTACGCCGGTTGCCGTCGATCCTGGCGAGCACGTGGTCGAAGCGGGAGCGCCGGGCAAACGGTCATGGCGCAGGACGATCGCAGTAGGCGACGAAGGTGAGAAGAACGAGGTGTACATCCCTCCACTCGAAGACGACGCGCCAAGACGCGCCGACGGCGGCGGTTTCTTCGCCGATGGCCCCGGCTTGCAGCGAATCACGGCCATCGCTCTCGGCGGGGTCGGCGTTTTGGCGCTGAGCGCGGGTGGCTATTTCGCCATCCGAGCGATGGACTACGACGCGCAGTCCGACAAGGACTGCCAAGAATTTTGCGGTGCTGCCGGCACGGCGGACCGCCGCAAAGCGCTCGACGCCGGCGACACGGCCACGGTGTTCGCGATCGTCGGAGGAGCTTCGCTCGCCGCCGGCGCGATCGTGTACTTTACGGTGCGCACCCCGTCGAAGACCGCCTTCACGCTGACCCCGATGCGCGCCGGTAAAGTCGGTCTCGTGATGGGAACTACCTTCTGAACGCCCACCGAAGCGCGTCGTTTTTACGGCGGCGTGTAAGCGAGCTGCAAGAACGCCTGGCCCGTTCCGAGTGAGCTGTCGGCAAAGTCGACCCAGCGGACGCCCATCACCTGCGCAGAAAAGACGAAGCCGATGCTGGCCCCGCCGACCCAATCCGCACGATCGACGACGTGCTGCACCAGTCCTTTGAGCTCGGGAGTCTGAACGGGGTTACCGTTCTCACCGACCCAAATCGATCCCACCACCGTGGGCCAGAGACCTCCCGGCGCGTGGCCCTCCGGCGCGTGCGTGTGCGCATCGTCGAAAGGGGGCACGTTGGCGGAATCGTACACTTGCACCTTCATCGATTCGTCGGCGAGCGCGTCACCGATGGTGCGGTGCAGCTGAATGATCGCCGAATTGATCGTCGATCCGGGAGGCACCGGGAGGTCGAACCTTAAACCCGCCTTGCCCGCCTCGGTGTCGGCCCCCACCTCGAGATAGAGCGAGTCGATGTCGTAGTGGAGTCGCTCGTCCGTGCCATTGATCCAGGTGGCATCGTCCTGATCTTTGGCGATGGTCAGGACGACGCTGATCTCGGGGGGCACGAGTCCGTCGGGACGTGGCATTGGCCCGTCGGGGCGGGGAGCGTCCACACGGGGAGCATCTCCGTCCACCCGTCCGGCATCGCCGTCGGGGCGTCCCGCGTCGCCACCGTCGCGCCGCCCCGCGTCGCCGTCTTGCGCGTCGGCAGGGTCCGATGCGTCGCCTAACACGTCGGACGCCTCGTTCGCGCCGTCCGTTGGCCCATCGTCGGAGGGACCGGATTCGGGCCACGCGTCGGGCGCCAAGGCATCGAGCGCGAAGCCGTCGCCGGAAGTATCCATCGCGGCGTCTTCAGGCGAGGCATCGATAGGCAGGTCGGGCGAGCCAGCGTCACCGTTCGGCTCGGCGTCCGAACCGGGAGCGGGCCGCTGCGGTGGTTCCTCGATGCCCAAGACCGCGTTGCAAGCGATGGCGGCCCAAGCCGCCGACGCTGCGACAAAAACGCGGACAATTCTAACATCGAGGCGAATCATGCGAGGTCTCGGAGCCTAATCGCGACGGCACGCCAAGTCGATCTCGGTGACTCGCATGACGGAAGTCCTCAAAGATGCGTGACAGCCAGCGCGTGGACGACGACCTCGCCGTACGCGCTCGGGTCGTCGCCGTGCGCTGGATTCGATTGCGTATAGACGCCCGCTTTGAAATAGCAATCGGTCTTGCTGCTCGGAAGATCGACTTTGGGCGTGGCGAGATCGTCGTAGTAGATCCGAATCCGGCCGCCCTCGGCGACGAGCCTCACCGTGAAGCGCGTGCCGAGCGAATAGCTCGCATTGAGCGTCCCCAACTCGTTGCCGCCACCTTCGACGAAGAGGTTCGTCCCCTCGAGCCGAATCATCACGACGTCGTCGGACGCGTCGTGAATCTGACCGGCGACCACGTGCGGTTTCGCGACCGGCAGATGCGTGATGGTCTCCGTGATCGTCATCGTATGCATGCCCGAGTTGGTGGACCAGGCGGCGTTCTGGCTACCGCCCGCAGACATT
>DATHEQ010000068.1:0-10590 GCA_035318505.1 Polyangiaceae bacterium | reverse complement strand
GTCGCGCAGCCCGAAGGGCCGCATTGGGCCGACGAGCGTTGGGAACGTCTTCTGTCGGCTGACCGCGCGCTCACGCTGGGGGTGCCGGATGACGACGCCGTCGCAAGCGTGGCGATGTGCGCGACTCCCGAGATGTTGGTGGCGGTCACGGTGGCCGGACGCCTGCTCGTCGACGGAGATACGATCGATTCGCGGAGTGGACGGTTCTTGCCCGCGGCGCTGACCGCCGCAAAAAAGGGCCCTCCGCTGATCGCCCTGACCAACGAGGGCAGCGCAGCTGTCCTGTGGGCCGCCGATCGGATCGGACGGCTTGCGCGCAGCGTCGATGGGGGACGTACGTGGTCTCCGACGGTGGACATCCGAAAATCGATCCTCGCCCTCGCCATCGGCGCCGATCGGTCGGTCGTCGTGCTGGCCGCTCACGACGGGCAGAGCGAAGTGCTCACGTCGGTGGATGGAGGGCAGTGGACCGCAAAGTCAGCGCTTGTCGATGGTCGCCCCTTGCAAGTGGACATCGCGTCGACACCGTGGCTCGCCGCCGGCGCGTCGTGCCTCGCGATCGGTGACGCGAACGGTGTTTGGATCGCAAGACACGGGGAAGATTTTCGGCGTGTTGCCGCCAGCACGAACGCGCAGACGATCGGGCTATTTACGGGCACCGGTCCCGATGCGTCGCTCGTCTTCGCCGAGTCAGGCGCCGACATCGAAGAAGCGACGCGGCTTTTTCGCTGCACGCTCGACGGGCGCGTCGAAATCTTGGCCGAGCTCACGCCGCCCGAGGACGACCGTGCGGACGCGCCGGCCGTGCTGGCCATGGCGTGGGACGAGATTGCGCAGTCCTTGCGCGTCGCGTTCTCGACCATGCTCTCTACCGTCGCTCCGCGCGCCAAAGCGTAGGCGCCCGCTCGGTCCACGCGGCTCGCCGTTGTCGGTCAGCTCTCGCGCAAGCGGCGCAGCGCGTCGGTGTAGAGGCCGACCTCGTTTTCGCGACCTTCGCGGCGCGCCGTTGCGATGAGGCGCTCGAGCGTCGCGATCTGACGGGGCACGACGTCGGGGCGCGTCTCGGACGTCGCGTCTTCGATACGCGCGGCGAGGAGCGCGAAGACCTCGACGTCGCGGCCGAGCCGAGCCAGCACGTCCGCGAGCTCGAGCGCGACGTCGTGATTCGAAGGGTCTCCGCGCAGACGCTCGGAGAGGGAGAGCGCGCGCTGTTCGTCGCGCGCCGGATCGAATCCCGGGCCGTCGGGATTGCCGACCACACGTGCGACCTCTTTGGATGCGGCGGCCGCTTCGGCCGCCACCTCGCGGAACAAGGACAAGATCTTGGCGTCGCGCGGCAGAAGCTGGAGCGCTACGCCGAGGTGTCGCTGCGCCGCAAGGGCGTCTTTTTTCGTGTCGCGCTCGAAACGGGCTGCTTCCACGAGCCACGCCGCCGCCCGGTCGGAGGCTAGCTCCCTCGCCATCTCGACGGTGTCACGCATGCGTGCGAATGCCATCGACGCGCCAGCGAGATCACCGAGCACGCCGCGGTAACGCCCTTCCAGCCCGCGCGCGTCGAGGCTTTCGGGCTCTCCCGCGGGAATCGATCGCAGGCGGGCGATGGCGTGCGGAAAATCGCTGGCATGATCGGCGAGCGCGCGTGCCAGCGACAAGACCGCGCCGAAGGCGGGAGTTCCTTTGCGCTCGCCCAGCTCGACGGCGCGCGCCATGAGGTCGAGGGCGCGGCCCGATCGGCCAGCCTGCAGCAGGCTGCGTGCGAGCCCGGAAACGGCGACCGGATTGTCCGGTGCGTAGCGCAAGGCGCGCTCGAACAGCGTAATGGCTTTGGCGGCGTGCCCGCGATCGAGGAACCCTTCCGCCGCGCGCCGCCACACTTCATGACGCCGATGCGCGCCCCGACTCGCTGCCTCGAGGTGCTCTGCGTCGGCCATCGCTCCCTTCAAATCGGCGAGCTCCAAGCGAATGGCGAAGCGCGTCCAGCGCGGCGCCTCGAGGGCGGGCGAGCGTGCCACCGCCTGATCGAGGAGGTCCAAACGGTCGCGCACGGACTCGGTCTGCTCGGAGGCGCGCAGGAGCGCGAGGGCGGCGAGAGGTCCGTAGATCTCCCGATCCGCAGCTTGCCGGAGCGCCAGCACCGAGGACTGCGCGCTACCGGTGCCCGCCAATAGCTCTCCTGCGAGAAACCCTCCCTCCGCGATGGGCATCGCCTCGAGCAGCGTGGAGAGAGCCGCTTCGACGCGGCCGCCTACCACGCGATCGAGATCAGCGAGTCGTTTTGCGACGGCGGCATCGCGCGGTGATCGTTCGAGCAGCGCAAGGTAAGCATCCCGCGCTTCGTCGAGACTGCTGGCGGCGAGGGCGTCATCGGCCGTCTCCGTCCATTTGGCGAGCTCGATTTCTCGCACGACGTGCGGCGCGAAAGCGGGAGGCGAGAACATTCGATCGCAAACGGCGCGAAAACCGAAGGTGTCCGATTCCACGAGTCCCCAGCGTAAATCGCTCGTATCCGGCACCCGCGCGCCGATGGCCGGCAGCACGTGACGCGCGACGAGCGCAGGCGCATCGGCGAACGCGAAGAGCGGCCCGCGCCGCGTACCTATCTGTCCGACCACCGCGTCCATCGCGCGTAGCGCCGCCCCGAGGGCCGGTGTGGGCAGCCCTATCGAGCGCGGGCTGGCTACAACGAGCCGCACGTCCCCTTCGCTCGGTGCCCATAGCAAATCGAAAGCCAGCGCTGTCACGCCGTCGACCAGGCCGATCATCACGCCGCCGGCGATGGCGGCGAGGGTCACGGCCGGCGTCGCCGCTCCAATGGCCCCTTTCATGCGCGAGGCGAGCGCCGCGGCCATCTGATCGCGACGCGCCGTGAGCGATAGATGCTCGAGCGCGCCGCGCCGGTGTCGAAATCGCGCGACGCCTCCCGATAGATCGACCGGGAAGCTCAGTCCAACGAGGGAGATGGACAACTGCTCGACCTCGAGCGCCCCGATCGGCAGTGGGTGTTCGAGCTCGAGCCCAAGCCCCCCTTTGGTGACCGCCAACCGCAGGGGTATTCCAGCCGAGGGGCCGTCGCCCGCCGTGCTGAACGCCGCGGGTCGTGCCGGGCGACGCCGCTTGTTCGCACGCTCCATTGCGCCCGGATCATACGTAGTCGGCGACAGGCATGCGAGTTTTCGTGCGCCGGCGAATCAGACGTATCCGGCGCGCCCCAGGTCCCGACCCTCGAGGTGTAGCAAACTAGCTACACCGCGAATTTCACGTCTGCCCTTTGGCGAGCTTCTCTTTCATCCGCCGGACGAGCACGTCGTAGCCGTCCTTCTGAATGATCCGGTGAAACTGGTTTTTGTAGTTGTTGACGAGGCTCGAACCCTCCGTGACCACATCGACGACGCGCCACCCACCAGCCATTTTCGTGAGCTGGTAATCGATGCTAATCGGCTCTTCGCGGGTGTTGCCCGCGGAGCTCGCCCGAGAGTGCACGACGACGCTCTCTTCCGACCCTGGCTCCTCGCCGAGGTACTCGACTCGATAGTCGAGGATATTCTTGATGTTGCGCTCGTAATTGCGCCGCACCAGGCTGCGCAGGATGTCGGTGAACTCCTTGTGCTGCGCGTCGGAAAGATCGGCCCAATGGCCAGCCAGCGATCGCTTGGTGAGCGTCTCGTAGTCGATCATACCGTCGATGACGGCGGCAACCTGCTTGTCGCGCTGGGTGCCGGGGGCCTGCCGAACCAGCTGCGTGACCTGGGTCTGCCGTGACTGGATGAACTCTTGCGCCGATTCCG
The DNA here is from genome assembly GCA_035318505.1 of Polyangiaceae bacterium. GTDB lineage: Bacteria > Myxococcota_A > Polyangia > Polyangiales > Polyangiaceae > DASWDH01. The sequence continues at coordinate 6,805 of DATHEQ010000068.1, read as the reverse complement.
CGGCTTGGGCCGGCGATGCCAGCGACGTGGCTAGGAACAATGCGCCAACAGAAGCGAGTAGCCGAATGCGAGCGAGCATGTTTTTTCCTCGAGGGGACATGTTCCCTTTGACGGACTACGTACTCCCCGTCTTCAAGGGAGAGCAACAAAGGTGCCAGCGATGTAATTCTGGCGCTCCCTAAAGTCCACCCTCCCTTACGACCGAGCGCCGCGCTGTCAGTCGCCCATTCGCACGCGGAACGTCGCGCCGCGCCCTTCTTTGCTCTCGACTTCGATTGCCCAGCCGTGCTCGTCCACGATGCGCTTGACGACAGCGAGTCCGATCCCCATCCCGCTCGACCGCGTTGTAAAGAAGGCATCGAAGAGACGTCCGTGCGCTTCGGCCCCGATGCCTGGGCCATCGTCATGGACCTCCAGCATGGCCCCACGCACCGAGCGGTGGCTTCCTTTTGATATCCCGGCGACGCGCACCGTCACCCGCGCGCCCGGACTGCTCGCCTGAACCGCGTTGCGCACGAGATTCCACATCACCTGGCGCAGCTGTCCAGGATCGGCCTGCAACACCAAGCTGCCATCTTGTTCCGGTCCCTCGTAGCGAACGTTCACGTCCGTGCCGCGCCCCGACTGCGATGCGAGCGCCACCACCTCGCGCGCCGTTCGCGCTACGTCCACTTCTCCCAGCACCGGGCGGCGGGGGCGAGCCAGTTGCAGCATGTCGTCGACCAAGTCGTTGAGCCGTCCCGTCTCACGCTCGACGATGGCGCAGAGGTGGCGCGCCTCGTCACCGAGACCTTCGGCACTGCGGAGAAGCTGAGCCGACCCGAGGATCGACCCCAGCGGGTTACGGATCTCGTGAGCCAGGCCCGCCGCGATACGCCCCAGTGCAGCGAGCCGTTCTGCGTCTTCCGCGCGCTGCGTCGCCTCCGCGAGGTGGCCGCCTGTCAAACGCAAGCGCTCGGCGAGGTATTCCGCGAGCACCGTCACCACGATGAGGACCAGCAGATTGATGAAGAACGGATAGATGATTTCGCCGAGCTGAGTGACATAGGCGCTCGGCAGCTGATCGGGCGGAACGCTGATCACGCCCGAGACAAATGCTCCGCACAGCATCAAGTAAAAGAGCACCCCCGCCAGAGCGGCGACGAAGGGGCCGCGCGGTCCGATCGAGATCGCGCCGGCGAGGCACGTGAGACCGTAAAGAGCGGTGGCCCCGCTGGTGGCGCCCCCGGTGACGTAGATGAGGGCGGTCCAGGTGGCCTGATCGACGACGAGCGCGGCGAAGGCGAGCTCCACCATGTACGCTCGCCGGCGGAGCGCGGCGAAATAGATGGCCGCCCATGCGTAGGTCCCCAGCATGGCCACGAAGAGGACGCGGTTCGAATAGGTCGCGACCTGAAAGCCGCTGCGCAGATAGAACGACGCCGTCAGCCCGAAGAGCAGCGTCAGAAAACCGACCCGGAGGCCGACGAGCCACGCCAGGCGCGACGCAAGTTGCTGCAGCAGCACCCGCTGCAACGACGGGACGGTGGAACCGGGTGCGCCCGCCACGGCGACCGCCACTAGTCGCCTTTGATTTTGCCGGCCAAGTCGAAAATCGGCAGGTACATCGCGATGAGCACGACGCCGACCATGCCCCCGATCCCCACCATCATGATGGGCTCGAGCATGGAAGTCAGTGCCGCGACGGCGACGTCCACCTCTTCTTCGTAGAAATCGGCAATTTTGTTGAGCATCTGATCGAGCGCCCCGGTTTGCTCGCCGACGGCGATCATCTGGACGACCATCGACGGGAACACTTTCGATTCAATGAGCGGCTCGGCCATGTTGCGGCCCTCGCTGATGCGAGCGCGCGCATAAAGGATGGCTTCGGAGACGACCACATTGCCGGCGGTCTTGGCGACGATGTCGAGCGCGTCGAGGATCGGTACCCCCGACTGCAGCAAGGTGCCGAGCGTACGCGTGAAGCGCGCCACTGCGATCTTTCGCAAAACCTGCCCGATCACCGGAATGTCGAGGAGGATCTTGTGAACCACGCGCTTTCCGGCGGGCGTTTTGTACGTATAGACAAAACCGGTGACGAGTCCCACCCCGGCGAGCGTGATGAGCGGCAAGTACGTCACGAACCCGTGCGAGAAGACGACGACCAGCTGGGTGAGCTTGGGCAGCTCGTCCTTGGAGCCGAAATCCTTGAACATGTTCTCGAAGGCCGGAATGACGAACGAGAGCAGCACGGTCATCACGCCGATGGCAATGAAGAACACGGTGAGCGGATAGACGAGCGCGCCGCGTACTTGGCGCACGAGTTTCACGTTCTTCTCGATGTAGATAGCGAGACGGTTCAGAATCGTATCGAGAATGCCGCCGACTTCGCCGGCCTGGACGAGGTTGGAGTAGAGATCGTCGAAGATGCGCGGGTGCCGGCGCAACGCGTCGCTGAACGTCGCGCCTTCCTCGACGTGCGCCTTGATGTCGCGCAGCGCCGCTTGGAAGGTTCGATTGTCTTGTTGATTGGCCAAAATATCGAGGCACTGCACGAGCGGCAGTCCCGCGTCGATCATGGTGGCAAACTGGCGAGTGAAGACGACCAGCTCCTTGGGGCTGACGCCTGATCCGAAGGAGAAGGTGGCGAAGGTTCCGCGCCGGCGGACCTTGACGGGGTTCAGCTGTTGCTGCCGAAGACGCGTCTCGACCGCGGCCTGGTTATCGGCCTCCATGACTCCTTTGCGGAGCTCACCGGTGCGTGAACGCGCTTCCCAAACAAAATCCGTCATCGTGGATGGAGACCGGACAAAAGATCCCAGGCCTTCTTACCAGCGTATCCGTACACCGCGCCGATGGTCAAAAACCACGTGGTCGTTTCACGCGTCGTGTCCGCCCCTGGTTCACGCACGAGTGCGACCGCGGCGCTTCAGGACGAGGGATCCTCGACGTAGGGTTCGCGACCACGATTCCGCACGTACCGCACAGCGCCGTGATCCGACCAAACGAGCTCGCCTTGCACACGATCGACGCGCATCAGGCGCTGACCGCTCTCGGCTCCGACGGGGGCGACCATCCTTCCCCCTTCCGGGATCGCGCTGAGCCAAGCCTCGGGGATGCGTTCGACGGCGAAGGTGACGGTCGTGCGTTCATACCCCGCCCAGCTCACGACCTTGTCCCCTGCGTCGCCCTGGACCACCTCGATATTTTTATACCCGGAGAGAAGCTGGCGCGCGCGCCGAAACAGGAAGTCGTCGATCTCGATCGTCAATACCGATCCACTCGCCGTGACCACCTCGCTTGCGAGCGCGGCCCCATAGCCGCTGCCTGTCCCCAGCTCGACCACGCGATCCCCCGGAATCAGGCCGAGCACGCGGAACGACAGGAGGTAAGCGTGCGGCGCGCTGATCGTCGCCAGGCCCTCGTCATCGAGCAAAAGCGGCGTGTCGGCGGCGCTCTCGGCGATGTCGGAAGGTCGCACGAACCGTTCGCGCGGCACCTCCAGCAGCGCGGCCAGCATGCGCGACTCGAAAGGGCCCGCCCGGCGATCCACGTCCACCACCAGGTCGATGCGTGCGGTTTGCGCGATCCGCTGCAGCTCGCGATCGCCCGCGATCAATTCGGTCATCTCGTCGACGCTCGTTCCCCGGGGTCGCGCCGCGTACCAGCGTCCGAGATGACCCAGCCGTTCGCGTGCCCGGCGAACGTCAGAAGAGACGAGGCGATCGTTCACTTTGTCAGCCTGTGCATGGCGGCGCCGCGGGCAAGGCCAGAGCGCACCGACCTCTGCCCGGGCCGGCGAGGGCCTGTCTGTGGCGCCCCAAACCGAGAAGATGGTATCAGCTTTTTTCGATCTCGCAGCGGGGCAGGGCAGGGAGGCCGGGGGCAGGCCCGTTACACTGTCGTTACGGGGGGTTCGCGTGCCTACGCCGTTGATACGCCTTTGGTGCGGAGGGACAAGAGTGGTACTGCTCGATCGATTGGACCGCTTGGCCAGCGAGCTCGCGGCGGAAAAGAAAGCGGCCTGGGCCGTTGTCGCGGGCGGCTCGGTGCGGCGGGGCGATGGGTGGGTGACCGAGATCGGCGCCGCGGGCCGCCTTTCGGAACGCGCGGGAGATATGCCCGTCAGCGCCGCGACCTGGTTCGACTTGGCCTCGCTCACCAAGCCGATCGCCGCCATGGCCGCCGTGCGGCTCGCGCGCGCGAGAGCGCTGAGCCTCGCGACTCCGCTCGGCGAGCTTTTGCCTGAGGTGCGCGGTACGGCGTCGGCCAGAGTCCCCCTCGAGCTGCTGCTCGCCCATCGCGCGGGTCTCGACGCCCACCGTCGCCTTTACCGCAGCTTGGTGCTCGGTCAAATCGCGAGCCGGCGGGACGTGCTGCGCGAGGCGGCCTCGGCACGGCGGCCCGATGCTGCGGGCGCGATTCCCGCATCAGGCTTCGCGCCCGTTTACAGCGACGTCGGTTACCTTCTCGCGGGCGAGGCGATCGCCCGGACCGCGGGAAAAGCGCTCGATGTCGTCTTCGAGGAGCAAGTGATCGCGCCGCTCGGCGCCGCAATCGGATCGGCGCGGCAGCTCCGCGCACGCGATGCGACCTTCGACCGGACCGTCGCCGCGACCGAGATCGTCGCCTGGCGAGGAGGCACGCTCCGAGGTGTGGTGCACGATGAGAACGCCTGGTTTTGGTCGAGCGAGGGGACGTCAGGACATGCTGGGTTGTTCGGTACCGCGGCGGGCGTTCTCAATGTCGGCCGCGCGGTGGTCGACGTGATGCACGACCGGCTCGACTGGTTTCTGACGAAAGAAGAGCTCTGGCCCCTGGTCAAGCCGCGCCCGCTCGGGACCCTGCGAGCCGGGTTCGATGGCAAGAGCGAACAAGGATCGTCCTCCGGCAATCGGTTCGGTCCGAGCACGATCGGCCATCTCGGCTTTACGGGGACGAGCCTCTGGTGTGAAGTCGACCGCGAAATGGTGGGCGTCCTTCTCACCAACCGGGTGCACCCCTCGCGCGACAACGACGTCATTCGCCAGGCAAGGCCGGCAGCTTACGACGCCATCGGTGACTGGGCGGAGCGCCGACGGACGGGTCGGTAGCGCGTCAAGAACCCGCCATCTTCGATCTTCACTCCGCGCGTGGCCGGGTCGGTATCGCGGCCGGCCCGCAGTTCGTCTGGTACGCTCTCGCCCATGGTGGCGGACGCATCGAGCGCGGGGGTGCAGCCCGAAAGGGCGCTCACCATCGCGCCGGCCCGCGTGCAGCGCTACCGCTTCTTTCGCGCGTATTGGACGACGTTCCAGGTCATTTTCTCGTACCTCGCCCTTCGGCTCGGGCGGCGCATCTTCGGCGCGGGCTGGTACCACGATCGCCTCGTCGATACCCATCGCCTCAATGCGCTCCGCGTCGAGCAGACGATCATCAAGCTGCAGGGGCTTTTCATCAAGGTGGGACAGCTGCTCAGCATCATGGCCAATTTCCTGCCCGAGCAGTTCCGCGCCGGGCTGGCCGGACTCCAGGACCAGGTGCCGCCGCGCCCTTTCGCGGACATCGAGCAGCGGATCCTCGTCGATCTCGGCAAACCGGTGGACGATCTCTTCCGTCGCTTCGAGCGAAGTCCGCTCGCCAGTGCCTCGCTTGGGCAAGTCCACGAGGCTTACCTGATGAACGGCACGCGCGTAGCGGTGAAGGTGCAGCATCGCGACATCGATCAGATCACGCGCCTCGATCTCAAGACGATCCGCCGCATCATGGCCATCGTGCAGACCTTCGTGCCGGTGCGGGGGCTCGACGCGTACTACCTGCAGATCAAGCAGATGATCGCCGAAGAGCTCGATTTTCAGCGGGAGGCGCAGAACATCGACCGCCTCGCCGCCAACTTCAAAGACGACACGGGCGTCGTTTTTCCGCACGTGGTGCCCGAGCTTTCGACCCGCCACGTGCTGACGACCACCTTCGTCGAGGGGGTCAAAGTCGGTGATACGCAGGCCATCGACGCCGCCGGTATCGATCGCCCGCACTTGGCGCGCAAGATCGTCCGCACCTACTGCCAGATGATGTTCGTCGATGGCGTCTATCACGCCGATCCGCATCCCGGGAACATGCTGGCGCGCTCGGACGGCTCGCTGGTGCTGCTCGACTTCGGCGCGGTGGCCGAGCTCTCGCCGAGCATGCGCGAAGGGATCCCGGAGTTCTTGGAAGGGATCATCCGGCGCGACACGGCGCGGCTCATCAAGGCGGTGAAGAAGATGGGCTTTCTCGCCCGCGGCGACGACGGCGAGATCAGCGAGAAGGTGATCGAGTACTTCCACCATCGTTTTCAAGAAGAAGTTCGCCTCGACAGCTTCAACTTGAAGGACATCAAGATAGACCCCATGCGGGGTCTCGAGAACATTCTCGATCTGCGGCGCATGAACATCGGGCTGCGCGAGCTCTCCGGCACCTTCCACGTGCCGCGCGACTGGGTGCTCCTCGAGCGCACACTCTTGCTCCTGGCCGGCGTGTGCACTCAGCTCGACCCGGAGATGAGCCCCATGGAAGTGGTGGGTCCTTACCTCAAAGAGTTCGTGCTGGGCGAGCGCGATTGGACGAAGATCACGCTCGAGGCTGCCAAGGACATCGCGCTGCAAGCGATCACGCTGCCCGAAGATCTGCGTAAGTACCTCACGCGCGCGGTGCGCGGTGAGCTCGAGATCAAGGTCAAAGGGCTGCCGGAAGGCGCGCGCCTCATCTACGCCGCCGTGCGCCAAGCCGTGTACGCGGCGGGGGCCATGGTCTCGGTCGTCTCGGCGCTCGTGCTGCACGTGCACCGTGAATTTCAGCTGGCTTCCTA
>DATHEQ010000067.1:0-8132 GCA_035318505.1 Polyangiaceae bacterium | reverse complement strand
GAGCGGTTTCACCGATCCGGCCGTCCCCCGGCGCGGATCCGGAGGGGGTTTCGGCGCTCTGTCCACCCTTCACACTTCCCGACGACGACGCGTGCGTTCCGATTCCCCCGGCTGTCGCCCTCGGCGCCGACGAGGCGACCGCCGTCCCGAGCTCCCATCATGACAAGCGCGGTCGCGTCGAGTCGTACGAGCAGATCCCGCGACGTCCCGATCGCCCCGCTGCCTACGACGCCTACCGCTATCCAGTTCCCGTTCCCGAAGGTGACCTCGCCATGAGTGGGTATGACCTCGATCGGCCGGAGGCGGACCAGCGCCGCGGGCGCAAATTCTCGCACGTGGGCCATGGGGGGCTCGATCTCGCCGCCCCGCGCGGGACGCCGGTCCAGTTGGTCAAGCTCGAGCATCAAGAAGGCGACGCCGAGATCCTCTTCGTCGGCAAGCTCTTCGGCAACACGGTGGTCACGCGCCACACGCTGCGCGAAGGGGGGCGGCTGCGTGACTACGCCGTCCTCTTCGGACACCTCGAGCGCGCGGCGCCAGGCGTGGAGACCGGGCGCCCACCGCTCGGTGAAGGCGCGGTCATCGGGTACGTCGGGGATTCGAGCAGCCCCGGCGTCGTGCATTTGCACCTCGAAGTGCGCCGCGTGCGCGAGGGGATGGACATCGGAAAAGTCGCTCCCGAGCGGCTCGTCGCCAATGACGTCAGCGTCGTCTGCGATCCGCGCAACGTCCTGCCGCGCAGGTAAGCCGGGCCGGCGTCACACGACGAGCTTGTATCCAAAGCCGTACACCGTGAGGATGTGCTGCGGCTTTTCGGGCTGCGATTCGATCTTGCGACGCAGCTTGACGATGAAGTTGTCGACGGTGCGGTTGGTGGAGCTCGCCTCGAGCCCCCAAATCTTGGTCAGAATCTCTTCGCGCGAGACCGGTTGACCGACCCGCTCGTGCAAAAGGCGCAAAAGCTCGACCTCGTAGAACGAGAGCTGGTCCTCTTTGCCGTTGCTGCGAATCGTCTGACCGGTGAGGTTCACCGACGCCTTGCCGACGTCGATGATCTCCGGTGCCCCGCCGGGCGCCCGCGCGGCGCGACGGAAGATGGCGCGAATGCGCGCAATGAGCTCACCGATGCTGAACGGCTTGGTCACGTAGTCGTCTGCCCCGGCGTCGAGCCCGCGGATCTTGTCGAGCTCTTGGCTGCGCGCCGTGAGCATGATGATGGGAACGAAGGAGTTCCACCGCCGCAGATCTTCGCAGACCTTGTAGCCGTTGATGTCGGGGAGCATCAGGTCGAGCAGAACGGCGTCGGGCTTCTCGTGTTTGGCGAGCGTCACCCCTTCCCGCCCGTTGCCCGCCGACGCCACCCGAAAGCCCTCGAACTCGAGCGCGTCCTTCAGCCCGAGAACGATGTGCGGCTCGTCTTCGATGATGAGGATGGTCTTTTTGGCAGGCATCGGGCGATCGTAAACGCGAAAGGCCGGAAGACGTTTCGCGTCTCCCGGCCCTCGAGTGTAGCGGTAGCCTTGTTAATTACACTTCATGTCTTGGTTAGCGCCTTGTCCGCCGTTCGACGGGAAGGACTTCTCCTGACACATGATGAACGCCGTCGCGCCGGGGCGCGGCTCGCTGTTCGTGTTGATGAATTTGATGAGTCGCTTGTCGGTCGCCGGGCAACTTCGCACGACGGCGCACTGCGCCATGTCGAATGGATTGGCCGGGTCCGGCCCCTGTGAGGGATCGACGTAGCACCACCCGTCGCCCGTGTTGGCCGGCACATTCAGGTTCGTCTTGCATTGGCGCTGCGGCTCGGCGATAAGCTGCTTGATCTCGCAGAAGCAATTGCCTTCTGCGCGCATTTTTTCGGTGATGACTTCCTCTTCCGCCAGTTTGCGGCCGGGCTCGTTGTTGCAATTGCACTTCGCGTCGTTGAAGACCTCGACGACGACGCAGGGCACGTTGCCGGTCGTGGGATCGACTTCCAGCGTTCGGGGCAAGCAGCGACCGCGAAGCGCATTGCGGAGCCGGCCGACGAGCGCGCGGATGGCCGGTGAGTACCCGTAGTCGTCCCTGCCTTTGTCAGTCACGTTGGCGGGACAAATCGAAGCCACGATGGCCTGCGCGGCGTCGAGCCCACGAAGTACCTGAAGGACGCGCGTGCCCGGGTAGGCTTTGGCTTTCCGCTGCAACGAGCTGTACGCGCCGCTTGCTGGATCCTGACAGAGCGGGTTCTGCACATCGCCAATGTTCGGCCCGAAGCAGTCACAGTCAGCAGCTTCCGTGCACATCTTCGGCGTGATCAGCGGGAAGGTGCAAGCGTACTGCAGGTCGGCATTGGGCTGCGACATGTCCTTCGACGGGTCCCATTCGTGCCCATGCTTGACGTCCGCGTTCGCGCCGCTGCCGGGAACAGGGAGGCCGGCGCGCGGCTTGATCGATTCGACCATGTGCGTGTCACGCGGGGGGACCGGGCCGCTCAAATTCTTGGGATCGCCCAGGATCTCGGCCCACACATTGTCTTCTTCGATCTGCTTGGCGGTCTTGTAACCCTTGGTCAAGTCCTTGTCGTCGATGGCGATGTCCTGCCAGGGGACGCCCGTGATGCCGGCGACGAAGATGAGGGCCTTGTCCCGCATCGCAGTGCACATCGTGCCAGGCTTGCAAGTGAGGTCCGAGAGGAGCGGGTTCGGGACCATCTCGTTCTTGCGGTTCGGCACCAGGTCCTTGGTAAACCCGTCGATGTAGCGCTGCACGTCATAGAGGAAGTCGACGCCGTACCGTCGCTTTTGATCGAAGCAGCGGAGATTCGGCTGGTCTTCGCTGACGAGCAGCTCTCCCTTCTGGCATTCGGGGTCGCCTGCAGCTTCGCCACATCCCGGAGGCGGGGATTGCTGGCCGCAGTTGAAGCAGCATTTGTCGTTGGGGTTGTCCTTGCACCTGGAAGTGCCGGGCTTGAGAACGCTGCGGCCTGTTCCGGCGACCGGCGGGAGCAAAGCGTAAAACCCTTGCCCTCCGTCGACGACGGAGCAGTCGTTCTCGTCGGTCACGATCATGATCGAGACCAGCGAATCGGCGCGCAGGAAGTCGGCGCGCTGCTGAAGCAGCTGCATGTCGGTGCCGTTCAACAGCGCTTGGCCGAAACCGCCGATGCTCGTGTCGATGCGGATGGTGCCGTACGGATCGGGATCGATGAGAAAGCGGTAAATGGCTTCGAGCGACGCTTCGTACCCGCAGCCGTGCTGCCCGACGCCCTTGACCATGTCGGTGAACGGCGTGGCGACCTCTTTGGCACCGATAAGGCCGCCGGGCGCGCTCGGGTTGTAAAACAAGAAGCCCTTGTTGTTGAAGGTGGGGACGGGCGTGCCGCCGATGCCGCGGCTGATGAGGTGGGCCTGGTCGTTGTTGTGCGGGTCCGTACGACCGAGCGAGACGTCGATGTTGTCTTCGCACACACCGTTGGCACCGTGGTTACCGACCGACGAGCTGACGATGCCGATGTGGATGTCTTTGATCGGCTCGAAATCGAGCTCGCCCATTGCGCATACGCCGTTGACGGCGTTGCCGACGGTACGCAGCGTCAACGGGTCGATGCATTTCGGTTCGATGAGGCGATCGACGAGCTCGGGAACCGCCTCGCCGAGGATCTGCTGCTTGTCGGCCATCGACGACGAGTTGTCGATCATGAACAAGAGGTCGATTTTGTTGACCTTGTTCTGCTTTGCCAACTCGACGACGCGCGCGCTGACGAGCGGCGTTGCCGGTGCGACAGGGCGATCGAGACAGCCGCTCCCAGCGACCGAAATGGCGGCTACGGCGACGGCGCCGAAAAATGCGCCGCGTACGATGCGGCCAGTGGTAGTGGGACGATTCATCGTCTGGCTCCTGCTGTCGGTCCGACCGACGTCGCGATCCCGAGCAACACCGCTCGGTTGACTCGAAAAACGTGGGGGGAGATTACGTGGGCGTTGCGAATGATGTCAACGCGCCCTCCACGAATTCGCGAAGGAAGCGCGCTCGAGCAAATAAGCAAGCCACATGCCCTGTGTAACCCAGCAGAATCTTTGAAACCGAGCGGCGTAAGCGGCCAACTAAGTTGGCGCGCCACTGCCATCAGTTGGCGGGGTGACATGGGGGGCGGGGATGTGGACCCGAAGCGCACGTAAGATCCGTTGGTTCACCCCCGGCACCGCGAGGAGCGCCTCGTCCGAGGCCTTACGTATCGCTTCGAGACTTCCGAGCGTGCGTAATAGCGATCGTCGCGTGACCGGTCCAATCCCCGGAATGTCGTCGAGCTCCGACCGGAGCTTGCGCGCCTTGCCGAGTCGCTCGCGTGCCCGGTTGGAAAAGCGATGTGCCTCGTCGCGCGCGCGCGCCAAAAAGAACAGCGGCGCGCTGTTCGGCTTGAGCGCGATCCCGTTCTTCTGCCCAGGCAAGTACACCCGGTCGACCAAATCGTCCGGTTTGCGGCCCTCCCCTCGCGTTCGGCGCTTCGGAGATGCCGGCTGCTCGGTCGCAACCGCTTCATTCGGATTGTTTGCGCCGGCCTCTGGCGCGTTGGCGTCCGCGTCTGCGGTCGTCGGGGTCGGCGTGGCGTTCGCGTTCGCATCGGTCAGCGCCGAGCCCGGCGATGGTTCTTCCGCCGCTCGCTCCGCTCCCTCGTCGTCCCGGTCCTCCCCGTCGTCCCCCTCCTCGCGTGCAGCATGGCCGGGGTACCCGGGGATCGTCTTCTCTTTCGCGAGCGCTACGATGGGCAGCTCGTGAAGCCCGAGATCGCGTGCCGCGGCGAGGGCGACGTTGAGCTGCCCCCTTCCGCCGTCCACCACGAAGAGATCGGGCAGATCCCAATCGATCCGATCCCTCGTTCCCTCTGCTTGCGCCTCGCTTTCCGTGCCTTGCTGGCGCTGCGCCTCTTCGGCCGCCCGACCACGGCGAAACCGCCGCGCTAAAACCTCGTACATCGCCCCGTAATCGTCTCCCTGCGACACCGTTCTCACGCGGAAGGTCCGGTAACGCTTCTTGTCGGGTTGACCGTCCTTCAGCGCCACGATCGCGCCCACGGTGTCGGTGCCGCCGAGATGGGAGATGTCGCAGCACTCGATGCGATGCGGGACGACCGCGAGGCGCAATCGCTTCTGTAGCTGCGTGAGCCGCTCTTCGACGTCGTCGGCGGCGCGCCTTTCTTCGCGAAAGCAATGCTCGGCGTTTTCGTGAGCAAGCCGCAAGAGATCGGCTTTCGCGCCGCGCTGCGGCGCCAACACTTCGCAGCGCTTTCCGCGGCGATCGGAGAGCCATTCACCGACGCCGGCGGCGCCGTCGAAGACGATGGGCACCAAGACCTCGCTGGGAATGGCGACCGCGCTGCCTCCCTCGCCGTAAAATTGGGAGACGAAGGCCGCGATCACCTCTTGCTCGGGGAGCTCGACGCTGCGCATGGGAAAGTGCGCGGTATCGGTGACGCGCCCGCTGCGAATGAAGAGCACGGCGATCTCGACCAGATCCCCCTCGCGGTAAAACCCGACCACGTCCTGGTCGACGTCTTTGATGGCGACGACGCGCTGTTCTTGCCGAATGGCGTCGACGGCGCGAAGTTGGTCGCGGTAGGTCGCGGCCAGCTCGAACTCGAGCTGCTTCGATGCCGCTTTCATGCGATCGGTGAGCTCGCTGGAGAGCTCGTCGTGGCGCCCGTCGAGGAAGAGCCCAACCGCGCGGACCTGGTCTTTGTACCACTGCCCATCGACGTCGTAGACGCAGGGCGCGAGGCAACGACGGATCTGATACTGGAGGCACGGACGTTTGCGCGAGGCGAGCTCTTGATCCGTGCAGGTACGGAGCTGAAAGTGCTTGTTGACGAGATGCAGGGTGCGGCGCGCCGCGGTGGCGGAATGGTAAGGGCCGAAGTAACGGGCGCCGTCGGCGGAAGGGCGCCGCACCGGTTCGACGCGGGGCCAGGTGTGCGCGACGTCGATGCGCAAGCAGAGGTAGCTCTTGTCGTCGCGAAGCTTGACGTTGTAGCGGGGTCGATGCTCCTTGATGAGGCTGTCTTCGAGAATCGCCGCTTCCTTCTCGGACATGGTGACGACCGTTTCGAAGTCGCCCACCGTGCGCTGCAAGACGGGAATGAAATAGCGTTCGTCGCCCGTCGACGGCTGAAAGTAGCTACGCACGCGCGAGCGCAAGCTCTTGGCCTTACCGACGTAGACAACCTCCCCCTTCTTGTCCTTGAAGAGGTAACACCCCGGCTGCGCGGGCAAGGTGTCGAGCTTGTCCAGAAAGGGTTGGGGCAGCACGGTGGTCCTCGGCGCTTCGCGCACCATTCCGTAGCACTACTCGCGGTATTTTCCGCTCCCCATCGCGGGCTGCCGCTCGCACCTCGGCAAGAGGGGACCGGACCCAGCGGGAGCGGTGCTAGCCTAGACGAGCCGCGACGCGATACTCCCCGAATGATCGATCTGGTAACGAGAAGTCGGCGGCAGTAGTGCTAGGCGCACGATGACGAAAGGTGACCGAAAAGTCGCGCTCGCCGTTTGTGGCAGCATCGCGGCCTATAAAGCGGTCGTCGTAGCGCGTGAGCTGGTCGGACACGGCGTGGCGGTGACCCCGATCATGACCGAGTCCGCTACCCATTTCGTCGGACCGCTCACTTTGTCCGGGATCTGCGGCAAAGCGGTCGTTCGGGACATGTTCGATCCGAGCTATTCGGGCGAGGTGCACGTCGACCTCGGTCAGAATGTCGATCTCGTGCTCATCGCACCCGCCACGGCGGATGTGCTCGCGCGCCTCGCTTCGGGGCGTGCCGACGACGTCGTGACCGCGCTGGCGCTCTCCGCCCCGTGCCCCGTGCTCGTCGCACCGGCGATGCACGCTCGCATGTGGCACCACCCCGCCACCCAACGCAACGTCGCAGCCCTGCGCGCCGATGGCCGCGTGAAGTTCGTAGGTCCGGTGGACGGTCCTCTGGCGTCGGGGGAATCAGGGATGGGGCGGCTTGCCGACCCCGATGCCATCGTGACGGCGGCGCTTCTCCTGCTCGCGAAACGGCGCGACCTCGCCGGCTTTCGCATGGTGGTCACGGCGGGGCCGACGGTCGAGGATCTCGACCCCGTACGTTTTCTCAGCAATCGATCGTCGGGGCGCATGGGTTTTGCCGTGGCCGAGCGCGCCGCCGCGCGGGGCGCAAAGGTCACGCTCGTCACCGGTCCCGTCGAGCTTCTGACCCCCGCGGGCGTCGAGCGGATCGATGTTCGCAGCGCGCGCGAGATGAAAGCCGGGATCGACGCTGCCCTCGGTCCGGCGCTCGGCGGAGCGGAGGCCCTCATCATGTCTGCGGCCGTCGCGGACTATGCACCGCGCGAGCAATACGCCCACAAGATGAAAAAGGCTGGCGACACGGTATCGCTCGAGCTCGTCAAAAATCCCGACCTCCTTGCCGAAGTGGGCGCGGCACGAACCGGCGCCCGGCCGGTGCTGGTAGGGTTCGCCGTCGAAACGGCAGAGCCGGACATCCTCGTCGCCTATGCCCAGAAAAAGTTGCGAGAGAAGAAGGTCGATCTCATGGTGGCCAACCCGGCCGCGGATTCCTTCGCGCTGGATACGAACCGCGCTACTTTCGTCACGGAAAGCGCCGCCGAGGCATTGCCCCTCATGAGCAAGAGCGATCTCGCCGATCAAATTCTCGACCGCGTGTGCGCGATCTTCGCTGCCCGGGGCATCGTTCCGTGTTGAAAATCGCGGTCGCGACGGCGCTGGTCGCCGCCGCGGTGACCTTCGCGATGCAGCAAAACATGTCGGGCAGCCCGGTCGCGCTCCTCGTCCTGGCCTTGCCCTACGCCGTGCTCTCGGTCCTCGCCATCCTCTACATGAAGCGGGAAGGCACGCTCGGCGAAAGGCTTCGCCCCAAGGCCGGCGATCTCACGTTCGGCGCGCTGGTGACGGTGATGCTCTTCTTCGCTGCCATCGCCGGACGAAAGTTTCTCGCTCCGCACGGCTCCGTGCGCGAGGCGTGGGTCATGCGGGTTTACCTGCAGATCGGCGATCCCGAGCTCATGCAGCAGCGCGTCGTCGGAGCGAGCCTCGCCATCGCCGCGGTGGCCATCCTCGAAGAGATCGCCTGGCGCGGTCTCATCTATCCGCTCGTCGAA
>DATHEQ010000066.1:0-14813 GCA_035318505.1 Polyangiaceae bacterium | reverse complement strand
CAATGGCGGCTTCGAGCTCGGCGGCGCGCTTGGCGATGGACTCCCGTTCCTTCTTTGCCGCGCGACGCCGCCGTTTGGCGAGCGCCTTGCGGAGCTTTTCTCGCGTGCGGGCGCCGCCGGACCCGGACCACTCCAGTTGGGATAGCCGCTTGTGCGCCACATCGAGCTCGCGCAAACGGCGCACCGAACGGGCGAGCGCGCGCGCGGCGCGATCGACGTCGGAAAGGGGCGGCACCTCCGGCACACCGTGGAAAAATTCGATGGCTTCGCGCAATCGCCGGCAAGCGACGCGATTGTCGTGCACTGTTCGAGGGTGCGGTTTACCCGCGAGTGCCTTGGCCAGCGCTCTCGTCAACCGAAGGCGCTCCTCGAGCCAGACTTGCGCGTAGAGGGTGAGGTCGTAGCCGACTTCGGACGGCGAGAGCATGGGGGCGAGCGCTAACGGTTCACATTCATGCCAAAAAAGCGGGAGAAGTCGAGCCGACGCGCCCTGGTCATGGTGCGCGCTAGCGCGATTTCACGAGGCGCGGCGCAGCTTTCGGTGCGAGCGTCGGGTGGACGACCTGCTCCCCGTCTTTGGCCAGACCCTTCGGATTCATGAGCTCGCCGGGAGGGTCGACCGCAAAGCGCAAGCGTCGCCCGAAAAGGTCTTCGAATAAATCCCCTTTTCTCCGCGCCGCCCACAGCTCGAGCTCGGGATCATCGTCGGTCTCCAGACGAAGCTCGATGGTCTTGGGATTCAAGGTGCAGCGGACGGCGCGGACCAGGTTGGCGTGGGTTCGATCGAGGCTGTCCGCGAGGCGCAAGATGGCCGACAGCTTGGCCACTTTTTTCTGCGTCTCGCGCGGGAGCCGGGCAAACTCGGGGTGCGCTTTCTTCGGCGCCGTCTTTCTGTGATAGCGCGCGATGAGCGCCACCGTCTCTACCTCTTCTTGCGAGAAGCCCCGCATTTCGTGGGTGGTGATGAGATAGTGCGCGTGCCGGTGATGACGGTTGCCGGCGATGTAAAAGCCGATGTCGTGCAGGAGCGCCGCATATTCCAGGAGCAGCCCGTCGGAGTTGGACAATCCGTGCAGCTCGCGCGTCTGATGAAAGATAGAAAGCGCGAGGCGAGCCACATGATGCGAGTGCGCTTCGGGATAGTGCGAACGGCGAGCGAGCTCCATCACGACGCGCCGGCGCTGATCGGGAAACTCCTCTACCAGCTGGATACCCGGCCGGTTCTTGGCGACATAGTCGGCAATGATCCCCTCGCGCAGCGCGGGCTCGCAGAGCGCGGCCTCGTCGACGCCGGCAAGCTCGAAAATGGCACGTAGCAGAATGGCGCCGGGAATGATGGTGTCTGCTCGTTTCGGATCGATTCCGGCCAGCTTGGCGCGGTCGGCTACCGGCAGCGCGAGGAGCTTTTTCTCGACGTCGCAGAGCGCGCGGAACGTGAGCACCTTCGATGGTCCGTTGAGCTGGCCACCGCCGAGGCGGGCGGACAATCCGGCCAAGGTGAAGGCGGTTCCCGACGTGAGCGCGACGAAGTCGAATCCCATCGCCTTGACGCGAGCGACGGTCGGCTCGAGAGCGCTGCGAACCCGGTCGGCGAGCGCGGCTGCTTCACGTGCCGTCGGTGGGTCCGCGCACTGCCACTCGTCCCGAAGCCGCAGGACGCCGAGCTTGAGCGAGACGGTGAAGTAACACTCCCGAGCATCGGCCAGGATGAGCTCAGTGGAACCGCCACCTACGTCGAAGAGAGCGACGCGGCGGCCGGCGAGGTCGAGAGCACGGCGCGCGCCCAAGTAAATGAGATGCGCCTCTTCTTGGCCGCGAATGACGCGCACGTCGATGCCGAGCTCATCGCGCACCGCCCGCACGAATTCTCCGCCGTTTTGCGCTTCACGCACGGCGCTGGTCGCGACCGCCTGCAGCGCATCGGGACGGTGCCGATCGGCGATGCGCTTGAGCGAACGCAGGGCCTCGAGACCTCGGTCGAAGATGGGCGGTGTAATGACTCCGCTGCGCAGCGCCTCGCCCAGACGCACGAGCTCCTTGGCACGATCGAGAATATCGATTCGCCCGGTCGCGTTCACGTTGGCGACGATCAAGTGAAAAGAATTCGATCCGATATCGAGCGCGGCGATTCGCATGGCGAGGGCGAGCAGGTCGCCGCGAGGGTCTCGCGAGAAAGCAGAACCGCGGCTTCGGTCACGATACCGCAAATGTTCTTGGTTGGCGTGGGTCGGACGGCGACGGAGGACATCGCGGGCTGTGATAATCTAGGGCATGAGACCATGAACAAGGAGCCGAACCACGAGGTGCCATCAGACGACGAGCCGGTCGTCGATCTCGTCAGGGCGCCCCGGCGACCCTCGCAGACGCCATCCCCACCCCCGGTCGGGCGTGCGGCGCGCGCGTCGGCTCCCGACGCCGCCGAGACTGCGGCGGTGGCCCTCGTTGATACCAGCTCGGCAGATGGCCTGGTGCGCCAGATGCTGCCGCCCTCCTCCGCGTCGAGCCCGCCCCCTCCGCCAACGCGATTCAACACCGCGGCGCCGCTCGCGCCGCCTCGCCCGAGCTCGACCGCAACGCCGGTACGTCCCTCCAATGTCCCTCCGGCGCCGCGCATGCCCGCGGCCCAAGCGATGGAGAAATTGGCCGATCTCCAGGAGCAGCTCGATCTCGCCAAGCGAACATTGGTGACGAGCGACGCCGAGATCCGAACGCTGCTGACGCAGCGCGATGCGCGCATCGCCGAGCTCGAGACAGTGAAAAGCCAACTCGCCGCCCGCGAATTCAGCATCAAAGAGCTCGAGTTTGCCGTACTGGCCAAAGAGACCAAGATCCGCGATCTCGAAAATGAAATGGAATCGCTCCGCCGCCCCGGCGAGGGACCGGGAGACGACTTGCAGCAAATTCGCGGTATCGGGCGCGGCTTCGAGCGCGAGCTGAAGCGAATCGGCGTGCGCACGTTCGCGCAGATCGCCGCCTGGACGCAGGCCGACATCGACGCAATCGCGCCGCAGATCAAAGCGCAGCCCGAACGCATTCGTCGCGACGGCTGGGTGCAGCACGCGAGTGAGCTCGTTTTGCAGCGAAACGCGCAACGGTAGGCGCGAAAGAGCCATAGGCGGCGAGCACCTACATGCACGCCCCTCCGCTATCGTCACAGAAAGGTGCGTCATTTCCAGGCGAAACCCGCGCGCAAGGCGCCCGACTCACCGCCAAGGAAAGGCCCGCGTTCGCCGTGATCCGCCTGGCTTCTCGGCTATTCTTAGAAGAGATGCTTCGAAGGAATTCTTTCTTACTGATTGGCACGACAATCGCGTTGGCGACCGTGGGCGCTGGGCTCGGGTGTGGCGGAGAGGAATTTGCAACCGCTGATCCGACGGCGGACCTCGACGGGTCTACCGATACCAAATTTTCCGATGACCGACGCGGCAGCGACGGCGTTGCGGGAGCGGGCGGCAATGGCGGTGCGGGTGGCAGCGGTGGCCGCGGTGGTAGCACGGGCGGCACTACCGGCACCGGTGGAGCGAGCGGCAGGTCAGGGGCGGACTCGGGAAGGGATGGCGGAGCGACCGACGGCACGGTCGTCGAGCCCGACGTGAGCGATGCGCCGCGCGATGTGGGCGCTCTCGACGACGGCGATGTGTGGGCGGATAACGTTCTCGACGGGGCGCCTCGCAGCGACGTCGATTCGGGACCGGTCGACGCCACGAGCGATGCGAGCGCCGACGGGCCGACCTATGCCGACGCCAAAGACGCGGCGGATACGGGACGGGACGGTCGCAACGACGCGCCGGAAGCCGACGCCGGCTGTAGCCCCCCCACCATTTACTACAAGGATGAGGACAGCGACGGTTTCGGGAAGAACAGCGAAACCTTGACCTCGTGCACGCCGCCCGGCGGCAAGTGGTCGGTCCTCAACGGCGACTGCCGCGACGATTTGCCGAACGTCAAACCTTTTTTGGCCGGGTCTCCCAATCCTCCTCTTTATTCCGGAGTCGGCTATGCCGACGTTACCAAGCCGCAGAGTGTCTCGTACGACTACGACTGCACGGGCACGGAAGACGCTGATCCGACGAACGATTACGGCGTGGAGCCAGATTGCTCGAAGCTCCTCAACTGCACGGGGGTGGGGTACGTGCCCGTCAATCCCACCCGCACCGGCAGCGGCATCGATCCTCACTGCGGTTCGACCTCCCTGAAACGTTGCAGCGGTGCGCTTCCCTGCACCACCACGTTCCTGACGGCAATGGCTCCGTACCGCTGCCGCTGACGCGCGATCAGCGGCGGGGCTGAAACGCCTGCAAAAACTCCATCGGCAGCGGGAAGACGACTGTCGTCGAGTTTTCGGCGCCGATTTCGACCAACGTCTGTAAGTACCGGAGCTGAAGCGCCGTTTTCGTCTGTTCGATCACTTGGGCGGCTTCGTGCAGCTTTTGCGACGCTTCGAACTCCCCGGCGGCGGCGATGATCTTGGCGCGGCGCTCACGCTCGGCTTCTGCTTGGCGGGCCATGGCGCGACGCATGTTGTCGGGCAGCTCGATGTCTTTGATCTCGACCGTCGTGACCTTGACGCCCCAGGCGTCGGTGGATTCGTCGATGATCTTTTGCAGGGCTTGACCGATCTTCTCACGCTCCGCCAAGATCTCGTCGAGCTCGTGTTGTCCCAAGATGTTGCGCAAGGTGGTCTGCGCGATGAGCGACGTCGCGCTGAGGTGGTTGGCGATGCGGATGACGGCGTCGACCGGATTCATCACGTTGAAATAGACGACGGCGCTGACCTTGATGGTCACGTTGTCCTTGGTAATGACCTCTTGCGTCGGCACCTCCATGGTCACCGTGCGAAGGTCGACCTTGTACATGCGGTCGATGAACGGCACGAGAATGCGTAAACCCGGGCCTTTGACGTTGCTCGGATCCACGCGGCCCAAGCGAAAGACGACGCCGCGCTCGTACTCGCTGACGATACGAACCGACTTTGCGACGAGCACCAGCACGAAGCTCAGGACCATGCCCAACGTGACGAGCAAGCCCTCCAAACCCTCTACGATCGATCGCCCTTCCATGCGGCATCTCCTTTTTCGATGGCTCGGACGCGCAACCGCGTCGGATGGGACATAACTTCGTCGACGATGACCTGGCTCCCCTCTTCGATGACGTCGTGTGAAAGGGCCTGCCACCGCGCGCCGGAAAGGAACACCATACCCCCTTCCGGCGAAATGACCGTCCTCGCAACGCCCGATGCCCCCGTCAAAGTCTGAATGCCCGTTTGCACGGGAACCGATTGCGCTCGCGCCGCTATCCGCGCAAAGAGCAAGAACGCCGCGGTCACCGTCAGGATGAACGGCGCGAAGATGCGAAAATCGAGCCTCTGCACACCGCCGAAATAGCCGGCTTCATCGACGAGAACGAGCGCACCGAAGACGAGCGAAACGACGCCCCCGAGCGCGAGCGCCCCGTGCGCCGGCGATTTCACCTCCACCGCGATGGCGACGAATCCCGCGAGCAAGAGAACGAACCCACCGAGCTTCAATGGAAGCGTCGAAAGTGCGACGAGGGCGAGCACGAGGCAAATGGTGCCGATGATGCCGGCCAGCCCGATACCCGGCGAAGACAGCTCATAGAGAATGCCGAGCACGCCGAGCGAAAGGAGAATGGAGGCCAGTGTTGGGTTGGCGATGATGTCGAGCAGCTGATTGCTCCACGACATCGGACGTTCGACGACGATCGCGCCCCGCGCGGACAGGACGACCTTCCGATCGGCCGCGTTGATAGCGTACCCCTCGAGGGCATCCATCAGCGCCGCTTGGTTGGGAGCGATGATCTCGATCGCGCCGGCCTTTTTGGCCTCTTCCGCCGTAAAGCTCGTCGATTGGCGCACGATCGACTCCGCATACGATTCCGGCCGGCCGTGGCGTAGAGCGAGCGATTTGGCGAGCGAGACGAGACTGTTCGTGGCCTTCTCCGCCATCGCGCCCTCCAGGTTCTTGTCGGCGCCGACGGGATGCGCGGCGCCGACTTGCGTCCCGGGGGCCATGGCGGCGACGTCGGTGGCAAGGAGGAGAAATGCGCCCGCCGACATGGCTTGCGCCGTCGGGGGCTCGACGAACCCCACCACCGGAATGGGCGAGTTGGTGATGTCGCTGACCATCGATTGCATCGACGAAACGAGCCCGCCCGGCGTGTCGATCGACATCAGCAGAAAGGCTGCGTTTTGCTCGCGCGCCATCTCGAGCGCTTGGTGCACGTAGCGCGCCTTGATCGGCGTTATGACGCCCTCTACCCGAATGCGCACCACGACCGGCGGCGCCGCCGTGGCGATCCGAGGCAAACACACCAAGACCAAGGCCATCAGCACCTGCAGCGCGCGCACGAAAAACGTGGCCGCGTCGCGGATGCGCCGAGCTCGAGAGCCTCTCACCCTCCCATCAAGCTCGCACGGCGGCACTTTCGTCAAGAGGCGCCGCCCCAACCTCCCGCGATGACATCAACGCCGGGGACGGCGCTCGGGTTCCTTGCCGGGGCCTTTCGACAGGGGGGGCTGGCACACGCCGAGGAGACACGCGGGCGCGTCCTCGGCAATAGAGAGCACGCGATCACCTCCCACCAACACGGCACGGGGCCGCAGCATTCCGTCGGCCTGCGGCGCCGTGCCGTCCGTCGCGCGCGTCGAGCGTGGATCGTCCGCGGCGCTCGAAGACGTGGTGCCGTCCGGACCTTCGAGCAGGGCCACGCGCCCGGCCACGATTTGCACGGCCAGGTTGCTGGGAACGACCCAGCGCGCCCCGGGCGGCAGGTGAATGCGATAGGCGCCAGTCTGTCGCGTCTCTTGCAGCACCTCGATGCGCGCCGGCGAAAGCTGCGGAATCGCGAGCTCTTCGGTGCGATACCAAGCGTCGTCGCGCCGTATCTCGATGGCAGGGATGGCGCGGCCCCGCAAGACTTCCGGTTTGCGCAATCGTACGAGGACCCCTCGCACCTGCGCGCGTGGCTCTCCCGGAGCTGGCGGCGCTAAAACGAGGCGCGCCATCGCTGCGGCCATCGATTCGAGAAGGAGCCATCGGCCGTGCTGAGCGATGAACTGCACTTGGTCGAGGATGGCCGAATAGTCGACCGAGCGTCCAAGGTCGCCCGCGGCGGCTTGGTCGAGGTCGAGATTCATCGCTAGCTCGAGCTCGAGCGTTTGCGCCTGGCGCCGCTCCCAGTCGAGCACTCCCAGCACGCACGGAAAGGAGAGCGCGACTTTGGAGAGGAAAATCCAATCGGGGGGTTCGCCGGTCATCTGCAAATCCCCCGTGCGGCACATTACCCCAGCCGTCAAGGAGAACCCGCGGTCTTGTTCATTGGTGTTGCGGGTAGCCGCCGTCCGCGTCGGTTACCTGAACTTAGCGTCCTCGATCGGCGCCCAGAAGTCGCAGACCTCGCGCCGAAAATCCGGGAGAAGCGACGGTGGCAGGCTGAAATGGATGCGTAGGTCGGCGTCGTTGTGCCAAGCAGGCCAGAGGGGCGCGCCGCCCCCGTTGGGGATCACCGCTCATGGCGTGCCGCGCCCAATAACCCTGCATCATCAAGCCGAGGGCCACGTCGTCATCGGGAAACCCGGCGGGCGCGGTACCGAAGATGTACGCAATCTCGGCGCCGTGGGTCGCCCGCAGGTTGAGCCCGGCCAAACCGGGGATGGGGATCGGGCGATCGAAGTTGTAGAGGTGAATTGGCGTGCCCGCCGTAGCCGCCCGGCTCGCCATATCGCGTGTAGGGCATACCAGTAACGCGTCACCCGTCACGCGCATGAGTGCCTCCTGGGGCGACGGAAAATCGCTCACCGGATAGCGCGCGGCAATGGTGGTAGCGTCGTCACCGAAGCGGCGCCGCAGCGCGGCGACGTACTCCTCTTCTGTTTTTACGATCGGTTCCAGCACGTGAAAGATCGTGCCTTCGTCCGTATTGCTCCCGACGAGGTAAGGAACCTTCGCGACGTTTCCGGACGTCATGAGAGAGCGTGGTTGATCCGGAACCACGTCTCCATCGACGGTGACGTCGAAGGTCCACGATGGCGTCCCCCCTTCGTACTTCGTGCCGCCCGGCAGCTGCGCGTCTCCCCCTTCGACCGGTGACGGGGTGAGCAAGCTCGCGACTGGCACCGCGCGCAGACAGTCGAGCGCACCGATCCCTTCCGGGCATCCCATGGCTGCGCCGAACGTCGGCGCCTCCGCTTCCGCGGCGCTGCGGGACCGCACGAACGTCGTACATCCGCCACTCTGTGAGATCGCGCGATGAAACAGGCCCGACTGCCGGGTGACGCGATATGAAAACAGATGTCGATCGAGCCGGCGGATTCACCGAATATCGTCACGTTGCCGGGATCGCCTCCGAAAGCCGCGATGTTCAGCCGCACCCACTCGAACGCCATGCGCTGATCGAGCAGACCCTGGTTGCCCGAGACGCCGCGAGGGTCCTCCGCATCGAGCGCCGGGTGCGAAAAGAACCCGAGCACACCGAGGCGATAGTTGGTGGTGACGACGATGACGTTTTGGTTTTCGACCATCTGACGCCCGTCGAACAGGTATCCGCCGATGCCGAGCGGTCTCGTCGGACGCCGACCCCGTCGTATTGGACCCGCCGTGCAGCCAGAACCGATGCCGCCCCGATTCAGCTGCACCCGAGTGCGGCGCCGAGCACCACCAGCGCGACGCTCCGTGAAATCGCCGATCGCATTGCTCGATTCATCGAACTCGGATCCTCCCCGCGGAAAGAGCATCACGCCGCGGACAATGAAATCAATCGTACGTTGATTTTCGACCCGGCCCTTCGTATTTTCGAGCGTCTTCGGGCGAGAGCCCTCGCGCGCGCACCGAACCACACTGTCCGACAGGACCGCCGTTTTCGCCGGCTAACGAAGAAACATTGCGTACGAGCCGCTCTCGATCAAAACCACCGCCGCGTAGATCCCGACCAGCGGGAACGTGAGCCAGAGGCCATTCGACATGCCCACGAAGAGGGCGAGGTTCATGACTGTGTGCCCGCGGTAACGCTTATTGAGAAGGAAACTCCAGAAGTAAACGACCGTCCCGTACCACGTTTGATAAAAAAGGAGCAGCCCCACGATCCCGAGCACCCGCGCCGGAACGATGTCGAAAGTCATGCCATAGAGAAAAACGAGCGACGGAATCAAAGTCGAAAAACCGTTGCCGATGTCGACGAAAAAGCCGAACGACTTGCGATCCGCGTACGAGTCGTCGAAGACGGAGTACGTCGACCAAAGCTCGGCCCACAACGTGGGCGAAAAGAGGCGCCGGAGCGGGACGGGCGTGGCAAAAAAATCGCGTGCGCGATCGAGCTCGCGGCCGCGGTATTCGGCCAGGAAACGGCGGTGCTGCTCCTCGATGAGATCGATGCGAAGAAAAAGGCAGATTTCCCAGAGCGCGATGATGACGTTCAGCCAAGTGAAGAACGCGAGCGCCATCTGGTACGCATTGAGGACGCCATGAAAATGATGATGTAGACCGATGGGCACCGCCGTGCCGACGACGACGGCCACGAGAACGACGTTCCAGACGCGCATGGCTTCTCGTTCTCCCGCTCGTGGCGCGTCGGCCGCGGGCTCAATAGAGATAGGGGAAGATGCGAAAGCGCACGCGTTCGCAGTACGTTTGCCAGAGATCGCCGTATTTGGCGCCGCACTTCTTGTCGTCGCGCGCCGCGCGCTGCAGCAAAAGGAGCGTCAGTGAAACGGGCAAGAGATAGGGGTAGAGCGAGCGGGCTCCCGTGGTCAGCGCAAAGGCGATGTACACAGCTATCTCGCCCGCGTAGTTGATTTTGCGGGCCACGCCCCACCAACCCGAAACGAGCAGTCGCCCGCCCACCGTCTCGGCGCGCCGGCCCCAGATCTCGGTAGCGCGATCTTGTTTGAACCGCTCCTTTTGCCAATTGGCCTCGCGAAACACCCAAAGTGCCAAGAAAAAGAAGAGGGAAAGGCCGACCCACTGCCAGGTGGAGAAAGGCTCGGTCGCCGTCACGAGCCACCAACCGGGCAGACTATAAAGGAAAGGCACGTAAACGAGATCGCCCCACACCAGCATGAAGCCAAGGTTTTCGCTGATGACATCCCACGTCGACAGCATGAACTCTTCTTTGACGTAGTGGGTAAACAGATAGAAAAACCAGAACGCGACGAGACACGCCATCTGAGGCGTGATCATCCCGTAGCGATCGTGCTGCGCGTAGGCGAACGAGACGACGATCAGATAAACGCCGATGAGCGAGGGGTGATAAAGAAACATCTTCAAGTCGACGCCGGCCAGATCGGGATTCTGCTCGGCGCCGAACCAGAGGTCTTGAAGCCAGAGCGGCAGCGGGTTTCCCGCGGGATGCGGGTATTTGAGCGAGGCGCGGTGCCGGCGCGCGAAGAGATAGAGCGAGAGGGTCACGGCGAGGGCGTTGGCCACGATGAAGACGGACCAAAAATGGGTGACGACCGGCGTGAGAGAAACACCGAAGCCCACGGTCGCTACGCCGAGCGCGATATGGGTCATGAAGTAGAGCGTCATCCCGGCAAGCTTGTAGTTCTTGTGTGTGCCGTCGGATCGCGCATACCCTTTGCGCTCGAGTCCCGGCAGAAAACGTGCGCCGAGCCACAACGCGGCGACGAATCCGAGCACCATCTTTGCCGCTGCGAGCAGATTCGAGGGCGTGACGGGTAAGAGCAGGTCTTGCATGGCTTTGATTCGCGGGTGAAAAACTAGTCTCCCTTTTCGAGCGTGATCGCACCGGTGGGGCAGTAGCGCACCGCCAACTCGACCTTGGAGCGAAGGGATTCGGGCGGGCGCTCTTGCAGAATCTTGAGCTCGCCGTCCTCGCCGACCTCGAACACCTCGGGCGCCTCGCCCATGCAGATGGCGTGACCCTGGCAGAGATCCCAATCGATGACGACGCGCATTCGTTTTCTCCGGCTAAGGTGCGGGGGGGACGAGGCAACTTGCTCCATAGTCACGCAGCCCCACTGCGCCTTCGACCACGGTGGTGACGTGAGGAGCCAGGTGATAACGATAGGCGTCGAGCAAGATCGAATCGGCGTACACGGCCGCGGCCACCGCCACGAGCACGGTGGACAACTTGACGTCGCTATCCGGTCGCTCGTCGATGTGAAGCCAGACCGGCAGCGCCAGGCAGAAGGCCGTTCCGTAGGCGAACGTGCCAAACCACAGGACGAGGCGCATATCGTCGTAACAGAAGAGGCGCCGGGTGAAGGGATTGGCGTTCAGCGCAGTCTCCAAAAAGGCAACGCCGAACGGCGTCAGCGCGATCCCGGCGTAGCGCACGAGGCGCGGCGCGCGCACGAGCGTGCTCTTGACCCAGCGATAAGCAACGAGGCAGAGCGCAGCGTAGGTCGCGAAATAGGGAATGGTGAGAATGTAGAGGGCGACCGGATTGTTGCGAATGGTGACGTAAGTACGAAACCCATAGTGCATGTGCAAGACGTCGTAGAAGAACGGCGTCTGGCTATAGTTGAGCAAGAAGGCAAAACCCGTCACCGACACGCCGAGCTTGCATGCAGCGCTGCGATGAAAGGGGATGCCCCGCTCCGCGCCGGGCCGCAACACGACGGGGCCCACCAAGGCGCCCGCGGCGAGCACGACCGCCATGGCGATGAGCTCGAGATCGCCCCAGCGGTCGCCGGCGCTGCTCAACATCACGACCGCCAGGACCGCACCCCACACCGGCGTGTAGAAGAGCCAGTAGCGTTCCGTCGCGCGCTTGCCGGGGTGAGACGACAGCCAGCGGTCGAGCCCGCGGCTCTCCGTCTTCAAAGCGCCGTGATGAGCGGCGTGAACTGTCACCCGAGGGCCCTCTGCCGGCGGCGATAGTGGATGCGAAGCGGAGATTTGGGCGCCGCCACGACGCCGGTGAAGTCGCCCATGATGGGATCGTCGCCCAACCAGAGCTCGTAGCGGAGCAGCAGCTTGGCCAAGATCGTCTTGACCTGGAGAATGGCGAAGGCGTTGCCCATGCATTTATGCCGCCCGCCGCCGAACGAGATGTAGTTGAACTTGTTCTGATCTTCGTGCCGCTCCGGCCCGAAGCGGTCAGGGTCGAAGAGCGCCGGCTTTTGAAAAATCTCCGCGATTTGATGGGACACCATCGGCGAGACCACGAGGAAGGTCCCTTTGGGGAAGACGTAGCCGCCGTAGCTGAAATCCTGCATCACGCCGCGCAGCAGCATGAAGAGCGGCGGATGGAGGCGCAGGGCTTCCTTGACCGCCCATTCGGTGAGCGTGATCTCGCGCAGCGATTGGTAACTAATTTCTTCGGTGTTGGCATACACTTGTTCGAGCTGCTCCAGCACGCGCCGCAGATAGTAGGGGTGGCGCAAAAGCTCGATCATGGTCCACGCCGTCGTCACCGAGCTCGTGTGGTGACCGGCGAACATCGCCGCCAAGAGCATCCCCGTGATCTCGTGGTCGTTCAGCGGCGCGCCGCTTTTGTATTTCGCATCCATGAGCGTCTGGAGAAAGTCTTCGCCCGTGCGACCGCTCTTTTTTCGCTGGGCGACGATGCCGCCGATCATTTCCTGGAGTCGAATGCGTGCCCGATCGCGCCGCCGAAAGGCGGGGATGGGCAGATAGGGGTTCAAATACCCGATGGGGTGGATACCTTTTTCGAGATCGTAATAGACGCTGGCGAATTCGGCGGTGAGGTCGTTGCGAAACTCGGGGCCGAGCAAGCAATGGGCGGAGGTGAAGTTGGTGAGCTTGGCGCAATGAGCAACGAAGTCGACGCACCCTTCGTCGCCCAGCTCCTCGAGGCTGAGATCGACCTCGCGCGCGACGATTTCCCCGTAAGAGCGCATGCGTCGATCTTGCAGCGCGGGCAAGAGCATCCCCAGCTGCTCGCCCATCTTCTCCGGCGGTTTGGCGTCGTAGGCGACGTCTTTGCCGAACACCGGCGTCATCATCTTGTACGCCTCTTGCGGGCTCAGCTGCTCGTCGGGCGCGCGAAAGAATGCCTCGTTCGCAGCCGTGCCGGTCAGAAGGTACATCTGCTTGTGCGCCAGCTTGAAGCCCGCCACATCTCCGCACTCTTCGCGCGCGCGCTTCAACAAACCCATCGCGTCGCGCCCGAAGGCAATGGCATGACCCAGCACGGGCAGCGCACCCGACATCATCGGCGGCGTACGAGCAAAACGCGGGCTGGTCGGCGTTGTTTCCGTTGGTGCTTCGGTGATCATCGACTCCTCCTCGGCTGGCGGCGATGGGTCATGCGGCGTTGCTTCCTCGGTCGCCGCCGTTAGAAGTGTTTCCCGCGCCGTCACGGAGCGAAACGCGGATCGCCTTGGCAACGCGATAACCGATGAGCATGCTGGGCGCGTTCATGGCCGAGACGGGGGTGAAGGGCACGACCGATGCGTCGGCAACGCGCACCCCCTTCACGCCGCGCACCCGCAGATCGGGCGTCACGACGGCAGCGGCGTCGTCGCCCATCCGGCAAGTGCCAGCAAAGTGGTAGGTGGTCATGGCATTGTGCTCGACCCAGCGGCGCAGCGCGGCGCGTGTGCGGCATCGTCGACCAGGAATGAGCTCCCTGCTGCCCCAGCGCACGAGGCTCGGCGCGGCCGCGAGCTCGCGCGCCCTCTCGGCGCCGGCGATCATCGTCTCGACGTCGGCGGGGTGACGGAAGTACGCCGGGTCGAGCTCGGCTTGCGCGCGTGGGTCCGGCGACGCGAGTCGCAAAGTTCCGCGACTCAGCGGTTTACCGAGAATGACGACGATGCCCCAGATACGCCGGATGAAGGCGCAGAAAGGCGGTAGCGCGAGCAAGACGCCGAGCAGTGTGCGTACGAGCCAGCGCAATGCGCCGAGCCGATAAAGGAACGCGGGCAGCCGCGTCGGCAAAATCCTCATCACGGCCTCACGGAGCGAGGAGCGAGCCGGATAAAAGACGTAGCAAGTGTCGGACTGTCGCGGCGCGAGCGGCAGCTCGGCATTGACGCGATCGAATCCGTAGAGCTGCGGATAAAAGCAGTCGACGTCGCGATGACCGAGGAAGAACAAAGTCACATTGGGATGGTCGTGCAGATTGGCGCCCACACCGGGCGCATCGCAAACGACCTCGATTCCGTGTCGTTGCAGCTCCTCGCGCGGCCCCACCCCCGACAGCATGAGGAGCTTGGGCGTCTCGAGCGCGCCGGCGCAAAGCACGACTTCGCGCTCGACGCTGGCCGTGCGGACCCGGCCCCCTTGCTCGAATTCCACGGACCGCGCCACACCTTCTCGATCGAATTGAATGCGCCGCGCACGCGCGCCGGACAGCACGGTGAGGTTTGGCCGGGGGAGCGCGTCGCGCAAGAAGGCGACGTAGGAGCTTCGGCGGTCGCCGTTCTCGTAGTTCATCCACTCGTAGCCGAGGACGCGGCTGAGATCGCCGTCGTTCATGTCGGCGGCCGAAGAAAACCCCGCTTCGCTCGCCGCGGCGATGCACGCCTCGGTAAACGAGGTGGCGGATCGCTGGTGCGGGCGGAGCACTTCTTCGATGGCTTCGAAATCGCGCACCACGTCGTCCCAGTGCCAGCCGCTCGGCCACTCGGCGTAGTCTTCGCGCGAGCCGCGGATGTAGACCATCCCATTCACCGAGCCGCTGCCACCCATCCCGGTGCCGGTCCCCATGAAGACACGTTGACGGCCGCATTCGGGCTGCTCGACGCTGAAGCGTTCCCAGATGAGCGCGTCGTTGGCGAACGCGTCTTTGTAGCCGTCGGCGCGCAATGTCTCGGGATGCGCCTCCGCCCTGTCGCCCACCTCGAGCAAGAGAACCCTGAGCGCGGG
>DATHEQ010000065.1:0-34669 GCA_035318505.1 Polyangiaceae bacterium | reverse complement strand
CCGGTTCCGGCGCTGCCTCCGCTGCCGCCGGTTGCCGCTCCGCCTGTGCCACCGGGGCCTGCGCCGCCACTGCCCGTACTGCCCCCAGTTGCCGTGGTGCCGCCGCTGCCGGTGGTGCCACCTGAACCCGTCGTTCCTCCGGTGCTGGTGCTTCCACCCGAGCCGCTGCCGTCGGCGCCGGGAGCGCCTCCCGCGCTCGCGTCCGTGTCGTCATCGCCACTGTCGTCGCCGCCACAGTGTGCAACGCCCACCGAAGACACGAGCAACCCAACGAACAACCAAGAGCGATTCCTTCTTCTCATGGGTTTCCTCCTTAGGCAGCGAGATTACGCTCGTATTTACAGAGCGTCTGCGCTGCCGGGCGCACTATAGACGACAACGCAACCAAAAAAACCGAATTACGCATAATGCGACGCGCTCATTCGAAATAAGTGCCCATGGCGCTTGTTTGTTCGAGAAAGAAAAGACCGCCCAACGTCTACGTTGACGTGGTCGCGACACGCCGACGGTGATCGCCCGGCGGATTGATCGAATTTCGCCCCGCTCGTGATCGCATTTGTGATCTTCGCCCCACTGAGACCTGCGAGAGCCGCGGCCATTGCAGTCGGTCTCTCCGTCTTGCCGTGCTCCCTGCTATAAGCGCGTTCTCCGATGAGCAAAGCGCGCACGTTGATCCAGCTCTCGTATTCACCTTGGTCGGAGCGGGTGCGCTGGGCGCTCGATCATCATGGGATCGCTTACGACACGGTCGAGCACATTCCGTTCTTGGGTGAGCTTCGTCTGCGACGCGTCGTCGGCAACCGAGCGACGCGCGCCACGGTACCCGTGCTCCTCGACGGCGACAGTGTGCTCACCGAGTCTTGGGACATCGTTCGCTATGCCGATCGCATCGGCTCCGGCTCCAAGCTGATTCCCGAAAGCCAAGAGCAGGAAGTCCGCGCGTGGACCGAGCTCGCCGACCAGGCCTCGTCGCAAGGTCGAGCGCTGGTGGTGTATTCGCTTCTCGCGAGCGACGCAGCGCTCGACGAAGGGCTCCCGTTCCCTCTCCCCTCATGGCTTCATACCGCCATGCGACCGGTGACGCGCTTTGGGCTGCGCTGGTTTGCGCGTAAGTACGGGCTCACGCGCGCTCCGGCAAAGGAATACGAGGATCGCGTGCGGCCGGCGCTGGACCGCCTGCGCGAAGCCGTGAAGAAGTCGCCCTACGTCGTCGGCCAGTTCAGCTATGCGGACATCGCGATGGCCACACTCCTGCAGGGCGTATCGCCGATCGGCAATGGCTATATCCGTCTCGGCCCGGCAACGCGGCGGGCCTGGACGCGCCCCACCCTAGAGGCGGATTACGCGGATGTACTTCGCTGGCGCGATAACCTTTATCTCGAACACCGCGGCCGCGCGGCAAAACGGCCCTAAACGCGTATGGGGCTTTGGTTCTAGCGTCCTCATGCTCTCCCGCTTGGAGCTCATGCAACGGCCGATGCGGGGTAGTGATTGACGTAAGGAAACGCGTGGGTCGTACGATAACCGCTGTTTCCCGCCTCGCGAGCTGTTATCTTGAATGCGGGGGGAACTCGCCGTTCTGTAGCAACGACCGACGTGCGTCGTAAAAGAGCCTTGGTGCAAGGCCACCGCGATGCACGCCTGGCGCTGTTTCGAAACGGGGAGTGGAAAAAAGATGGAGGGCCATTGCCAGCTCGAGCTGGATAGCGCCAAAAACGGCTCGCTTGCGAGACGAGCCGCACGGTCCATCGCGCAAGCCGCCTCCGAGAACCCGTCGAGCAGGAATAAACCATGGGCCATCGAGCAGCAGGCGAATACGCAAAGTCGGCCGTGAAAAAATCACTGGCAAGTCCAATGCTGGTGAAGAAGCCGTCGCGCCGTAGGCGCGACTCGCTGGACGCGCTGGCCGCTCGCACGCAGCTGCTTGCGGCGCTCGACCTGCCGCCCACTCTCTTCAAAGACAGCGAAGCGCCGAGCTCTGCGCGGCGCCGCACCGGCCCCGCGCCGAGCGCTTCGACGGCCTCGCCGAGCGCTTCGACGGCCTCGCCGAATGCCGAAGGCCTACGCTCGTTGCGCGTCCTCGTCATCGAGGATGGGGCGGCCGAGGACGTGGTGCAAGAAAAGCTCGGCGAGAGCTTTGTCACGACGTGCGCACCGTCGATGCTCGACGCTTGCGCCGTCCTCGATCGCGATAGGTTCGACGTGGTGTTACTCGACCTCAGGATTCGTGATTCAGCTGCCGCCGACTCGATTGCTCGCTTGCAAGAGGCCTGCACCAATATCCCTATCGTCGTCTGGAACGCAGCAAACCATGATGAGATCAGCGTCGAAGCGTTGGAAATGCCATCTTCGGGGTTTTTAGTCCGCCCCCAGACGGACGCCAAGCTCGCGCGTTCGCTGCGCGCGGCCGTCGAGCGACATCGGGAGCACCAGCCGTTGCGCACGCTCTTGCAGGCCTTCCCCGACGGCGTGCTGGTCGTGGACGCGAACGATCGTGTCGTCTTCGCCAATCCCGTCGCTCTCGAGCTGCTCGGGCAAACCGAGGCCTCCCTCCTCGGTGAACCGTTTGGCGTCTTGCCGAGCTCTGCCAACGGCACAGATGTTCGAATCGAGGTCGGCAGCGGGAGGACGGCCGAAGTGCGCACGGCGGAAGTCGAGTGGGACGAGCGGCGGTGCCGCCTCTTGTGCCTGCGCGACGTGACCGAGCGCCTGATTGCGCACCAGCGTATTGCCAATCTCGTGAACGAGCTTTTGAATACCAATCAAAAGCTCGTGCACCAAGCATCGCAGGACCCCCTGACGAGCCTTCTCAATCGGCGCGGTTTGCAGGAGGTTCTCGTCGAAGAGGTGGCGCGCATGCATCGCGCCAGCTCGACATTGTCCGTTATGCTCGTCGATTGCGACGACTTCAAAGGGATCAACGACACGTTCGGCTATGCGATGGGGGACGCAGCGCTCGTCATCCTGGCCAATACTTTGAAGGCGACCCTACGGCCGCAAGATCGGGTGGGGCGCGTAGGGGGCGACGAGTTCCTCGTTCTGCTTCCCAATACCCGGCCAACGGAGGCGGCGCTCGTCGGCCAA
The DNA here is from genome assembly GCA_035318505.1 of Polyangiaceae bacterium. Classification (GTDB taxonomy): domain Bacteria; phylum Myxococcota_A; class Polyangia; order Polyangiales; family Polyangiaceae; genus DASWDH01. The sequence goes on along the minus strand of DATHEQ010000065.1, from coordinate 31,585 downwards.
AGGCTCCTGCAAGAGCTGTCCGTCGCAGCACTCCCCCCCGCGCTGCGCGAACGTCGGATGACCGTGAGCATCGGTGTTGACCGCGTACCCAGCGAGGCCAGCACGCTACAAGAGGTCATCTCAGCCGCGGCGATCCCGCTCAAGGCAGCCAAGAGCCGTGGGAAAAAGAGGATCTCGACCGGCGCCAATCCCTTCGGCAACGTCGCGCCCAGCTATGGTCATGACGTCGCCGCCATTCTTTCCGACGCAGGTCGCCTGCGCGTGGCATCGCAAAATATCGTGCGCATGGCCGACGGCGCGGTCGTCGGCCGCGAGCTCTTGGTGCGCGGCCCGCGCGGCAATCTCGAGGCACCTAGCGTCCTTTTTGCGCTCGCGATGAGCAGCAATTCGCTCATCGCGTTCGATCTCAATTGTCTGCGCGCGAGCATGGCCACGCGGGCGCGGCTCGGTCCATCGACGCGCTGCCACATCAACCTGCACCCGCAGACGCTCATCGGGGTTCCGATCGAGACGATCCTCGACATCATCGGCCCCGTCGGGCCCCATGAACTCTGTATCGAGGTGAGCGAACAGCAACTCGTAGGCAGTCCCATGCGGTTGCGCGACAGCCGCATCGCACTTCGAGCCCGCGGGATCGATGTCGCCCTCGACGACGTAGGCTTCGGGCACAGCTCCCTCGAGGCTCTCATCGTGCTCGAGCCCGACACCGTCAAGATCGACCGGCGCTTCGTGAACGGTGTTTCCAAGGACGCCGGGCGCAGCCGCGATCTGCGGCGGCTCGCCGGCGTTTTGCAGGGGCTCGGCGCGGAAGTCATCGCCGAAGGCATCGAATCGCGCTCGGATATCGACGTTCTGATACCGATCGGCATCGAATTCGCCCAAGGCTACTTCTGGGACAAACCGACGGAGGTCTTACCCCTCGCTCGGCTCTCATCATCGGGTGAGGCGATCTGACGAAACGCCCTGTTCGCTCCCCTTGGGATGTGTAAAAGTCGAATCGACGCGTCACAAGGGTGCAGCCGCGGTTCGCTGCAGGACCAAGGGTGGTCGGGCCGCCACCCTCACCGGATTGAGCCGGTAGAGGGTCATGGCAAAAAGCGAGCATTCGAGCGAGAAGCGCGGCGATACGCCAGGCGTGTCGCCCGAAAACAGCCTCGTCAACGCGGTACATCCCATGACGGCCTTGCGAACGCGGGGCCGCCTGTTCGGGGTGGTGGTCCGCCCACTGCAAGCATTTCTGCGCCTCGAAGCAGCAAGCGGACTGCTCTTACTTTTTGCGGCCGCGTGCGCCTTGCTCTGGGCCAACCTCGACGGAGATAGCTATCGGCAAGTCGTCGGGTACCAGCTGGTGGTCGGCGCTGGCAAATCCCAGACGAATTTCAGTTTGGCCGAGCTCGTCAACGACGGCTTGATGACGCTCTTTTTCTTCGTGGTGGGAATGGAGATCAAACGCGAGCTCGTGGTGGGCGAGCTCGACACCGTCCCCAAAGCGAGCCTCCCGGCAATCGCGGCGATCGGTGGCATGATCGTTCCGGCCGGCATTTTCCTAGCCATCAATGGGGGCGGCCCCGGCGCACACGGCTGGGGCATTCCCGTGGCGACCGACATTGCGTTTTGCGTGGGCGTCCTGACGCTATTGCAGAAGCGCGTACCTCGCGCGCTCATCGTCTTCGTGACGGCGCTGGCCATCTTCGACGACATCGGCGGCATTTTGGTGATCGCTTTTTTTTACGGGCATGGCATCGAAGTCGGTTGGTTGCTCGCGGCAACCGGCGTCACACTACTGCTCGCGATCTTCAATTGGCAATACGTGCGCAATGGCATCGCCTACGCCGTGGTAGGAGGCGCCCTTTGGTATGCACTCCATCGCGGCGGGATCCACGCGACCATCGCCGGCGTCATCACGGGTCTCATGATTCCGGCGCGCCCGCCGCGCTCGAGCCGGCACGTCATTCGCGAGCTCACCGAACACGTGACGAGGCTCGATCGCAACGCCAGCGATGACGAGCTCGGCGCTGCCGAAATTCTGATGATCGAGGAAAAGCTCGAGGAGCTCGAGGCGCCTCTCCACCGTTTCGTGCACCTCCTTCATCCGTACGTCGCGTATTTCACCATGCCCGTCTTTGCGCTCGCCAATTCGGGCGTTTCGCTGCGAGGCGTCGGTCTGTCGATTCTCGCCACCCCAGTCGCCCTCGGCGTGGCGATCGGCCTTTTGGTGGGAAAGCAGCTCGGTATCTTCGCCTCGGCCGCGCTCACTGTTCGGCTGGGCTTTGCCCCTATGCCGGGCGGCGCTCCGATGTCGCGGCTTTATGGCGCGTCGATCGTGGCCGGAATCGGTTTCACGGTCGCCCTCTTCATCGCGACGCTCGCCTATCGCGAAGATCCCGTGCTCCTTGCCGAAGCGAAGGCAGGCATTTTGGTCGGCTCCTTGGCGTCCGGCGTGCTCGGTGCCGCCTTCCTCCGTCTGATCAGGGGCTAGGGCCAGTTTTCGCCGCCCAGAGCAGCCTCCGCATTGCCCCGCCAGAGGGCGCTTGCACGAGCAACCCGCACACCTTGAAAAAGAAGCTCAATCGCATGACGACCTCCCTGTTGCACCTCGCTTGGATTGAACGACCGCTTCGTGCCGGCTCTGTGGAGAAATTGTGAGTTCGCAGTGGCACGTACCGGTTGCGCCGAAAGGCCGACCTATGGTCAATCTCCACGCCGGTGGATCGATGCTGCGTCCCGTCCCCTTCGCGCTTCTCGTCTTTTCTCTCCTTCTCGTCGCGGCACCGCGCGCTTTCGGTCAGACGCCGCCCGCGCCGAGCGCGAACGCCGCGCCTCGGCAGGAGGAGGCCATCGACAGCGATTCGCCGCGCACTTCGCTCTCCGATTTCCTCGCGGCTTGCGACCGCGGCGACTACCAGCACGCCGCGGAGTTGCTCGAGCTCTTGCCCACCGAAAGTGCGCGTGGTCCGGCGCTCGCACGCAAGCTCAAAGCGGTGCTCGATCGGCACCTTTCACTCGATCTCGACAGCGTCTCCGCGGAATCGCTCGGCAGCCGCGCCGACGGACTTGCCGCTACGACCGACGAGCTCGGAAAGATCCCCGACGCCAAGGGCAAGTTACAGCCGGTGCGCCTCGTGCGGCGCCAGCGCAACAACGCCGACCGATGGCTGTTCGCGCACGCGACCGTGCAATACATCGATGCTTGGTTCAACGAGCTGCCCCACCGATGGATGCTCGACCATTTGCCGGAACCCTTGCTGCGCCCGGGACCGCGCGGCGTGCTCCGGTGGCAATGGATGGCCCTCCCTCTCTTGGCCTTGCTATCGCTCATGGCGGGAGCCGGCATCAGCCGCTTGGTCGTGCCGCTCCTGCGTCGCATCGCCTCCAAAACGCCGGCCACGTGGGACGACGCTATCATCGCGCGGCTCGGCGGTCCCGTCGCGCTCGCCTCCGCCGTCGGCGTCTCGTTTCTCGCATTGCCCCTGCTGGCTCTTTACCCGTCCGCCGACAGGTTCGTGTCGGGGATGCTGCGCACGTCCTTCTTCGTCGCGTTCTTTTGGACGCTGCTCCGCTTGGTCGACGTCCTTACCGACATCATCAAGGTGTCGCCCTGGGGGATCAGCCACGTCGCCTCACGTTCCCTTGTCTCGCTCGCCGCGCGCATCAGCAAAGTGGCGCTCGCCATCATGGCGGTCGTCGCCATCATCTCCGAGCTCGGCTACCCGGTGGCGAGCCTCATCGCCGGACTCGGTATCGGCGGATTGGCGCTCGCGCTGGCGTCGCAGAAAACGGTCGAAAACCTGTTTGGCGCGTTCTCCATCGGCGTCGACCAGCCCTTCCGCGAAGGGGACTTCGTCAAGATCGAAGACTTCATGGGGACAGTCGAGGCAATCGGGCTGCGCTCGACGCGCGTGCGCACGCTCGATCGCACACTCATTACCGTTCCCAACGGCAAGCTCGCCGAAATGCGCATCGAGACTTTTGCCGTGCGCGACCGCATCCGCCTCGCGTGCACCCTCGGCCTCGTGTACGGGACGACCGCCAACCAAATGCGACTCGTGGTGGCCGGTTTGGAACAGACCCTGCGGCAGCACCCCAAAATCTGGACCGAGAACATCACCGTTCGCTTGAAGGAGCTCACGGCGAGCTCGCTCGACATCGAGATCATGGCCTGGTTCATGACCGCCGACTACGCCGAGTTTCAGCTCATCCGACAGGAGATCCTGCTCGAGTTCATGGAGGTCGTCGAAAAGGCGGGGACGAGCTTCGCCTTTCCGACGCGCACGGTGCACCTCGCGGGCAAGCTGCCCTGATCGGGCGCGCGTCTCGCCGTCACGCGTCCGGCAAGGCCGCGACACCGCCGTTCTTCAGCTTGTTGGCGGGGGGCGTTACAGAGGGGCCGAGCAACGACATGAGCTCGGTGCGATCGACGGTTTCGGTGGCGAGCAGGGCCGCGACGAGCCGGTCGAGCGCCTCGCGATGCTGCAAGATCGTGCTCTTTGCGTCTTCCGCGGCGCGCAACAGAACACGGCGCGCCTCTTGCTCGATGAGGTGCACGGTGGCGTCGCTCGTACCGCCGTCGGTGGCGAGCATCTGACCGAGAAACGGGTGCTCGTTGCGGTGCTCGTAGAACACCGGGCCCACGTTCTCGCTCATCCCGAAATGCGCCACCATCTTGATGGCGAGCTCCGTCGCCCGGCGCAGATCGTTCTCGGCGCCCGAAGAGGGGGTCCCATGCACGATCTTTTCGGCCGCATACCCCGCCATCAGCACCCGCAGCCGGGCGTCGATTTCCGGTAACGTCATGATGTGCTTGTCGGCATTGGGCGTCTGGTGGGTGACCCCGAGGGCCATCCCGCGGGGGAGGATGCTCACGCGCTCGAGCGGTTCGGCGTTGAGCGTGAAATGCGCGACGATGGCATGTCCCGATTCGTGGACCGCGACGCGGCCTTTCTCTTCGGCGTCGAGCATCGTCTCGCGCACGTCCCCGAGGACGATCTTGTCGTACGCCTCCGTGAAATCGCGGGCGTCAATGGTCTCGGCGTGACGCCGCGTCGCCGAGAGCGCCGCTTCGTTGACGAGGTTGGCGAGATCGGCTCCCGAAAACCCCGGCGTGTTGTCGGCGACGGAGCCGAGATCGACGTCGCTGCCGAGGGGTTTGTTGCGACAGTGCACTGCGAGAATGGCGCGGCGCGCGGCCCGTTCGGGTCGGTCGACCACGATCCGCCGGTCGAAGCGGCCGGGGCGCATCAAGGCTGAGTCGAGTACGTCGGGGCGGTTGGTCGCCGCCATGACCACGGTGAGGTCGTTGCGCGTGAAGCCGTCCATCTCGGAGAGCAGCTGGTTCAGCGTCTGCTCGCGCTCGTCGTTGCCGCCGCCGAGACCGGTGCCCCGCGAACGGCCGACCGCGTCGATCTCGTCGATGAAGACGATGGAAGGCGCGACTTTCTTGGCCTCCTCGAAAAGCGCGCGCACGCGCGACGCCCCGATGCCTACGAAGAGCTCGATGAACTCCGAGCCGCTGATGGAGAAGAACGGAACACCCGCTTCACCCGCGACGGCGCGCGCGAGAAGAGTCTTTCCCGTGCCTGGCGGTCCGACGAGGAGCACGCCCCGTGGCACTTTTCCGCCGAGCCGCTGAAAGCGGGCCGGCTCTTTCAAGAAATCGACGATCTCGCGCAGATCCTGCTTGGCGGCCTTGAGGCCGGCCACATCGTCGAATCGGACCGGAACCTGAGCCTCGAGCTCGTAGCGCCGCGTCGAACCGCGCACCATCTTCGCGAACGGATTCTTGGACAGCATTCCCTGTGCACGGCGCGACAGCCACGCCCAGGCGCCGAGAATGAGCACCCACGGCAAGATCGTGATGAGAAGCTGGACCGCGAGCGGCTGCTCCTCGCTCTTGACGTCGATCTTGACCGCTTTTTCACGCAGAAGCGGCAGAAGATCGCGATCTTCCTGAGCCGGAAGCATGGTCGTGAACGACGTGACCGATTTGCCGGCCACCGTTTGCGGTGCTTTCAGCGCGCCGACGACGTTTTGGCCCTTGATGGCCGCGCTATCGACCTTGCCCTCCGACACCAGCTGGTAAAAATCGGTGTAGCTGATGGTCGTGTGTTTGCCTTGTTCCGGCGAGATATATTGCCCCCACGTCAAGACGCCGAGCAAGACGAGGGGGACGAGCCAGGTCAGCCAAGACGGTCGTCTCGGCGCCGGCTCCGGCGTGTTGGGCGTTCGTGGGGGCTGCGCTGCGCTCGGGTCGACGGGCATCGGCGTGGATCAACGGTAGGCATGTTTTCGCGCCGTGCATGCGGGCGTCCGGACTTTGACCGAAAAGTCAGACCTTCGTTGCAAGACGTTGGCCTGACTCGCACGAGCCCTAGGGCGAACGCGCCCACCTGGTTCCGTGAAGTGAAACCCGATGAACGCCTCGCCATGCTCGACTAGGAACGCTCAACCTCGCGTCGTAGACTGCTCCGCCTCCGCGGCAGGCGCGCTCTCGCCCGCGATTGTTTCCCAAGAACGTGAGGCCGTTCGAATGCCGACATCGCGTGTGGCCACCGCCCTTCTCACGTTGTTCGCCTCGCTCGTCGACTGCGGTGCCGCGCCCGCAACCGGGCCCAATCCCGGCGCATCGACACCCACGCCGACGGCGGGCATTTCCGCGGAGTCGTCTGCCACCGCCGGGTCGAGCACAAAGACGCCGCTCACGGGCGAAGCGGCGCAAGCGATCGTCGATGCGGCGGACCGCTCGAAAATGGATCGCAGCCTCGACGGGGGTCGCCAGCCCGCCAAGCTGCTCGAGTTTTTCCGAATCGGACCTGGGATGCAGCTCGCCGAGCTTGCCGCGGCCACCGGTTACACGACCGAGCTGCTCGCGCGCGCGGTGGGACCCACCGGCAAAGTCTACGGACAAAACCCGCGATGGATTCTCGAGCAATACGCCGAAAAATGGTGGGAGAATCGTCTCACCAAACCGGTCATGAGCAACGTGGTGCGCGTCAATCGCGAATTCGACGACCCGCTTCCGCCCGACCTACGCGATCTCGACGCCGTCTTTTGCGTGCTCTTCTACCATGACTTTTTTTGGCTCAACGTAGACCGGGACAAAGTGAACCGCGCCGTATTCCGGGCGCTCAAAAAGGGTGGCATCTACGCAATCGTCGATCACAGCGCCCGTACCGGCACCGAGGGGACCGAGGCCAAGACGATCCACCGCGTCGAAGAGAAGACGGTGCGAGCTGAAATCGAAAAGGCTGGTTTCCGGCTGCGTGCTGAAGCGACCTTCTTACGCAACCCGAGCGATACGCGCGAGTGGAACGCAGCGCCCGAAACCGAGGAAGAGGCAGCCAAACGGCGGGGCACTAGTGATCGCTTCGTGCTGGCGTTCGAAAAGCCCTAGCGCAGCCGGGCACGCCTCTTCCCCGATGCGCTCGCTGCGGAACGGGGATCCAACGACAGAAAATACCTGACATAAGGCTGTCAACGGCGATCCTTAAACTCCGATCAACACTTCGAAATGACCCAAGGAGACGACCATGGATGCAAACACCGGAAAGCAGACGAAGCATCTCGGCACCTGCCACTGCGGCGAAGTGCGCTTCGAAGTCGATACCGATGCCGGCACGGGCAGCCGATGCAATTGCACCATCTGCACCAAGACCAGCATCACGGGCGGCATCGTGAAACCGGAAGCATTCAAAGTGCTGACCGATGAATCCAAGCTCTCCATGTACGAATGGGCGAGCAAGACGTCGCAGCGGTACTTCTGTAAACGCTGCGGCGTGCACTGCTTCGGTCGCGGGCACCTCGAGCAGCTTGGAGGTGACTACGTATCCGTCAATCTCAACTGCCTCGACGACATCGACGTGCGCGATCTCGACATGATCTTTTGGGACGGACGCCACAACAACTGGCAGGCCGGCCCGCGCAAGGAGCCCTGGCCCTCAGCGTGACGTCGTCAGCGTGAGCTCGCCTTGTCGAGCGAGCCTCGGACGAGGTACTGCTTGGGGAGCGTCTCTCCGCGGACGATCTCGGCGCGAAATCCGCCCCCCACAAGCTCCTTCACGACCTGCTCGGCCGAGAGCCGGTGCTCTTTCGGCGGGCCCATGTCCGCTTCGAGCGTGAAGTCGACGATGAGCAGCGAACCCGCCGGGCGCAGCGCGCGCGCAAGCTTACCAGCGTAGCCTGCCCGGTCGTCGATGTGATGCCAAGTGTTGACGATGAGAATGTGATCGACACTGCCCGGCGCGAGCGCCGGATCGTCGGGGGGCACCACGCGCGCTTCGACGTTGGAAAAGCCGCTCTTGCGACTGCGCTGCTTCATATATTCGATCATGTTCGGCTCGACGTCGAGCGCGAGCACGCGACCATCTGCGCCCGCCGCCTTCGCTAGGTAAGGCAGGAAATACCCTGTACCCGCGCCGATGTCGGCGACGACTTGTCCCGCGCCGAGCTCGAGAAAGCGCACCACCTCGGCGGGCTTTTGCCAGCCGTCGCGTTCGGGTCCGTCGAAGCGACGAGCAAAGTGCTCCACGTCCGAGAAGTCCATGTGGTAGCCAGCCTTTCCGTGGCCGTGCTCGTGATGATGATCGGCGTGGCTCGGTTCGGGCGGGGCCGCGGGAGGGTCGGCGCTGGCGGTGGGAACAGAGGCCGCGCTCGACGCTGCACATCCAACGAGAAGACACATCATTCCACGCCAGTGCATTGATATCACCTCTACGCGCCCGTCACGGGGGCGGCGATGGCGTTGACGAAGCTGCCGCGGGCGCCACCGTGGCGGCGGGTTCTAGCTTGACGCTGAAGGTGCATCGCTGTTTCAGGGCCACCGAATGCGTCAGGCGATTTTTGACGACGCAGACCGGGACGACGCCTTCCGCGCCTTCCTTGCCGCGCGACGCAATTTCGATATGCCCGCCAGGCACGAGCGTCGCAAGAAAGTCTGCGGCGGGCGCGTTGACCGCGTGGCACGGCTCGGTGAGCCTGCGCATGGCCGCCTCGGCCGCCTTGGCGTCCATCTTCTTGGCGTCGGGGCAATCTTCGACGACGAAAGACGTGCCGCCCGACGCGACCGCCGGACCCGTGGCACTTGCGGGAGCTGGTCGCTTTGGCTCCACGGGCGCGTGAGAAGCTCGGCGCGTACAGCCGCCAAGCACGACCAAGCACGCGAGCACCCCCGGGGAAACGCAGCGAATCACACGGGGAAAGGGGAATTTGTGTGCCCCGGGCGCTGAGCGAAGCGTCACCCTCGATGCATACCACTTTTGCGCTCGAGGTGACGAGCGTGACGTCGATCGTTAAGGGTGCACGTGGCGCTGGAGATGGTCCAAATCGCCGCCGATGCCGACGGGCTCGCGCAATTGCTCTTCCCATACCCGGTACTTTTCGCCGCGCTCATCGACTTCGTAGTGGAACGCGAGTCGCAGCGGAATGCGCGCGGGAATCTCGCTCTGCGAACATTGCTCGTTACTCATGGGTTGCTCCTGCCTGCAAAAACAATGGGCTCGGTCGACTCGGCAGAGTGACCTAGTACCGATTTCCTGGCCCATCAACCCTTCCGCGCGCTTATGGCAAAAACAGATCTTACGCGCGTGGGATGTGCTCGAAATGCCGTCGCCGTGACAACGGCGCAGCAGGCAAGTGAGCGCGGCGGTACGTGCTCGGCGCGTCAGCCCCGGGGCGCTTCGCGCGCCCGAAACTCGGTGGGCGTCAGCCCCGTCCAGCGCTTGAAAGCCTTGTGAAACGAAATGACATCGGCGAACCCCAAGAGAAACGCAACTTCGCTCGTCGCGTGCACTTTCTCGCGAAGGTATTGTCGGGCCAACTCTTCGCGCAGCGATTCGACGATCTCGCTAAAACGAGTGTTTTCTTCTTCGAGCCTGCGGCGCAGGGTCGCGACGCTCATGGCGAGCTTGCGCGCCACGCTCTCCATCGTGATGTTGCCGTGACTCAGCTCCGCGAACACGAGCTCGCGCACGCGCCCCCGCATGGTGCGATTCTCTTGTAGCTTTTCCAGAAGGTGGCGCACCTGAAGCTCGAACGCCGCCGAGACGCGCGGATTGGCGCGCTGCATGGGCGTGTCGAGACGTTCGCGCCGCATCACGATGGCGTTACAAGGCGCGTCAAAGGTCACCTTGGTCCGAAAGACGCGCGCGTACTCGGCGAGGTACGTCGTCGGCGGGTGCGCGAACTGCACTTCGGCGACCAAATCGTCGATGGCGGTGTCGCGTCGCGCTTTCTTGACGAAAAGCGTGACCACGAAGTCATTGACCGCGGCGGGCAGCGGCGAGGGTGAATCGATCCGAAAGCGGAGCGTCGCGGTCTTACCACTCTCGACGAGGGACATCTCGGCGACGTCGCTGAGGAGGCGTACGTAGCGGCTGACGCAGCTGATCGCCTCACGAAAAGTGGTGCAGCTCTGCGCCGCGTACTCGAGCACATCGAAATCGCCCGGCTCGATCAGCTCCCCCGCGCGCAGACCGAGCGCGGGGTCGCCCGAGCTTTCGAGCGACGCATTGAGCAATTCGATGGCGTCGTCGAGCGCGAGCCTCGTGTCGGGGTTGGCATACTCCGCGGGACCGAGCCCGATTTTCGACATCGTCGCCAGCGCGCCGGGGTACCTCGCGGCGAGCCGTGCATAGGGCCAGACGAGCCGAATCGAAATCTGGGACGGAGCACGGGTCACGCGACGAACCTCCCCCGTGGGCCGGCGTCGATGCGCTCGCGAGCCCCGTTCGGGGTCTGAGCGCCGAAGACAAGCGCTTTGAGCGCTGCGACCGCTTGAAAAAAGTTTGCCCTCACCGCACGCTCGTTGTTCGGTGACGCGACGAAGCTCCGGGGTTCGCCCAGCTGTTTTCGATCACCCTCGGACCTCATGCAATCGCTCGTTCGCATCGAAGGCGCTGTAATTCTAATTGGGTTCGCCCTGTTGCACTGCGCCGGTGGCGAGACGACCGATGATAGTGGAGGAGCCGGCCTGGGCGGGGCGGGATCGACAGGCAGTCCCGAGGGCGGTCGGGGGGCGAGCTCGCCGCCAGGCGGCGCGGGCGGGAGTTCCGGGTCCACGGGCGGTGCTGGGACGACGGGTTCCGGCGGGATCGGAGGAGACGGGCCCGGAGGAAGCGGCGGCGCCGGAGGCGTCTCGGGAACGGGCGGCATCGCGGGCCGATCGGGGTCGGGCGGAACGGCTGGTTCATCCGGTTCGAGCGGCGCGGCCGGTTCGTCGCGGCCCGATGGCGGGCCCGACGCTTCGGGCGGTGACACCGGGGGCACTACGGACGCGACTTGCGCGGCTGACCGCGCAGGCACCTTCGTCAACTTGGCGGTGCCTCCCGGGGCGCCGCTCGACCGAACGCAATCGGGGTCACCCGTTGCCGGGATGTCGGCGCCCGCAGGTTGGAACTGGTACACGATCGATGGCGCGATGTGCCGCGACGGTTCCCCCACGGGTTTTTACGTGCGCTACGGTTCCGTCAATCGCCTCCTCGTCTACTTGGAGGGCGGCGGCGCCTGTACCAGTCCAGGTTTTTGCGATCACAACCCCGCCAACCTATCGCAGGTCTTCATCGCCGGCGGCGAAACCGTGCTCGGCTCGACCTTCCTTTTGCCCGGGCTGCAGCAGCCCGGAACGCTCGGCATTTTCGACATGACCAACGCCGCCAATCCCTTCAAGGATTGGAATGAAATCTACGTCCCCTACTGCACCGGCGATGTGCACTTCGGAACCAAGCGTGACGCCGTCGTCACCAATGTGGCCGCCAAGCAGCAGTTCGTCGGCTACCCCAACATGCAGAAATTCGTGGCTCGCATGGTCCCGACGTTCCCGGGGGTCGAGCGCGTGGTGCTCGCGGGCTCGAGCGCGGGCGGCTTTGGGGCGGGGCTCAATTACGGGTTGCTGCAAGACTCGTTTGGGCAAGTGCCGGTCTCCATCATCGACGACTCCGGCCCGCCGCTTTCGACCAAATATCTGCCGCCGTGTCTACAGAAGATCTGGCGCGAGACCTGGGGCATGGACGAATCGCTGCCCCCGGACTGCACGGAATGCCGGCAGGCGGACGGCAGCGGCCTCATGGAAATCGTCGACTATTGGCGGCGGAAGTATCCGGTGGCCCGGGTCGCTCTGGTGGAGAGCGTGCACGATGAAGTCATCCGATTGTTCTTCTCCGCTGGCAACGACAACTGCGCCAACAACGACCCCATTCTGCTCTTTCTCGGCACGCTCTCGCTCACGTACGACGCCAACAAGTTCCAAGAAGGCCTCCTCGATTTGCGCACGCGCTACGCATGCTCGAATCAACTAGCGACCTATTTCGTGAGCAGCCTCTTCAACGACACGCCTCATCAGCAGATCTTCCGCGATCGTTTTTATCAGCCCATCGCCAATGGAAGCAGCGTGACGGTGGCGCAGTGGGTGTCGGATTTTCTCGCCGATCGGATGACCCATATCGGGCCTTGAACGCGACGCCCTTCGCTGGGGCCGATGCCCCCTGCTCGCGTTGCGCTACGTGTGGTACCGCGTCCCTGGGAAGGAGGCACGATGGCAGAACAGAACAAAGCAGCGGTCGGTACCGTGGCATGGGTCGACTTGCAGACGCCCGACCTCGACCAAGCACGGAGATTCTACGGCGAGCTCTTGGGCTGGTCGTTCGTTGGCGGTGATGACCCCAATAGCGGCTTTTACACGACGGCGCAGATCCGCGGTCGCAAGGTCGCCGGTTTGGCCAAGCTGCAGGGTGCGTCCCCAATGCCCGTGTGGACCGTTTACCTCGCTACCGACAACGCCGACGACCTCGCACGCCGAGCGAGGGACGCGGGGGGAACGGTGCTCATGCCGCCCATGGACGTCATGGAGCAAGGCCGCATGGGTATCCTTGCCGACCCAACGGGCGCGGCTTTCGGCATCTGGCAAGCCAAGCAGCATCGCGGCGCAGAAATCGTGGACGAGCCGGGAGCCATGACGTGGCACGAGGTCTACACACACGACGTGACCAAGGCGCGAGAGTTCTATGCGCGCGTGTTCGGGCTCGAGCAAAAGCGACTCGATAGCCCGGACATCGAGTACTGGACGCTGTACAAGGGAGAAAAAACGGTGGGAGGCGTGATGCAAATGACCGCCGCCATGCCGAAAGATCTCCCGTCCCATTGGAACACCTACTTCGCGGTGGCCGACGCAGACCTAGCGGCGAAGAAGGTGACGGCGCTGGGCGGCAGGGTGATGCAGCCGCCGTTCGACACCCCTTATGGGCGGATGGCGGCGGTATTCGATCCGCTCGGTGCTGCGTTCTGCATCATCAAAACGCCGGCGAATGCCGGTTGATCCAATCCAGTAGCGGCCGGGGATCGGACAGGTCCCGCACGACCACGTCCGCTCCCGCAGCGCGCAGTTCGTCCACGCCGTGACGACCCGTGGCGACCGCGAACGCGACGCAGCCGTGTGCGTGGGCGCATTCGATGTCTAACGGCGTATCTCCAATGACGAGGACGTCCTCGGGATCGGGGGCCCACCCAAGCCGCTCGTGGCATCTGCGCAGCGCGAGCGCAACCAGATCGGGGCGCGTTCGCCCTTCATCGCCGAAGGCGCCGATCTCGAACCACGCCGGATCGAAACCACACGCCCGCAGCTTGAGCGGCGCCGCCCGCGCGTAGTTGCCGGTGACCAGGCCCTGAACGACGTCATTCTGTCGGGCGCTTCGCTCGCGCAAGGCGGCGATCAGGTCGTGGACTCCCGGCATCGCCCGCGCTCGCTCGCGCACGAGCTCGAGCTCCAGGGCGAGCTCCGCCAAATAGGCATCGTGGAAAATGCGATGGCCGTCGTCACTCGCCGTGAGACGATTGCGGGTCAGGGCGTCCTCGAGGATGAGCGGATCGAGACGGCCGCTCGCGGTAACGCCGTCCCAACGGAAAGCATCGCCGTACAGCTTGCGCCCGGCGCGCGCCATGCCACGCATGCCGGCGCCGTCGGTGAGGAGCAACGTGCCGTCGATGTCCCACAGAAGGAGCGTCCGTCTCATCGGGTGATGGGCGCGACCTCGTTCACGAATCCCGCGTCGACCGCGCGGCTCCCGGGGGGCAGATCACGCCCAGCGTCCACGAGGGTGGGTCGCTGGCGGGAAACGAGTCCTCGATGGTTTCGTCCAGGGACCGCTCGGTCGGATTGTCGGCGGTTGCGGGTGACGGCGTTGCGTCTACCGCTCGGCTTGGAGATGGGCTTCGACGAACCATAGCCATTTGTCAGTCCCCCTCGAAATCTCGGTGAATACGTCGGACGTGTCCGCGTCTTTCAGCTCACTGCTCTTGTCGATGGCCTGGCGCGCGAGCTTTCCGAACGCGGACAGCGCCGATGAGAGCGCCTCGACGTGTTCCGTCCCGTTGGCCCCTTTTGCGCCGTATTCCGGCAGCGTCGAGCGTTTGGCAACCGAGCGGGCCGTCCCCTCTGCGGTGCCGCCCAGCTGCACGGCGCGCTCGGCGATGAGATCGACGTACTCCTCCACGTCCTCGTTCACCTCGTCGAAGAGCTTGTGGAGCGCGATGAAATGCGGACCTTTCACGTTCCAGTGGGCTTGCTTGCACTGCGTTTGAAGGTCGATGGCATCCGCGAGGCGGGCATTGCAGAGGTCGACCAGCTGCGTGCGCGCTTGCTCGGGAAGATCGTTCTTGGTCTTGTACATGTGCGTCCTCGATTTCTGTGCTCTGCGATGGGCTGGGACAACGGAGCTTAGTGCCGATCATCGACGGCCAGGTCACTGATTCGGAGGGGCGGCGCTGATCTGTCCCAGCACGGAGCGCGAATCTCGTTCGAGCGCGAGATCGCCGAGCGACAGGATACCCACTGCTTGGTTGCGCGAGTCAACGACGAGCACGCGCCGAATGGCCTTTTCGCGCATGATCTGAACGGCGCGCTCGACGTCGTCGTCCGGCGAGACTGCCGTCAGATCCTTGGAGCTGATCTCCGAAAGCGGCGTCGTTTGCGGGTCGCGTCCGTCGGCCACCGCGCGGATGGCGATATCGCGATCGGTGACTATCCCGCAGGGTCGCCCATTCTCTTCGAGAATGATCGAGCCCACGTTCGCCGCGCGCATGCGTCGTGCCGCTTCGATAATGGGCGACGAGCTCGACAGCTTGATGGGTTGTTCGCTCATGAGCTCACGTACTTGTTTGGCCATCGGGTCCTCCTTCGCCGTCTTTTTTGCGACCGCGGTCTGTCGGACCATGCTGCTCTTGCGCGCCCAAGGTGCCTACCAGCGAAAGGCCCTCATTCGACCTTTTGCACCAGCCCCGTCTACCGGCTCGATAGCGGTCAGTCTGCGCTACTTCCGAAGCATTTGTGCAAGGCCGCCATGAGCCGCTCGAGCGTGAACGGTTTCTGCAAAAAATCGGCGATCATGGGACGAAGCTCGACGAGCATCGTTTCCGGCGCCGCCGCGCTCATGAGAATGACGGGGATGTCGCGATACGTCTCGTCTGCCTTGAGGACGGCGAGCATTTCAGGGCCGGTCATGACCGGCATCATCATGTCGAGCAAGACCGCGTCGGGACGCTTCTCGACCACTGCCCCCAAGGCGAGCCTGCCGTTCACCGCCGTGGTGACGTCGTACCCCATCGTCACCAGCACATCGCTCAAGGTCTCTGCCAAACCGAATTCGTCGTCCACGATCAGGATCGTTTGCATGCGAACTACCGTCCTCGGCGGCCATCTTTCGTGACCGGCGTACGAAGAGGTTGACCCCCGAGCAGTCTGTCCGCGTCGACAATCGGTTCACCAATCTCGATACCGCGGTCTCCGATCGTTATCTCGCGTACACTCGCATCGAAATCGCTATCACGCATTTTGAAGACGGAAAATAGCTTGTGCACCCGCCCTCCCAATTCGGAATGGCGTAGAACGAAAATGTTTTGGCACATGCGCGAGGCATTGGGAAAGGGCACGCGGAGCGCCACGTCCCCCAGAAGATCGTTGCTCTCTGCCGTAAACATCATCGTCGCACCTTCGGCGATGAAGAAATCGGCGATGGCGGCGAAGAAATCTTCGATGCGCTCTTTCGCGTCGGCGGTCACCTGAAAACCCTGCATGCTGTCGATCAGGATTCGTGTCGGGCGATGTTTCGCAAAGGCGGCGAGCAACGCGTGTCCTATCTTGTCGAGGCTGGCCTCGACGGACGATTGCCAAACCACCTGCAGCTGGCCGCTTTTCAACGGTCCCGCAAAGTCGATGCCGAACCGCGCAGCTTTCTCGACGAGTTCCGTTGCCTGCTCGTAAAATGTAAAGAGCAGCGCGTTCTCCCCGGCGACCAGTCCGCCGGCCAGAAAATGAACGCCTAAAATCGTTTTACCCGTACCCGATGGCCCCATCACCATCGTGTTGGAAGCGGACGGGATCCCTCCTCCAATCACGGCGTCGAGCGTCGGTATGCCCATCGGCCTCCTCGTCTGCACCGATGTCGCCTGCTTGTCCGGCGGTGGAATGGTCGCCTCGATCCGCGGCCGCACCACCACGCCCTGCGCGGTGAGTTCGAGCGTGTGCTCACCGCGCACCTGCCCGGCGCCCCGCAGTTTGTGTACGATAAGGACACGGTGCGGCTTCATGCGGACCCCGGCGGTGCCGAGCTCGATGATCCCGTCGACCATCGTGTGCTCTGCATTCAACCGGTTGGTGGCTTCGGTGTTCGTGAGCAGGATCACGGTGCAGCGAAACATCGCCGAAGCCGTTTGAATCTCGTGGATGAATTTCTTGAATGCAGAATCGTTGGGGGAAACTTCCTCGGCGCTGACGAGCCCGTCGACGACCAACAACGAAGCGCCACGCGCGCTGATCGTGTCGCGAATACTCCGTAAAACGCCCGGCAGACCCTCGGCCTCGAGCACCTTGAACCCGCTCACGTACGTGAGCTGCTGAGGAATGACGGACGCATCGAAAAAGGCGAGGTCCCGCATGAACCCCAGCATTCGGTCGTGAGCTTCCGTGAGCAGCGTGTAGTAAATCGCCCGTTTGCCATTGGCGACTTGGTGAAAGCAGAGCTGATTGGCGAGAATCGTCTTGCCGGCCCCGGCGGGACCTTCGATGATGTACACGCCGGTTTCGAAGAATCCGCCGGCCAAAACGACGTCCAGGCCGGGAATGCCGGTCGATACGCGCCCCAACTTCTTGACGTCAGGCATTGTAGTTCCTTGGCAATGCGATGGTGAACGTCGCGCCTTGACCGAGTGCGCTGTTCACATGCACGGTGCCGCCCAGGGCATCGACAATCTGTCTTACGAGCCAAAGGCCGACACCAAAACCGCTTTGTGGCGGACTGGAACCCGCGCGTTCGAATCGCTTGAAGATCTTCTCGCGCTCATGGTCTGCAATTCCGGGTCCACGGTCACCAACGATCAGGCAGACCTCGCCCTCCTTGTCGAATACCTCCACATCGATGGGCGCACCGGCGCCAAACTTGGTGGCGTTCGAGATGAGGTCCAAACTACCTGCCTTAGGCGCATGGCATCCCAGCGCCCCTTCTGGGGCCTTCGGCACGATAGCCTCGGCTCGCAACGGCTGGCGTCGAACTGAGGTTTCATTTCTTCGAGGACGTCGTCGACGATCTGCGCGAGGTCGACCTCTTCCCATCGCAGGTCGAGCCGTCCGCTGCGGATTCGGGAAAAGTCGAGCAAGCGATTCAGATCCGTGACCAATCGTGCGATTTGCCGATGAAACATGTTCAAACGTCGAACCAGCACATCGCCGGTCAGAAACCGGCCCTGGGACGCCTCGGTCAGAAGAAGATCGACGGCGAACGAGAGGGGCGTCAGCGCGTTTTTCAACTCGTGGGTCACCACCGCGAGAAAATCATCTCGCCGGCGGAGCTCCTCGGCCGCACTGGACAAAGCTTCGTGAAGCGCGGTCTTCTCGTCCTCGACTGCGGACACCGCCGGCGAAAGTTCGCCGCGCGTGGCGGCTCGTTGCAGCCGTCGTACGGCATCGTCGATGATCTTCGCTCGCTCGGCCTCGGAAAAGGAAGCTAATCGCGCACAGGCATGGTCGATGGCGTCGAACAGCTCATCGCTCGGTCGGGGGGATGCCTGGCTCGTCGTCATTCTTTGCGTAAGGTCAGTGAGGCGCTTGCCTAGAGGTCGAGCCGCTGAGCCCAAAATAGAGCGCTGTCATACGAAATCGTCCTCTACCGCGCTCTACCGCGGCAATCACGCCCTCGCCACGGCGTAAAGACGGTTCACGGGCCTTTGGGCGGCTCGCACTTCGCTGCACACGCGACTCGCGTCCGGCTGCTCACACGCTCTACGATTGCGTTGACGTTCCCTGATGGAGATCGGCCAAACGTACGATGCCTTCGCTACGTCCCAACGGCGCGCCGATCGCCTGTACACCTTCATCGAATGGCTGGCCCGTCGTCTTCGGGTCGAGGTCGACGGGCTCGAACATCTGCCGCCCGGTCGCGCGCTGCTCGTGGGAAACCACGCATTCCGATTTCGCGCAGCGCTCGCCTCCTGCCCATCCCCCACTTGGTGCGGATGAAATTCATCGTCGGTGAACCGATCCTGCCGCCGCCTCCGATGGACGGCCCCGACGACGAGCTCGTCGTGAGGCGACTGCGCCGCGAGGTCGAGGGCGCACTGCACGAGATCTTCGAGCACGAGCTGGCAAGCCGCGTCGGGCTTCCCTGACGCTTCACCGGTTTTTCAGCCGAGCGGGGAGGCAGGTGGATGTCGTATAACGACCTGCCTTCCCGGCGCGGTGGGAGCAGGTTAGTCTCGCGACACAACCTTCCGACGGAGGGGCACAAATGATCGGTGATCGTTCTTTATTGCACCTAATGGCCGCGTCGTTGCTCGTAGGCGCCGGCGCGTGCGGTGGCGTCACGCAGTTCACAGGCGCGCAGCCTTTCACGATAGCGGGCACTCCGCCGCCCGCTCCACCCCCTCCGGTCGCCAAGGAGGAGCCGAAACCGCCGCCGCGCGTCGAGCTGCGGGACAACAAGATCGAGTTCAAGGAGAAGATTCAATTCGAAGTCAACAAGGCCGTCATCAAAGAGGAGAGCTTTTCGCTCCTGCATGACATCGGTGACGTCATCAAGAAAAATCCGCAAGTCAAGAAGATCTCGATCGAGGGTCACGCCAGCGCCGAAGGCGATCCCAAGCGCAACAAGAAGCTTTCCGACGATCGCTCCAAGGCCGTCCTCGAGTTTCTCGCCAAGAAGGAAGGCATCGAATCCGCGCGCATGACGGCCAAAGGCTGGGGGGTGGAAAAACCCATCGCTCCCAACGACAATGAAGACGGTCGCGAGAAGAACCGGCGGGTAGAGTTTTTGGTCGTCGAGCAAGACGTCACGGCGAAGAAGGTCGAAATCGACGCCACCACCGGTAAGGAGCGCGTCGTCGACGAGAAGAAAGAGACGCTCAAGGCCCCAGAGTCCCCCAGTGCGACGGCGCCGGCGGCGCTCGCGGCAGACACGAAAAAACCAGATGCCAAAAAAGGCACCGAGCCCAAGAAGGCGGAGGCAAAGAAACCATGAAATCGACGCTTCTACTCGCCGCTTGCTTCGCGGTCGGTGCGTGCTCGTTTGCTGCGCGTAGCCCCGAAATGTACCGGGACGACACGGGCCGCGCGCTTGCCACCAAACAAGAAGAAATTCGAGCCTGCTACGACGGGGTGCTGAAAGGCAATCCCAGCGCGGGGGGCACCGTCGCGGTGAAATTCGACGTCGAGACGGAGAGCGGCAAAATCTCGCACGTGACCGTCGACAAGACGAAAACGACCGCGCCCGATCCGGTCGCGGAGTGCGTCATGCGCAGCATCGACGGCCTCACCTTGGCCCCACCCGACCAGCGCAAGGGCGAAGGCACCTGGGTCTACGACTTCCAGGCTCCGCCCCCAGCTGCCGCGACGCCAGAAAAGACCTGACCTCGTCGCGCCGTCTCTCGTTCCCTTCCCTTTCGCCGCTCGTCCGCGATCGCGTCCGAGCGGCGAATTCGATGTCTTACTTCGCACCCAGCGGGGCAACGGCTTGCGCGGGCAGCGCCGGATCGTCTTGTTCGCTGAGCTCGGCAGTGGGGTCGCAGTCGATGAGGTGCCCTGACCGTCGCGCCTTGGTCTCGAGGTAGTGCCGGTTGAACCGGCCGGCGGGAATCACATGGGGAATGCGCCCTGCGACGCGGATACCGTGCGCCTCGAGGGCGGCGACCTTCTTCGGATTGTTGGTGAGGAGCCGGACCGAACCGATGGTGAGGCTCGCCAGTATGTGCGCCGCCACCGCGTAGTCCCGTTCGTCGTCGCGAAAGCCGAGTGCAAGGTTGGCATCGACCGTGTCGAGGCCCTTGTCTTGCAGCTCGTAGGCGCGGATCTTGTTGAGAAGGCCGATGCCGCGGCCCTCCTGACGTAGGTAGAGCAGAACTCCGGCTGGCTCTTGCGCGATGCGCTCGAGCGCGACGCCGAGTTGATCGCGACAGTCACAACGCAGCGACCCCAGCGCGTCGCCGGTGAGGCACTCGGAGTGGAGACGCGTCACGACCTCGCTCGCGCCGAGCACGTCGCCGTGAACGAGAGCGACGTGCTCTTTGCTATCGCGGTTGTTCCAGAACGCGACGATGCGAAAGATGCCCGCGCGGGTCGGCAAATGAGCCACCGCTTCGACCTTCACGCAAACGCGGTGTTTGCCGAATCCATCGCAATCGTGGTCCTTGTCGCGAAGGACGAGATCCTCGAGGCGCGGGACACGGGTCAAACTGGCGAGACACGGAACTCCGTTAGCGGTCTTCTCCACGACTCAGCAGCATTGCAGGGCATCGCGTGATTGTCGATTCCATGGCGCGGGCTCGGGCCCGGATTTCGAACTTGGTGCGACGGCCACGACTATGACCAAAGACCCAACAACGGGGCGAGCGAACGCCAACGGGCGTACAGCGAGCGTTTCCGTCTTTCGGCCCACGTCGATGCACATCCCCGCATGCTGCACTACCCGCTGCGATCTCCCATGTTCATCACACGCCGTGAACGCGCATCGCCGCGCGTGTCCCCTGCGAGCAGGCGCAAGGCCATGAGAGATCGCAAACTCGAGGGCAAGGTCGCGGTCATCACTGGCGCATCGAGCGGCGTCGGCCGGGCGATGGCCCGCGCGTTCGCCGAGCAGGGAGCCAAGGTGGGGCTCATTGCCCGTAACGCGGAAGCGCTCGAAGTGGCGGCGCGCGAGGTGCGGGATCGTGGATCGGAAGCGCTCGCCCTCCCCCTCGATGTCAGCGACGCCCGCGCCGTCGAAGACGCGGCCGATCGCGTGGTCGAGCGATGGGGAACGCTCGACATCTGGGTGAACAACGCGATGGTTTCCGTTTTTGCGCCGGTCGTCGAGATCACGCCGGCGGAGTTTCGCCGGGTGACGGAGGTGAACTATCTCGGCTACGTCCACGGCGCGCTGGCCGCGTTGCGGCACATGCGACGTCGCGACGCGGGCGTGCTCCTCCAGATCGGCTCGGCGCTCGCCTACCGCTCCATTCCATTGCAGAGCGCCTACTGCGCTTCGAAAGCCGCCATCCGCGGTTTCACCGACTCGCTGCGGAGCGAGCTCATTCGCGAACGGAGCAATATTGCCATCAGCATGCTGCAACTGCCCGCCGTCAACACGCCCCAGTTCGAGGTCGTGCGCAGCCGCTTGCCCAATCACCCCCAGCCGGTACCGCCCATCTACCAGCCCGAAGTCATCGCGCGCGCGGCCGTCGAAGCGGCGCTGCACCCACGGCGCGAAATGTGGATCGGCTGGAGCACGGCCATGGCCATCATCGGCCAGCGCTTCATTCCCGGTCTGCTCGATAGCTACCTTGCTCGGCAGGCGTGGGAGTCACAAGAAACCACGCAGCTTCCGGCCGGTCACCCGCTGAAGCACCGCGAGGACAACGTCGATGTCACCGTCCCCGGCGACCGCGGCGCTCACGGGCCGTTCGACGCCCGCGCGCGTTCTTCCAGCAGCCAGCGCTGGGTGCGTCGACACGCCGGCAAACTCGCGCTCGCCGGCGCGGCGACCGGTGCACTCCTTTTGTGGGCTCGGCCGCGCTCTTGACCAGCCAGGCCGCTGTTTCTCCCGCTGAGCCGGTCTTCGCTTATCGGCAATCGGTCGGCGATGTCTTGGCCGAGCTGCATGCCGACGCCGAGAGCGGCTTGAGCGAGCGGGAAGCTCGTGAGCGACTCGAACGCTACGGCAAAAACGAGCTCACGGCCGAAGCTCCGACCCCCGCTTGGAGGAAATTCCTTGCTCAGTTTCAGGATGTACTCGTCGCGCTTCTCCTCGTCGCGACGGCCATCTCTTTCGGTCTTTGGCTCTACGAGGGTCAATCCGCGCTGCCCTACGAGGCGATGGCGATCTTCTCGGTCGTGCTGCTCAACGCCGCCATGGGCTATTTGCAGGAGGCGCGGGCAGAGCAAGCGGTAGCTGCGTTGCGACAGATCTCGGCCGCACATGCCATCGTCGTTCGCGATGGAGACCAGAAGAGCATTCCTGCCGTCGAAGTCGTCCCTGGCGACATCATCCTCGTCGAAGAGGGCAATACCGTGCCCGCCGATGCGCGGTTGATCGAATCGACGGCGCTGCAGACGGCCGAAGCTGCATTGACCGGGGAAAGCTTGCCCGTCGCGAAGGACACGGAGCCGCTCGACGAGGACGCCGGGCTCGGCGATCGCCTCAACATGCTTTTCAGCGGCACGGCGGCGACCTATGGGCGGGGAAAGGCGGTGGTCGTCGCAACCGGCATGCAAACGCAGATCGGGCGCATCGCCGGCGTCTTGCGAGAGACGCCGACCGAAACCACGCCCCTTCAAGTGGAGCTCGCCCGCGTGGGCAGGTTGCTCGCGTTCATCGTCGTCGCCATCGCCGTCGTGATGATCGCCACCATCATCCTGGTAGAAGACGTGCACGGCTTGGCCGCGCTCTTCGATGTGCTGATTCTCGGCGTAGCGCTGGCCGTGGCGGCCGTTCCGGAAGGGCTGCCGGCGGTGGTAACGGCCGTCCTCTCGCTCGGGGTGCAGCGGATGGCGAAACGGAATGCCATCGTTCGTCATCTCGCCGCCGTCGAGACGCTCGGGTCGGCCAACGTCATCGCCTCGGACAAGACGGGCACCCTCACCAAGAACGAGATGACGGTCCGCGTCGTCGCCACCGCGAGCGGTCGGATCCGGTTGAGCGGGACGGGCTACACGCCGGAGGGCGAGATCCGCCGCGACAGCGAAGAAGGAGCGCCTGGCAAGGCCCTCGCGATCGACGGGCCGCTTCGTATCGAGCTCGAGCGCGCGCTCGCAGTCGCCGACCGCGCCAACAACGCCGTTTTGCAGGAGAAGGACGGTCACTGGACGGTCCAGGGCGATCCCACCGAGGGTGCGCTCGTCGTCGCCGCGCGTAAATGCGGTCTCACCGGCGAAGCGCTCGATGCCCGCTTCGAGCGCGTGGGGGAAGTTCCTTTTTCGTCGGAGCGCAAGTTGATGACCACCATTCATACCGACGCCGATCGTCGCGAATGCTTGCTCATCTTCACCAAGGGGGCGCCCGACGTTCTTTTGGCCCAATGTCGTTACGAGCTCGTCGGCGAGGAGAGGCGCCCCTTGACCGGCGAGCGGCGGACGGCGATCGCGAAGACCAATGACGCGCTTGCCGCCGAAGCGCTACGAACGCTCGGCGTGGCCTTCCGCTCCCTGCCCGCTCGTGCGCTCCCCGTTGACGAGGTCGACCAACGCGTCGAGCAAGATCTCGTCTTCGCCGGATTGATCGGCATGATCGATCCTCCGCGCGAAGAGGCGCGCCAGGCCGTCGCTCGCACGAAGGCAGCTGGTATTCGGCCGATCATGATCACCGGCGATCACCCCGTGACGGCGGCCGCCATCGCCGCCGAGCTCGGCATCGCTCACGATTCGCGCACCGTGACGGGAGCGGAGCTCGAAAAATTGTCCGACGCCGATCTCGCTCGCACGGTGGATGAGGTCTCGGTCTACGCCCGCGTCAATCCGGAGCACAAGCTGCGCATCGTCAAAGCCTTGCAGCACAATGGGGCCATCGTGGCGATGACCGGTGACGGGGTGAACGACGCACCGGCCCTGAAGAGGGCGGACATCGGCATCGCCATGGGAATCACCGGCAGCGATGTCTCCAAAGAAGCCGCCGACGTCGTGCTGACGGACGACAACTTCGCGTCGATCGTGGCCGCGGTGGAAGAGGGGCGCGCCATCTTTTCCAATATTCGGCGGTTTTTGCGCTACCTGCTGGCGTCGAACATGGGCGAGGTGATGACCATGTTCCTCGGAGTCGTCTTGGCCGACGCGCTGGGACTCGCCTCTAACGGTCCGAACGGCGTCGTGCTGCCGTTGCTGGCCACGCAGATTTTGTGGATCAACCTCGTAACGGATGGCGCGCCCGCCCTGGCGCTCGGTGTCGATCCCGCCGACCCCGGCGTCATGGCCGAGCCACCTCGTCCGAGGGCTGAACGCGTCATCACGGGCAAGATGTGGTTCGGGATCGTGCTCACAGGCATCGTCACGGCCGCAGGCACGCTGCTCGTGCTCGACGCCAGCTTGCCGGGAGGCTTCATCGAAGGCTCCGGCACCTTGCGCTACGGCCAGACGATGGCCTTTACGACACTGGTTTTTTTCTCGCTCTTTACCGTCTTCAATTCGCGGTCCGACGAAAAGAGCGCATTTCGCGGCATGTTCTCCAACCGTTGGCTATGGGGCGCCGTCCTTTTGTCGATCGTCCTTCAAGCTGCCGTGGTGGAGGTGCCCTTTTTGCGGAGCGCTTTCAGCACCGTCTCGCTCGGCCTTGGCGATTGGCTCTGCTGCGCGGCGGTGGCAAGCTCGGTGCTGTGGCTCCGCGAGCTCACCAAGCTCGCCGGCAGGGCCATAAGGAGCTCGCCCGCGGCAGCGAGCATCCCGTAGATTCGGCGCATGGTCGACGCTATCGGTTGGGCGAGCTCCGTCATTTTGTTGGCGACGATTTCCAAGCAGATTCACAAACAGTGGCGCGCCCGCTCGAGCGAAGGCGTGTCCAAGTGGCTCTTCGTGGGTCAGACCGCCGCGTCCCTCGGATTCACCGTCTACAGTTGGCTCGTTCATAACTGGGTCTTCGTGGTCACCAATGCTCTCTTGCTCTTGGCGGGCATCACCGGCTTCGTCATCACCCTCCATTTTCGGCGCGACGCATCGCGGTCGACCCCGCCCGGCGCGCCCGCCAACGTACGCGCGTCGAGTTGACGCGCAGCAGGCTCCGCTCATCGCCGCGCTATCTGCTGGAGCTCCAGCGGTATCGCCCGAAGAGGCAATACCGCATCGGCCAACTTTCGGTTCACGACGGCGAGCGGCATGATCGCGCTCTCCGCCTCGTTCGGATCCTGCACGATGACGCGTCCGCCCCGGCGTTTCACGACAGCCGCGCCTTGTGCGCCATCCTCGCTCGCACCGGTCAGAATGACGGCGATGACACCGGTGCCGAAGCTGCTCGCCGCACTATCGAACAACACGTCGATGGAGGGGCGCGCGTGCGATACGGGCGCTTCGGTCGAAAGCGACAGTTCTTCGGCGCCGACCAAAAGGTGATAATCGGGCGGCGCCAGATAGACGCGACCAGCTTCGATCGGCGTTTTGTCGTCGGCTTCAACGACCGGTAAAGCCGATTGTCGTTGGAGCAGCTCGGCCAAGCTGGAATCCGCGTCTCGGGTCCGGTGCTGGGCGATGGCGATGGGGGCGGGAAAATCGCGGGGAAGACCGGCGAGGAGAATCGTGAGCGCGTTGAGCCCTCCGAGCGACGTTCCCACGACGACGATGTGTTTCGACATCAGCCAACCTTCTTGAATAACCTTTGCTTGCTATCGATACCTTCGTATTCATGTTCGTGCGGCGTAAACCGGAGCGACTCCCGCCTGCCCAGCGCGAGCACGCCCAGCCTGACCAGGCTCGAATAAAGCAGCGTATGTACGCGAGCTTGCAGATCGCCTGTAAAGTAAATCATTACATTGCGGCAAAAGATGAGAGTGAACTCGTTAGGCGAGCCATCCGTCACGAGATTGTGCTGCGCGAACACGACATTGTCGCGGAGCCACGGGCGGAACGTCGCACCGCCGCCACTAGCGGTGTAGTACTTGGAAAAATCCTCTTTGCCGCCCGCGCGGATGTAGTTGGAGGTGTAGTCCTTCATCGCCGCAAGGGGGAAGATGCCCGCCTTCGCCTTCTGCACGACGGATTCGCTGATGTCGGTCCCGTACATCCGGCAGCGCTGGTAAAGATCCTCTTCGTGGAGCAGGATGGCGAGCGAATAGACTTCCTCACCGCTCGCGCATCCGGCCACCCAGATGCGCACGAAGGGGTACGTGCGCAACACGGGTACGACCTTGGCGCGGACCTGTTCGAAGAACTCCGGATCGCGGAACATGGCGGTGACGTGAATGGTGAGGGAGTGGAGCACCCGCTCCAAACAGGCCGGCTCTTTCAAAACGCGGGCCTGTAATTCCGGGATGCCCGTCACTTCCTCCAGCATCACCAAACGAAGGATCCGCCGGCGTATCGAAGGATAGGCGTATCCCCGAAAGTCGTACCCGTAGCGAAGAAAGAGGCTCTCCAGAAACAGCTTGACGTGAACGGCTTCGAGCTCCGACGCGGTGTCGATCAAGGCTCCTCAGCTGTAAAGCCAGACGCGCAAAAGGGACAGGAGCTGCTCGGTGTCGATGGGCTTCGTGATGTAATCCGACGCGCCCGCGTCGATGCATTTCTCGCGGTCGCCTTTCATCGCCTTGGCCGTGACGGCGAGGATGGGCAGTTTTTCGACGCCTGGCATGGTGCGGATCCGACGTATCGTTTCATAGCCGTCCATTTGCGGCATCATCACGTCCATCAAGACGATGTCGAACGCCGCTCCCCTCTCGAGAAGATGGAGGGCGTCCTTGCCGTTCTCGGCGTGCTGCACGAGCATCTCCTGGAGCTCCAACATCGTCGTCAATGCGAAAATGTTGCGGAAATCGTCGTCGACGATGAGCACCTTTTTGCCCGCCAGCACGGGGTCGGATTGCTTCATCTGTTCGAGCAACTTTCGCTTGGGCGGCGGGAGCTCGGCCTCGACTCGGTGCAAAAAGAGCGCCGTCTCGTCGAAGAGCCGCTCTGGCGACCGCACGTCTTTGATGACGATGGCCTCGGCCATGCGCCGTAGCTCGGTCTCCTCCTTCGGCGAAAGCTGTTTGCCGGTGTAGACCACGATGCGGAGCTGGTCGCCGCCTCGTTCGGTTTTCAACTGCTCGAGCAGCTCGAACCCGGTCATGTCGGGGAGTCGCAAGTCGAGGACCATGCAGTCGAAGGTTTCGGCCCGGATCGCCTCGATGGCTTCGCGCCCGGAGGAGACGGCCGTCGTCTTCACGTCCGAATTCCCGATGAGCTCGATGATGCTCCTACGTTGCGCGTCGTCGTCTTCCACGATGAGGAGCTTTCGCATAGGCTGATCGACGAAGCTGCGCAACCGGCCCAGCGCCTCTTGCAGCGACTCTTTGGTGGCCGGCTTCTGCAGGTAAGCGATGGCGCCGAGACGAGCGGCGCGCCTTCCTTCCTCTTCCACGGAAATCACGTGCACCGGGATATGGCGCGACGAGGGGTCGTGCTTGAGCCGGTCGAGAACCGTCCAACCATCGTAATCGGGGAGGCACAAATCGAGCGTGATCGCGGCCGGCGCGAACTCCTTGGTGTAGGCGAGCGCACGCGCGGCCGTGGTCGCGATGACCACCTTGAAGTCGTGGATGTGGCCGAGGTCGTACATGATCCTTGCAAAGTGAGGGTCATCCTCGACGACGAGCAGCACGCGATCGCCCGGCACGATGTTGTTTCGGTCGTCGGCGAGGTCGATCGCTTCCTCCTGCACGACGAGCGATCCGAGCGCGGCCATGCTCATGCCCCCGCCACCGCCCGCAAAATTGAGCGAGGCCGCGCGCGTTCGGCTGGATCGCGGAATCGGTTTGGGAGCGTCGCTGGCGCGTTCGCTGACCGGCAGGTAATCGAGCGGCAAGAACAAGCGGAAGGTGCTCCCCTCCCCCGGCGCGCTCTCCAGCGAAAGCTCGCCCCCCAGCATGCCGGCGATATCCCGACTGATGGTCAATCCGAGCCCTGTCCCGCCGTAGTGCCGGCTCGTGCTGCCGTCGGCCTGTTGGAACGCTTCGAAAATCATGGCGTGCTTCTCGCCCGCGATCCCGATACCGCTATCCTGGACAGCAAAGCAGATGACCGTTCGCGCGGCGCGCAGGTTCGGCTGCTGGAAGTCGCGGTGCGCGGTCGGGCTGATTTCGAGCCGCACGCCCCCGTCCTCCGTGAACTTGAACGAATTAGAAAGAAGGTTCTTCAAAACCTGGAGCAGACGCTTGGCGTCGGTCCGAATGCTGCGTGGCAATTTCGCTTGCAGATCGACGGAGAACGTCAGCCGCTTTTCATCGGCGATGTGACGGAACGTGCGCTCCGCAAAGGCCCTGATCTCGGCGAACGCGAGCTCGGTGACCTCGACGGTCACCGTCCCCGACTCGATCTTGGCGAGATCGAGAATGTCGTTGATGAGGGCGAGCAGATCATTGCCGGCCGAGTAGATCGTCGTCGCGTATTCGACTTGCTTTGGATTGAGTGTCTGGTCGGTATTGTCGGCCAGCATCTTGGACAGAATGAGCAGACTGTTGAGCGGCGTGCGCAGCTCGTGGGACATGTTGGCGAGGAACTCCGACTTGTACTTCGACGTGATCGTGAGCTGTTCCGCCTTCTGTTGCAGTGCCTGCCGCGCCAGCTCCACTTCTCCGTTCTTCGTCTCGACCTGCGCCTTCTGCTCGGTGAGAAGCGTCGCCCGCTCTTCCAGTTCTTCGTTGGCTTGCTGTAGCTCGTCCTGTTGACGCCGCAGGAGCTCTTCTGATTGCTGCAACGTTTTCGCCTGCGCCTCGAGACGCCGGTTGGTCTCGGTGAGCTCTTCCTGTTGGCTCTGCAGCTCTTCGGTGAGCGCCTGCGATTGCTTCAGCAGCTCCTCGGTGCGCATCGTGGCGGTGATGGTGTTGAGCACGATCCCGATGCTTCCCGTCAGCTGCTCCAGGAACGTCACGTTGATTTCCGAAAAACGGGAGAACGTCGCCAGCTCCATCACCGCCCGCACCTGGTTTTCGAACAGAATGGGCAGCACGATGAGATTGAGCGGCGGAGCCTCCCCCAGCCCGGACGAAACCGTCACATAGTCGTGAGGAACGCTGGTGAGGAGAATGCGCTCCTTTTCGGCTGCGCACTGCCCGACGAGCCCTTCGCCCAGCCGAATGCGGTTCGTTCCGCGTTTTCGCTCGTTGAAGGCGTAGGTGGCGAGCATTTTGAAGTAGCGCTCTTCCTCTTTGTCCTCGGGATCGCCTTCGGCCAGATAGAAGATGCCGTGCTGCGCATTGACGAGCGGGCACACCTCTTTGAGAATCAGCTTGCCGACGGTGAGAACATCGCGCTGCCCCTGCAGCATGCCCACGAATTTGGCGAGGTTCGTTTTGAGCCAGTCCTGGTCGACGTTCTTGCGGGTCGTCTCCTTGAGATTCCCGATCATCTGATTGACGTTGTCTTTGAGCGCGGCCACCTCGCCCACCGCCCCGACGGTGATGTACCGCGTCAAGTCACCTTTCGCGACTGCCGTCGAGACTTCGGCGATCGCGCGCACCTGCGTCGTGAGATTGCCGGCCAACAGATTGACGTTGTTGGTCAGATCGCGCCACAGGCCCGCCGCTCCCGGAACGTTGGCCTGACCACCGAGCTTGCCTTCGGCGCCGACCTCGCGCGCCACGGTGGCCACCTGATCGCCGAACATGGCCAGCGTGTCGATCATGCCGTTGATGGTGTCGGACAACTCGGCGATCTCGCCTTTAGCGTCGAGGGCGAGCTTGCGCTTCAAGTCGCCGTTGGCGACCGCGGTCACGATCTTGGCGATGCTGCGAACCTGCGTCGTGAGGTTGGCGGCCATCGAGTTCACGTTGTCGGTCAAATCCTTCCACGTGCCGCCCACGCCCTTCACCGATGCTTGGCCGCCGAGCTTGCCTTCGGTGCCGACTTCGCGCGCGACCCGGGTGACCTCGGAAGCAAACGCGTTCAGCTGGTCGACCATGGTGTTGATGGTGACCTTGAGCTCGAGGATCTCCCCCTTGACGTCGACGGTGATTTTCTTGGAAAGATCGCCGGTGGCGACCGCGGTCGTCACTTCGGCGATGTTGCGCACCTGCGCCGTCAAATTGCTGGCCATGAGATTGACGTTGTCGGTGAGATCCTTCCACGTGCCGGCCACGCCTTTGACGAACGCCTGTCCGCCGAGCCGTCCGTCGGTGCCGACCTCGCGGGCAACGCGCGTCACCTCGCCGGCAAACGCGTTCAGCTGATCGACCATGGTGTTGATGGTGTTCTTCAACTCGAGGACTTCGCCCTTGACGTCGACGGTGATCTTTTTGGAAAGATCGCCGTTGGCGACCGCGGTCGTCACTTCGGCGATGTTGCGAACCTGACCGGTCAGGTTATTGGCCATGAAATTGACGCTGTCGGTCAGGTCTTTCCACGTACCGGCCACACCCCGCACGACGGCTTGTCCGCCGAGCCTGCCCTCGGTACCGACCTCGCGGGCGACGCGCGTGACTTCGCCGGCGAAGGTGTTGAGCTGATCGACCATGGTGTTGATGGTGTTCTTCAGCTGCAGGATCTCGCCTTTGACGGAGACGGTGATTTTCTTGCCGAGATCGCCGTTGGCCACGGCCGTCGTTACCTCGGCGATGTTGCGAACCTGCGCCGTCAAGTTGTTGGCCATCAGGTTCACGTTGTCGGTGAGGTCTTTCCACGTGCCGGCGACGCCCTTCACCGACGCCTGTCCGCCGAGCTTGCCTTCGGTGCCGACTTCCTTGGCGACGCGCGTCACTTCCGAGGCGAAGGCGTTCAGCTGATCGACCATGGTGTTGATGGTGACCTTGAGCTCGAGGATCTCGCCCTTGACGTCGACCGTGATTTTCTTGGAGAGATCGCCGTTGGCGACCGCCGTCGTGACCTCGGCGATGTTGCGCACCTGACCGGTCAGGTTCGAGGCCATGAGATTGACGTTGTCGGTGAGGTCCTTCCACGTGCCGCCCACGCCGCGCACCACGGCCTGTCCGCCGAGCTTGCCTTCGGTGCCGACTTCCTTGGCGACGCGCGTCACTTCCGACGCGAAGGCGTTCAGCTGATCGACCATGGTGTTGATGGTATTCTTCAGCTCCAGGATCTCGCCGCGCACGTCGACCGTGATCTTGCGGGACAGGTTGCCCGTCGCGATGGCGGTAGCGACCTCGGCGATGTTGCGCACTTGGCCCGTCAGGTTCGAGGCCATGACGTTGACGCTGTCGGTCAAATCCTTCCAAGTGCCGCCCACGCCGCGCACAACGGCTTGCCCGCCTAGGCGCCCTTCGGTGCCGACTTCGCGCGCGACGCGCGTCACTTCCGACGCGAACGAGTTCAGCTGGTCGACCATGGTGTTGATCGTGTCCTTCAGCTCGAGAATTTCGCCTTTCACCTCGACGGTGATCTTCTTGGTCAAGTCGCCGTTCGCCACCGCCGTCGTCACCGCCGCGATGTTGCGCACCTGCGACGTGAGATTGC
>DATHEQ010000064.1:0-19798 GCA_035318505.1 Polyangiaceae bacterium | reverse complement strand
TCGCACACGCGCGAGACCGCTCTTCTCGCTTATGCAACACAACGTCGGGGTGATCCATTGAAATCGCGGTAAATTGTCGAGATTTACCAGCGCGCGAAAGTCGCGCTATGCAGCGCGGGCCTAGGCCCTTAGCCCTTCATTCCGCTTACCGCCATTCCTTCGATGAAATAACGTTGGAACGCAAAAAAGACCAAGACCGACGGAGCCGTCAAGAGAACGTTGCCCGCCATGATCATCGGCCAGTCCAACCCTTGCACCGATCCCTGGTCGACACGCATACCGAAGAGACCCAGGCTGAGCGGGAACTTCGCCTGATCGCGAAGATAGATGAGCGGACCCAAAAACTCGTTCCAAGCGCCGAGAAAGCTCATGATCGAGATCGCCGCCAGGGTGGGTTTGACTTGAGGCACGATCACGTACCACCACGTCTGCACCACGCCGAGACCATCGATGCGAGCTGCTTCTTCGAGCTCGCGGGGGAGCGTCTTCATCTGCTGCACCATGAGGAAGATGAAAAACGCGCTTCCGAACCAGGCGGGCACCCAAAGGGGATTCAGCGTGTTGTACCAGCCGAGCCCCCGAAACAAGAGAAAGGACGGGATCATCGTCACTTGGGAGGGGATCATCATCGTCGACAAAAGAATCGCCAGGGCGACGCCGCGCCCCGGCCAATGCAGTCGGGCGAACGCATAGGCGACGAACGCGCTCGAGAACATGGCGCCGAGCATGGTCAGGCCGGCGAGCAGCAAGCTGTTGCCTACGTAGCGAAAGAACGGCACCCACCGGAACGCGCGTAGATAGTTGGCCAGAACTTTCCCCCAGATGGCGCGCGGCGTGGAGCTCGGCAAAAGTACGATTCGCGCTCTCGCGTGCAGCTGGCGGTCGCTCGATCCGTTCGCAGCCAGTGGAACCCATCGTCGCGCCCGAAGCGTCGTGTCATCCATAGTGGGCGGCTGAAAGGAAATGCTGAGGGCGCGATTCTGAGTGAGGTAGCTGGGGTACGTTGATTCCCAATGAACACCGCCGACGTCGAGGGTGGCTTCGATGCGGTTCCAGCTGGCGTCGGCGCGCAGCGCCAAGACCAGCTTGTGAATGTCCGAAGCGCTGACGCCGGGTGGCAGCGAGAAGTCGTGGACGAGCACGACGGGCCCGTCGCTAGAAGATTGAAACGCGTACCTTAGCCAGGTGACGTCACCGCGGGGATCGAGCGATCCCGCTCCGGAGTCAATCTGCATCCTCGTGCCGAACTCGGTGCCGCCGACGAGCTTGAATTGACGGCCGTCCAGCGCATGCAAGCTGAGTGCGGAGAGCTCGACGCGGGCCAGCCGATCGGAAATGGCAGCCGCCACGAGCTCGGGCGTCAACAATTGGCGATAGCCATCCGCGATGGCCGGTGAGCCTTCGGTCCAGATTTGGCGCGGCAATTGCGCGAGGACGCGCGCCATGAGCACCGACGCGGCCGAAGAAGCCCAATCGTTGGCGTCGACGGAAGGGGGAATAGGCGAGGGAAGGTTCGGTCGGACCACCGACAGCGTGAGCTCCCAAAGTGCTGGTTCCACCGACGACCACCGCGCCGCCGACACATCTTCCGGCCGCTCGATGGTCGCGCGGGCACGCACGTAGGGGGACTTCTGGCGAAACGACGGTAGCGGCGCCTGCGCCTTGTTCTCCGCGAGCTCCTCGTCGGTCTTCGTGCTCATGACGAGCATCCAGACGAACGGATAGACGCAGATGGCGACGCCCGTCAAAAGCAGCACGTGCATCCAGCCCTTCTCGGCAAGCCAGTAGCCAAAGCGTTGTGCGAGTGCCGCCGGAGACGCGCGACGCTCAGGTCTGGTCATAGTGAACCCATCGCTTGCTTACCCATAGCTGCAGGAGGGTCAGCGCCAGCACGGCAACGAAGAGAATCCAACCGAGAGCGCTCGCGTACCCCATGCGAAAATACTGAAAGGCTTGCTTGAAGAGATAGTAGGCATAAAAGAGCGTCGAATCGACGGGCCCACCGACCGTCATGATGTACGCCTCGGTGAAGATCTGCATCGTCGCGATGACGCCGATGATCAGGTTGAACAAGATATAGGGGCTCAACATGGGTATGGTGATCGAGATAAAGCGACGCCACGCGCCGGCCCCGTCGATGCTGGCCGCTTCCTGAAGCTGCTTCGGTATCGCTTGAAGGCCCGTCAGCCAGATCACCATACTGCCCCCCGCCGTCCACACGTTCATCAAGATGAGCGCGGGCTTGCTCAACGCGGGATCTTGCAGCCAGAGCGGCGCGTCGAGGTGGAAAGGAGCAGCGGTAAAAAGGCTGATCACCCGCTCCAATGCATGAGCGGGCACCGTGTCGAAGCACCAGCGTATCCCACGGTTCACGAAGCTTTCGGGCGCATTGAAGAGCCATGTCCACACCAGGCTCGTCGCCACCACGGGCATGACCGCGGGCAGGTAAAGCATCGACCGATAGACCCCCATTCCGCGGAGGCCGGACCGCAACAGAAGCGCGATTCCGAGGCCGGCCGCCATGACCAGAGGAATGCGGAGCAGCATGAAAGCCGTATTGGAGAGGCTCTTGAAGAAAACCGGGTCGGAGAGCACCTCCCGATAATTGGAAAGACCGACGTAACGCGCTTCTGTCAAGACGTCGTAACGCGTGAAGCTTACGACGATACTAAAGAGAATCGGGCCTCCTATCAGCAAAGCAAATCCCACGAACCAAGGGCTAGCGAAGAGCAGCGCGGCGCTCGTCTCACGCATGCTGAAGCCGAGCGAACGCCCGCGGCGTGAACGGAAGAGAATGACGGCGAGCAGCACGGCACCGAGCGCCGCGTAAACGAACACATAGGGTGTCCAGGCCACCGCGTGGGGCGGCGCTGGCCGCATGACTTCTTCGAGCTGGCGCTGCACCGGTTCCTGCATCTTGGAGAGAGCCAGCCGAATCTCGTCCTCTCCCGTGGCTCGCGCCTCTTCTGCGTACCGGTGATTGACGCCCGCCTCGTAGGCGCGAAGGTGCTGCCCCCACAGCATTTGCCCAACCGGCGAGACCGGCCGGATGCGGGTGTGTTCGAGCATGGACAAAATGACCGGATACGCCTGCTTGATTCGCAACGGTATGGTCGGCTCGTCGAAAATCGCTCGCTGGATGAACCGCTCGTTGTAAATGCGGTGTGGATCGAGCCTCGGCAGATGAAGGCGCCCCTCGGCATCTTTTCGCTGGCGCATGCTGCGGTCGACTCGGTCGGCGCACTCCCAGCTGCGCAGGTATCGAATGAGCTCGAAAGCGCCTTTCTTGTGCTTGGCGGTCGAGGGGATGACCAGCGACCATCCGCCCGCCCATGTGACCGGCTTCTGCCCTTTGGCGAGCTCGTCTTCGGGCATGGGAGCGGGCGTGACCGCGAAGTTCAAGTCCGGCTTGAACTCGCCGACCACCTCCAGCGCATAATCGCCATCGATCTTCATGGCCACTTGGCCTTGCAGAAAGGCATCGAGGGCGGTGTCCCGAAAGCCCACATGTGCCTCCTGAAAGCCATTGGAGTAAGTCACTCCGCCGAGGTCGTCGTAAACGTCGGTCATGAAGCGAAGCGCGCGCACGACCGGCGGTGAGTCCATCGTCACCCGCAGGCGATCGGGGCTCATCATCTCGCCCCCGGCCTGAAACGCATAGAGGTAGAGATAGGTTTCGCCGTAGTTGGTAGATGACGCGCCGGGAGCAAAACCGAGCCTTACGAGCCCGCTCGTTTTGTCGCGCGGGATGCGATAGCGACTGAGCTTCGACGCCGCAGCGCGCAGCTCTTCCCAGGTCGTCGGGGGGCGCGGCTCGCCGCGCTCGTCGACGATTCCCTCCTGCCGCAAGAGATCGAGATTGGAGAAGAGGAGCCGAATGTCGGCGGTGGTCGGAACGCCGTAGAGGCGCGGTTTGCCCGGCGCTCCCGGCGCGCGGTAGGTCGCTTCTTCGACGGACCAGGAGAAGTAGTCGGTGAGGTCGATACGATAAGGATCGGCGGGATCCTGCCCTTCGATGTAGGGCGTCAGATCTTCGAGCGCGTTCTTCGACGCCCACTCGCCGATTCCCAGTCGATCGAAAAATACGAGGTCGGGGGGCACTCCGCCGGCGATCGCCGACATGAGCCGCTGCGCGTCCCCCACCAGATCGCGCGCGGTGCCCGTCCCCGTCGTGACGCGGTAGTGTGGATGCAGCTGCTCGAACCGACGGATGACGTCGTAGATGACATCATCGCGCATCGACCATCCCGACCAGAAGACGATGCGCTCCCGCCCATCCTCTTCGACGTCGCGCGTGGCGGTCCACGTCCACCACGAAACGGCTACCAGGAACGCGATGAAGGCCAAGAGCGAGCTGCGCAGCGAAACCCGCACCATGGGACCTTGCCGACTTTTTAGGACTCCTCCTTTGCTATGAAAAGAGAAATCGTAGTCAAGCGCGTAGCTTTACTGGTTCGGCGCGCTCTAGGCTCGGTAAAGCCTGTTACTTGACCACGATTTGGTTTGACGGAGCGACGGCCGGTGCGTCAATCATGATGGGTCCGGTGGCGCGACCGGCCCCAAGAAATAGCTCATGGTGCGGTCGATCATCGAAGCCAAACACTTTGCGCTTCTCGGCTATGTCAGCTCGGTCAAGCGCACCGCTCACGGTCTCTTGCTCAAGATCGGCGAAGAGCGACTTCGCGTCGACGTGCTCCGTCCCGACATCTTCCGTTTGAAAATATCGCAAGCCGGCAAGTTCGACGAGAAGCCGACTTTCGCGGCGAGCTTTGCCATGCCCGAGGCGCCCTCGTTCGAAATCGACGAGACGGACCAGGCCATCACCCTCACCACCGAATGCCTGCGCCTCGTGATCTCCACGCAACCCTTCGGGCTCGACGCCTACCGGCGCGATGGTTCGGTCATCTTTCAAGACGAACGCGATGCAGCGGGCCGGCCGCGCGGCTATTTGCAGCTCAACGACTCGTTCATCATCACCCGGCGCATTGGCGCCCACGACTCGATCTATGGCCTCGGTCAGAAGGCGTGTCGTTTCGATCGGCGGGGGCGAAATTTCGTTTTATGGAACACCGACATTCTATGTTCCGGTGTGTTGCCGAGAAATCGCTTGTA
Source organism: Polyangiaceae bacterium (assembly GCA_035318505.1). GTDB lineage: Bacteria > Myxococcota_A > Polyangia > Polyangiales > Polyangiaceae > DASWDH01. Next base: position 14,686 of record DATHEQ010000064.1, on the reverse strand, counting down.
CGAAGCGGACCAGACATTGACCGGTCGCGATACCACGTTCGATCCTTATTACACGTCGATTCCATTTTTTTATCTCTGCCGCGCCGACGCCCGAACCGCGAAGATGAGCGGTTTTTTCATCGACAATGGCTACAAGGCCAACTTCGAATTCAGCGAGCGCGACGTTTACCGCTACCAGTTCAGCGGCGGTCAATACACGGAGTACGTGTTCGCCGGGCCGGCGATGTCCGACGTCCTAGCGGGTTACACTTCCGTCACGGGGCGCATGGCGGCGCCGCCGATCTGGGCGCTCGGTCATCACCAATGCCGATTCCACGACTACACGGAGGAAGGCATCTCCGCCATCGGCAAGGAATACCGCGAGCGTTCCATTCCCTGCGACGTGCTGTGGCTCGATATCGGCTTCATGGACGGCTATCGCGTGTTCACCTGGGACAAGCAGAAGTTTCCCGATGTGCCCGCCATGCTGCAAAAGCTCGGGTCATCCAAGCTGCGCCTCGTCACCATCGTCGATCCCGGCGTCAAATACGATCCCGGTTATGCACTCTTCGAAGAGGGCCGCTCGCGTAATCTCTTCTGCAAAACCGATTCCGGGCAAATCTACGTGGGCCAAGTGTGGCCCGGTCGCACGGCATTCCCCGATTTTTCCAAGGCCGAGACGCGCACCTGGTGGGGCGATCTCAACGCGCGACACGCCGCTTGCGGCATTGCCGGCATCTGGAACGACATGAACGAGCCGGCGACCGGAGAGGTCGAGCCGTTCGCGATGCGTTTCGATCGTGACGGTGAGAATCACCCGCACGAGCGCTACCACAACCAATACGCGCTGCTCATGGCCATGGCGACGCACGAGGGTCTGCGTAAGGCGGCGCCGAACCTGCGCACCTTCATCCTGAGCCGCGCCGGATTTGCCGGCATTCAGCGCTACGCGGCGCAGTGGCTGGGCGACAATTGCTCCGATTGGGATCACATCGAGATGAGCATTCCCATGTCGATGGGAATGGGCGTCTCCGGACAGCCATTCGTGGGCGCCGACATTCCGGGCTTTGCCATCACGCCGAGCGCCGAGCTGGCCGCGCGCTGGATGCAATACGGCGCGCTGACGCCGTTTTGCCGCTGCCACAACGAGGCGGGCCAACCCGATCAGTATCCGTGGTCGTTCGGTCCCGGCGTCGAGAAGCGAAGCCGCGCCGCGCTCGCTCTCCGCTATACCCTCTTGCCCTATATCTACAGCGCGTTCATGCGTGCGAGCGAAACGGGCGAGCCGATTCAGCGTCCACTCGCGTACGACTTCCAACACGATCGGCACGCGCGCGAGACCGACGACGCTTACCTCTTCGGCGAAGCTTTGCTGGTCGCCCCGGTGTTCAAACCGGGTCAGACCGCGCGTCACGTGTACCTTCCCCACGGCACTTGGGTCGACTGGCACACCGGCGAGCGCCACGCCGGTGGAGAGTTCATCACGGCCCCCGCTCCGCTCGACAAAATTCCCGTGTTCGCGCGGGGTGGTCGCGTCATTCCGACCTACGAATCGGCACCGCTGTCGACGATGGGCCACTACCCGGAGGTGATCGAGCTTCATCTCATCGTCCCCGACGAGCAGGGCGAATTCGACTCCCATCTGCACGAAGACGACGGTCTCACCAACGCCTTCGAGTCGGGCGCGTTCCTACGAACGATCTTTCGCGTGCAGCGCCGCGGCTCGCGCGTCCTTCTCTCGGCCACCACCGAAGGTCGGGGATTTCCCGAGTTTCAGCGCCGCCGCTTCACCGTCGTCATTCACGGGTGGCGTGCGGGTGACCGCATCGACGTCAACGGGCGCGAGGCTCGGGTCGAAAACGGCCGCACCTCGATCGACAATCGAGGCGAGCCATTCGAGCTCGCGCTGACGCTCTAGCCCGGCTCGCGCGGCCCCCCCCCGCACGAGAGCCTCGCTTATTTCACGATGGGGCGCGCCGTGCAGCGGTTGTTGATGCAGATACTCCGCGGATCGCAGCAATCCGCTGCGGTCGCGCAGAGTTCGTCGGTATTGGAGCAGGTATTGGGCGGGGGAGGGACACACGCCAAAATCGGGACGCCTTCCGGCGTGCGTCCCGTTTCGCGGCAGAACCCATTGCAGCAGTCGGCTCCCGATTCGCAGCTTTGACCATTGGGCTTGCAGGGCGCCAGGGCGGCGAAGGCTCGCATGTTGCCGGCCTCGAGCTCTTGGCCGGGCAAGTAGAAGGCGGGATGACTGGGGTCGTCTTTCGCTGCATGGTCGAGATCGATGGCCGCTATCCAAAGCTTCTTGCGCGGGCTCGGGTCTGATTCGTTGCCCCATGGGTCGTCGCCTCGCGCCAGGGTGCCGCCCGGTGCGATGGTATTGCCGAAGGTGCGGCGTGACGTGAGAAGCACCCAGTAGTAGCCGCCCACCGCTACCGGCAGCGCGCTCGGCTCATAGTTCATTTGCCCTTCCACCGTTTCGCCATAAGGCAGATAGGACTGTCCGGTCGGCGTACGGCCGTTCAGCGCATTCAGCGACTTGACCTTCTTGTCGCCCACGGTGACAAGGCGAATTTCGGCGCGTTGCGGCAACGAAGGCGCGTTGTTCTCGCTGAAGATGTGCGAATCGTAGGAGTCACCTTCGTGGTAGACGAGCGCCTCTCCGTCGGGCAAAAAGGTCGGCCAGGCGACGGCCTTTCCCATCTGATCGACGACGTCGCGCGGGTTGGAGAATTCGGGCGGCGAAGCAGACGCGTTGAAGTCGAGCACGGTCAAGACGCGCTGGTCCAGTCGATCACCATTGACGAATGCAACGCGCGCGCCGTTTGGCGCGAATGCGGGCGTCTGCGCGTAAGTGATGTAGCGCGCGAGGGAAGGCGCAACGATGTCTTGTCCCGTGGCCGTGTCGACGAGACGCGATGGCATTCCCTGCGGCGCGAACACGCCGCGTGAGATGAAGGGGGGCCAACGATTGGGCGGCAGTCCGTTGATGAGCGCCTTGGACCCGTCCGGCGTGAGACCGGCAAAGGCAAACAAGCGCCCTTCCGACGTCTGCGCCCGGACCGTCAACGTTCCGGTGGGGCTCAGGTTGAAAGTGGCGCTGTCGGTGGGGCTATAGTCAGGCAATGAATAGTTGAGGCCAGCCGCGAGCACGTTGCCGTTGGCGCTAACCGAGTGGCACACGGTACATCCGCTCTGAACGACTTCTGCGCTCTGCCCCGCTCGGATGCGCATGATGCCACCGTTCATGGTGAGCGGCGATTTGTAGGTATTGTAATAAACGATGCCCTTCATGCTGGCCGGCGCGATGATCCACGATAGGCTGACCGGCCCCGACACTTCGGCTCCGGTACGTTTGGTCAGCGACACCTCGAGCGGGTCTGCGGCGCCCGCCGTGAGCGTAATGCCCTTCCACACCAGATCGGGAACGGTGGCTCTTATCGGCATTCCGCCAGTCGTGAATTGTTGGTAGCTGTAGTTCGGCAGCTTGATCGCCAGGTACGTAGCGTTGGCCGCTGCGCCCCCGAATTGCATGACGGGCGCGGCTAGCCCGCGCGGAAAGACCGTTCGGTCGTAAGGATAGAGCCAGCGGAAAGCGGCATCCTTGCCGGGCGTCGCACCGGCCTTGAGCACCGCTTGATCGGCCGGTGACAATCCCCCCGGATTGTCGATGATGTCGACATTCACGGTGTACGTCGTCGTGAACTTGCTATTGCCGAGCAACGCCGTGACAGTGACGACGCCGCCGACTTGGCCATTGGCGTGAAAAACGCCGTCATCGCCGATGGATCCGATGCGGGTGTCGTCGACCGACCACGCGACGCGTGTCGCCGGGCCGCTCTCCAAGAGAAGTTGAAAACGGACCGCGAGCGGTTGCCCCGAAACTTGAAGGGGCGAAGGAATATCGGAAACGATCGATCCTTTGACGGGGATCCCCGGCGCGTCCGCGCCGCCTTCGGGCGTGACGATGGGAGGAATGGGCGGCCGGGCGCCAGCCGCGCCACTATCTGCGCCGCCTCCCGCTCCGGCCCCCGATCCCGCGGCTCCGCCCGCCGTGCCAGGGTCGGTCGGGCGGTCGGGGGGTGAGTTCGACGTGCATGCGAAGGCGGAGAGCGCGGACAGCGCGCAAAACATCATCACACGCAAGCAATGCATGGCGAACCTCCGCGCCCGTTGTGGGCAATCTCTTCGGGCGGCAATGAACGGCTGAGTCGAACGCGGTGTCGTTTTGCCGGTGGACGATCGGCACGATGGCAGTCCGTCTATTTCGAATCAAGGTAAAACGTAGTCAAATTCCCGTGTTGACCGAGCATTGCCGCTCGCGCCGGTAAACTTCGAACTTTGACTAACGAGATCGAGAAAGCGCGCACGGCGCCAAACGTCATTGAAGATTGCGTTCGGCGCGTCGATCGCCGTCACCTCGGCGCTACGAAAGCGGATGCTTCAATTCTCCGACAAACCGTGGCGGCACGACCAAGGTGGGCGACGGTTCGCCGCGGCGCTGCGCGTCGAGGCACTCCTTGGCGGCAAGGAGCACCTCTTGGACGTCGAATCCAATGTGCTCGACCTGATCGGCGCGGCCCACCGGTCTCGGCCAGTTGCAGTGTGCGATCACGTAGACATCTTTCTGCGGCACCACTTTGGCCGACTGCAGACCCGCCAAGAGCGGCGCCACCAGATTGTCGTCGGTCACGAAAATCGCACGGGGTCGGTCGGTGCGATCGAAGAGGAGCTCCGTCACTCTTTCGCATCCGACCGCCCCGACGTGCAGTGCCCACAGCCGATCTTTCGCCACCCCGAGCTCGAGCAGGCGCTGTTCCGCCGCCATCAGATTGGGCAGATGAGGCGACATGACGGCCACCCGACCCTTGTCGAGCAGGCGCCTGCATGCGCGATCGATGAGGGCGTCGAAGTCGAGGCGGACCAAGCCGGCGTGAGGAAGCCACGCCCAAATCGCCACCCGCGGAAGTCGCGGCGGTTGCAACACCGGGAGCAGAAATACCGTCGCGGAGTTCATGAGCAGAAGCCCGGCCGCGGATCCTTGTTCCATGATCGCGCAGAGCTTCTGGTAGGCGGGATTGTTGGCGCGCCCATCGACGCCGACGAGCGCCAGCACCTCGCCCTCGATCCCGGTCTCGCGGCGATCGATGAGATCGAGAATGGTCGCCAAAAATCCGGTCCATTCGAGCGAACCTGGTTGCTCGCTGGTGACCCATAGATACCGGTTGTGGTGCGGTAGACGCGTCGCGACGAACACGCCTCGTGTCCCCTGCACCTTGACGAGCCCCTCGTCCCGAAGCGCATTGAGCACCCGCGCCACCGTGGGGCGCGTCACCTGAAAGTGCGCCATCAAAGCGTCGTAGGTGGGTAGCTTTTCGCCCGGCGATCTCTGGCCGGAGACGATCTCGTCCCGGAGGATCTGCACGATGTGATCAGCTTTGCGACTCGGCATGACGCTCTTCCGGGTGCCCAGTCATCCGCCGCTCAGCATACTTCACCGCACGAAAACGCGACCAAAAAGCGCTGCGCGGCAGCGCGACGGTGCTAGGCCGTCGCGTCGTCGGCTTCGTCGGCTGCGTCGGACGTGCCGTGGCACTTTTTGAACTTCTTGCCGCTGCCGCACGGACAAAGGTCGTTGCGGCCGATCTTCGGCGCGCCGCGTGACGCCGGAGGCGGCAACGAAACCTGCTGGCGCGCACCGGCTCGTGGCGCCGCGCCGGCCAGGGCTCCCTCTTCGTCCTCTCCGTGACGCGCCGTCGCCGCTTCGAGCTGAGCGGTGTGCTTTTGCATGTCCTGCTGCTCGATGGCGGCGATCTCTTCCTGCTTGCGGACTTTGAATCGCAGCAAGTTGGTGACGACGAGCGAGATCACGCCCGCCATCATGTTGACGAAGAGGTCGTAGCCCTCTTTCTTGTACTCCTGCTTGGGGTCTTTCTGGCCGTACCCGCGCAGGCCGATGCCGTCGCGCAGGTGGTCCATGTTGGTGAGATGCTCGACCCAAGCGCGATCGATCTCTTCCAGATAGAGGTGCCGGAAAACGCGACAGAGCAGCTCGATGCCGAGCTCTTTTTCTTTGCTGCTCACCACCTCGAACGCGCGGTCGTAGAGCGCCCGCGCCAGGAGCTCTTGATCGCCGAACGATTCCAAATCGTCCCCGGGGGAGATGGCGAAGTGTTCGGTGAAGCCTTCGCGAAGGCCGCCCCAATCCCAGTCGTCCGGCGTTTTGTTGGAAGGGCATGACTCTTCCACCATCGCTCCGATGATGCGGTCGACGAGATCGAGCAGTCGTTCGCGCTGCTCGGTAAGAGCGAGGGGGATGCTCTCGGTGAGCTCGTTATAGAGGCCGAGCGCGTCCGTCTCCCGGCCGTCGATGTCCAGTTTGACGCCCCACCACTGGTAAACCTCCGCCTGCAGGTGCGCGAGCTCCACCATCTTGGCGTTCTCGAACGCCTCGCGCGCGATGGGATCGCCGGTGCTTTTTCCGTCCTGGCCCGGGGAACGGATGGGTGTTTCGGCGAACATGCCGAGCACTTCGGTGACGCGGGGCACCACGTCGCGCACGATGTCGGGACGCGCCGCGAACCCCTTGAACTCGCCGGTCGCCTTGCCGTCGTCGTCGACCTCTTCCGGCCGATAGCGCCCTTCCAGCATTTGCTGGCGCATCGTGTAGACCGTCTTGCGCTGAGCGCTCATGACGTCGTCGTATTCGAGCAGGTTCTTGCGGATGTCGAAGTTGCGCTCTTCGACCTTCTGCTGCGCGTTCTGGACGCTCTTCGTGACCCAGGGGTGCTCGATGGGCTCGTCGTCGGGCATACCCATGCGATCCATGAGGTTTTTCACCTTGTCGCCGGCGAAGATGCGCATGAGGTCGTCTTCGAGCGAAAGGTAAAAGCGGGAGGAACCCGGGTCGCCCTGGCGCCCGGCGCGGCCGCGCAGCTGGTTGTCGATGCGGCGTGACTCGTGGCGCTCGGTGCCGAGAATGTGTAGTCCGCCGAGCCCGACGACCTCTTCGCGTTCGATTGCGCACGATGCTTCGTACTGCTCGACGAGCTTTCGAAACGGCTCGGGCTCCGCGTCGGGTAAACGGTTGTTCTCCAGAAACTCGATCTTGGCCATCATTTCGGCGTTGCCGCCGAGGATGATGTCCGTCCCGCGGCCGGCCATGTTCGTCGACACGGTGATGGCGCCCTTGCGCCCCGCCTGCGCGATGACCTGCGCCTCTTTGGCGTGGTGTTTCGCGTTCAAGACGTTGTGCGGAATGCTCCGTTTCTGCAAAATGCGCGCGATCGCCGCCGATTTCTCGACGCTGGTCGTGCCCACCAGGACCGGCTGCCCCCGCTCGTGCAGCTCGGTGAGCTCTTTGATGACGGCGGAGAACTTCTCGCGCTCGGTCTTGTAAACGATGTCCTCGGCGTCCGACCGGACGATGGGTTTGTTGGTCGGAATGATGACGACTTCGAGCTTGTAGGTGCTGTGAAACTCCGATGCTTCCGTGTCGGCGGTGCCGGTCATGCCGGCCAGCTTTTTGTAGATGCGGAACAGATTCTGGAAGGTGATGGTCGCCATGGTGCGACTCTCTTCCTGAATCGGTACATGCTCCTTCGCTTCGACCGCCTGGTGCAGTCCGTCCGACCAGCGCCGGCCGGGGAGCACGCGGCCGGTGAATTCGTCGATGATGAGCACCTTGCCGTCTTGGCTCACCATGTAGTTCACGTCGCGCTTGTAGAGCGTGTGCGCGCGCAAACACTGGTTCATGATGTGCAGCGTTTCGAGGTGCACCGGGTCGTAGAGATTGGAAATCCCGACCAGCTTCTGCGCCGCTTCGACGCCGGAGTCGGTGAGCGTCACCGAGTGCCCTTTCTCGTCGACCACGTAGTGCTCGTCGAGCTTGAGCCGGGGGATGACCTCGTTGATGGTGCGGTACTTCTCGCTCGAGCGCTCGCCCTGACCGCTGATGATGAGTGGGGTGCGCGCTTCGTCGATGAGGATGGAGTCGACCTCGTCGACGATGGCGTAGTGCAGGGGGCGCTGCGCGTATTCGAGCGCCGAGAACTTCATGTTGTCGCGCAGGTAATCGAAGCCGAACTCGTTGTTCTGCCCGTAGGTGATGTCGGAGCGGTACGAGCGCTTTTTGTCGGCGTCGGTCTGCGAGTGGACGACGGTGCCCACCGACATCCCCAGGAAATTGTAGATCTTCCCCATCCACTCCGCGTCGCGGGTGGCCAGGTAGTCGTTGACGGTGACGACGTGGACGCCCTTGCCCTCGAGGGCGTTGAGGTAGCAGGGGAGGGTGGCGACCAGCGTTTTGCCCTCGCCGGTGCGCATCTCGGCGATGCACCCATTGTGCAGCACCATGCCGCCGATGAGCTGGACGTCATAGTGGCGCATCCTGAGCGCGCGCCGGCTCGCTTCGCGGCACACGGCGAAGGCCTCGACGAGCAGGTCGTCGACCGTGGCGCCGTTGTCCACTTTCTCGCGAAACTCCGCGGTCTTGGCGCGAAGATCGGCGTCGGAAAGGGCCTTCATCTTGTCTTCGAGGGCGTTGATGGCATCGACACGCGGCTTCATCTTGCGGATGGCCCGCTCGTGTGAGGTGCCGAACACCTTCTTGATGGCCCAGGTCAGCATCGTTTACCTTGGAGGGACTACGCGGTTTTCGTGAGGCGGCCCGCCCCTTTCGGAGCGGCCGAGAGTCTCGGGTTTGACCGTCGGAACGTAGCTTTGCCAGGGGCGCCGCGCAACGTCGGAGGAGGCATCGGACCGCCACTTCGTCCACTCTCGTGGAGAGCCGCCGACATCCAGCCGAGCCCGGCCAGATTGCTCAGAAAGGTAGGGCTTACTCCCTGCCCTCGTCGGAGCTCGCCACGTTCGCCACGTTCGCTCGTCGCGTGCGCACGAGAAGCGTGGGTGCTTTTTCGGACATCGTCTGTATGAGCTCGATGCCGACTTCGATGGGTCGATCGACGCGGTCATCCGCCGGCTCGCCAGGGAGCGAATCGAGCTGGGCCACGATCGACCCCGATCCCCATCGACCGATGGGCATGGTGATGCGCGTGAAGTCTCCGCGAACGGAGACCGGAGCGCCGACCATTGATTCCGAGCTGATTTCGGTGACCCGGGGCATGACGAGCGTCACGCCGTCGTGATTGCGCATCGCGTAGAGCCAGGGTCGGCCGCCGTCCCACGCGACGGCTTTGAGCAGGATGGTCGCTTCAGGGCCAGGTCCGACGGCGCAGCTTTTGGCGTCGAACCAGAGATCGCGCACGGAAAGGCGCGCTTCGCCGTCGTTCGTGACGGCGAATGCTTCCCAGCGCAGGGGGAGCACCGATTCACGGTCACCGCACGATAGTTTCTGCGACGCTTGCGCTTCGAGGTCGGTCGCGTCGTTGGAAGGGGCGTAGAGCGCGTCGAGCGACGGCGTGGTCGGCGCGATCGCGACGATCTTTGCCACGCGGGGGCGCTTGGAGGCAATGATTGACTTCTTGGAGACGCGCTGGACCGGCTTGCCGTGCTGGCGTGGCCGCAATTCGCCGGCCGCCGTGACCGTGATGGTCGCCGGTTGCGTCCACGCCGGGACGCCGAGAGGGGCGTCGGTTTCTGCGGGAACGCTCGGGATCTCACCCGTCGGAAGATCACCGACATCGACGACGATGACGTTCGTCGTTTCCGCTCGGGGCTCGTCGTCGGCGGCACTCGACCCCGCCGCCAACGCCATTGATATGCCCATGAAAACCGCGTGCGCGCGGCGCGCCGCCATCACAACGTCTCCAGGTACGCGACGAGCGCGGCGCGATCTTGGCGGCCGAGCCGCGTCGATGCGCCCATGGCGTGGTCCGGCGCGGTAAGCACATCGTCGAGCGTCTTGTAGCGGCCGTCGTGAAAGTAGGGAGCCGTGCCGGCCACGAACCGGAGCGAAGGTGTATCGAACGACGCGCTCGCAGCATCACCGCGCCCCACCGTCACGTTATGGCGCATACCGTCGCTGAACCCGCGGCTCGCGTCGTGACACGTGCCGCACCCGGTTTCGGCCGACTCGAACAGCGCGCGGCCACGATCGACGACTTTTTGCCGTTCGGCTGGTGCGAAGGCGCTGGCACCCATCGGGGGCGCCATGGCGGAGACGTAGTCGATGAGCGCACCGAGCTCGTTTTTGGCCAATCCTTCGCCGCCGAGACGCTCGAACGTCGTTTTCAGGTGATCTTTCACGCCGTCGCTCGCGCCGAGCCACCCGTAGGGCGCCGTTTCGGCGAGCCGTCCGGCGAGCATCGGCGTCTGTCGCGAGCCGTCCGGTGTCGACCAAGTGAGCGCGTCCTCGCGGCCGTCGGGATGACAACTGGCGCAGGCACGGCCGTCGGAGCTGATGCGCGCGTCCCCCACCTGATGAAACAGGCGACGGCCGAGGGCGACGTTGGCGGTGATGCCAGCCGATTGACGCGCGAGCGCGACGCGTACTGGTGGCGACGCGCCGCTCGTGTCGACGATCGCGAGCTCGCGATCGAACTGCGACCACACCAAGGCGCGATGTGCATCGTGATCGACGGCGATGCCGGTCGGTCCCGCGGCCACGTGCCACCTTTGCAGCTCGGATCGCGCGGGATCGACGCCGCGCGCGTCGAGCTTGAGCAGCGCGTCGATGCCGAGGCAAGTCAGGTAGAGAGCTCCATCGTCGTAGGCCGCGGCGCGCGGAAGCAGGCATTGCACAGAAGTGACGGCGCCGTTCGGCGCCCGTACCACGCGGGTGAGCGCTCGCTCGGCAGCGGCATCGACCACTGCCACTTCGCCGATTTCCGAGGGCCCGTCGGGTCCATAGCCGCTCGACTCGGGGAGCCCTTCGCCGGAATTGACCGACACCATGGGCGCAAACACGCGATCGACCATCTTGGCGAGCTTGGCATCGCCCTGGCCGTCGAGCTTGGTGAGCGCGAATCCTTGGCAGCCTTTGAGCAGCGCGTTGTCGGGCGCGTCCTCGCCCGACGCGCGCGCGGCCAGATCGATCGATCGGACGGCGTGCTCGGAGGTCGTCAGATCGACGACGCTCATTCGCGCGCCGACGACATGAGCCACGAAGACGCGCGTGCCATCCTCGGAAACGACGGCGCTGCGCGGATCGCGCGGGAGCGATGCTTCGAATCGAGGAGCGAACGTCTGCGCGTCGTAAGCGCTCAACGTGTGTCCCCAGCCCGTCGTGAGGAGGAGCGTTCCATCGTCGGGCGTCGCGGCGAGCGCAATAGGCTCGGCGCGCGTGCCGACGACGCAGCGTGTCTCGAGCGGGGCATCTTCTTCCGCCGCCGGCTCGAGCACCTGTACGGCGTTCGTCGCGCGCAAGGTGACCGCGACGCGTCCGTCGGCGAGCACGAGAACGTGCTCGGGTCGTCCGATCAGCGGCGTGACGGCGATTTCGGTGGGACCGGCGAGATCGACCGTGTGCAGGGCTGGTTCATCAGCGTCGGCAATGTAGGCGAAGACGTGCCTGGCATCGCCGGACTGGCTCACCGCGAGCGCGAGTGCCGAGCTTGCGCGCGCAGCACCGAGGCGCATCGCTCCGCCCGACCGAATTCGCGCACACCCGGTGCTGGCGACGGTGGGGGTACGGGTCGGCAGCGCGGTCGTTTGGGACGCGTGGGTGCACGCCGAAGAAATCAGCGCGCAACTTGCCATCCCCCAGAGCATCGAGGTTCGAAGGTTTCGCATGTCGGGTTTGAGTACGCTCGACTCGGTTTGTTTCTTCCGAGCGGTGTCGCGGGCTCGCTTGGCGCTCGGCGATCGAGGTCCCCGCGTTAGACGATTCAATCCCGAAAATCGATCCAAAGAAAACGAACGATGTCGACGCGGTTTGTCCGGCAGCTCTACGCCGAATGCCGCCACGCCTCACGCCGCGCTAGGTGGGAGTTTGCCCGACACGAAGCTCGGCCAACTTCGCACGACGAGTAGTCGTAGGGGAGAGTTCGATTGACAGCGGAGCGAATGAAAAGGCAAAAATCCCGGCATGACTACCGCTCGCCATGTCGTTGTTCTCGTGGGCAGCCTCCGCCAGGAATCGCTGAATCGCAAAGTCGCGCAGGTGCTCGTCGAGCTCGCCGCAAGCTCGCTCAAGCTCGAGATCGTCGAAATCGGCCATCTCCCGCTCTACAACATGGACCTCGAATCGAACGTACCGGAGGCGTGGGCGTCCTTCCGTGACACGGTGCGACGCGCCGAGGCGGCCCTCTTCGTGACGCCGGAATACAATCGCACGGTGCCGGGGGTGCTGAAGAATGCGATCGACGTTGGCTCGCGCCCTTACGGAAAGAGTGTCTGGAGCAAAAAGCCGGCCGCTGTCGTCAGCGTCTCGCCCGGGGCAATGGGGGCGTTCGGCGCCAACCATTGCGTTCGCCAGTCACTCGTCTTTCTCGACATGCCCGCCATGCAACAGCCCGAGGCGTACATCGGGGGCGCCGACAAGCTTTTCGATAGCAGCGGCAAGCTCACCAGCGATTCGACGCGCGAGTTGCTAAAAAAATTCGTCGACGCCTTTGCCGCTTGGGTCGAGCGCAATCTTCGGAGTTGATGCCCCGGTCTTTCGAACCCTGGCCAGCTCGCTCGGTCGTCCCTACCGAGGGGCGATGACCCTCTCACTCACTGGTCTGCTTATCCTGCTGGTGATCGCCGGCGTCTGTGGTGCTATCGGTCGGTCGATAGCCGGAGGAACACCGGGGGGCTTTTTGGTCTCCATTGCGGTCGGTTTCGTGGGTGCGCTTCTCGGACCGTTTCTCGCGAACCTCGCCCACTTGCCGGAGCTGATGGTCGTCACCATCGACCGTCATCCCTTTCCGATTCTCTGGTCGATCATCGGGGCGGCCGTCTTCGTAGCGCTGATCCACCTCATTTCCGGAAGGAGACGATTGGTGTGAACGCCGACGCCAAGACTGCGTCACCTGTCGAGAAGCCTGGCGGCAGCGAAAAGCCAGCCAAGCGGGATCAAAGCGTACTGGCGCTCGTGAAGAGGACGTTCTCCGAAGCGGGCGACGACAAAATACCTCGGCTCGCCGCCTCGCTGGCCTATTACACGTTGCTTTCGCTGTCGCCCCTCCTGGTGTTGGCGGTGGCCGTCGCCGGCCTTGTCTTCGGCGAAGACGCGGCACGCGGTCAGATAGGGCAGCAATTGCAGGAGGTTTTCGGGCCGGAGGCGGGCGAGGCCATTCAAAGCATGTTGGCCAACGCCAAAAAACCCGAATCCGGCGTGTTGGGCAGCATCGTCGGCATCGTGGTGCTCCTGTTCGGCGCCTCGGGTGTATTCGGTGAGCTGCAGGACTCGCTCAATACGATATGGGAAGTCCAACCGAAACCCGGCCGCGGCATTCTCGGAATCGTGAAGGATCGCTTTTTATCCTTCACCATGGTGCTGGGCGTCGCTTTCTTGCTGCTGGTGTCGCTCGTGATCAGCGCAGGCCTCGCCGCCGTCGGAAAGTGGTTCACGAGCTTGGACGGCGTGGAGTGGATCTGGCAAATCGCGAACTTCGCGATTTCGCTCGGACTCATCACTTTGCTCTTCGCCCTTGTTTTCAAGGTCATCCCCGACGTCAAGATTCGATTGCGCGACGTCTGGTTGGGTGCGCTCGTGACGGGTGCTCTCTTCACCCTGGGCAAGTTTTTGATTGGCCTCTACGTCGGCAAAGCCGGCGTCGCGTCGCCGTACGGCGCGGCCGGTTCGTTGGTCGTGCTGGTGGTCTGGGTGTTTTACTCTGCGCACATTCTTTTCATTGGCGCCGAGTTCACCCAGGTGCACGTCCGCGCCAAGGGCGCCTCGGTGGAACCATCGCGGGGCGCCGTCGCCGTCACCGAAGAGGCGAAGAGCTCAGCAGGGTATCCCACACAGTCCCTCCAGCGCGGCGTCCTGAGGTAGTTCCCCTCGAATGGGGAGGGCTTGCCCGTGTCGCCTAAGTGGCGGCATATTCACTCTCGGTGCGGCATCTGTCTTGCGATCGAGAAGGCTCGCCCGGCGGGCTCTCCTGTGTCCTAGAGTGATCGCGGAGCGATGCGTCGGGTCAGCGCCTAGCTCTCGCCATCCCGAAGAAGGCCATGGGTCCCCACGAGACGAAGCCCACTCGAACGTTGAGCGACGAGCACTTCCGACTGCTCGTCGAAAGCGTGCGCGACTACGCGATCTTTTTGCTCGACCCGAGCGGCGTCGTCGTGTCGTGGAACGAAGGAGCGCGGCGAATCAAGGGCTACGCCGCCACGGAAATTGTCGGGCAGCATTTCTCGAAATTCTACCTTCCGCACGATGTGAGCGCCGGAAAGTGCGAGGCGGAGCTCACTGTCGCCATGCGCGAGGGCCGGCTCGAAGACTTCGGTTGGCGGGTCCGCAAGGACGGCTCGCAGTTCTGGGCCAACGTCGTGATCACCGCGCTGCACGATCGAGCCGGCACGCACATCGGCTTTGCCAAAGTCACGCGCGACATGACCGATCGCGCTTACCGCACCTTCGTCGAAACGACGAACGCCATCATTTGGACGGCTGACGGTACGGGCAAAGCCAATGCCGATTCCCCCAGCTGGCGAGCCTTCACCGGTCAAACGGAGGAGGAATGGCGCGGGCTTCGCGGCTGGGAACCCGTTCATCCCGACGATCGCCGCGGTACGGCGGTGGCGTGGGACGCAGCCAAGGCCGAGCAGCGCCTGTTGGAAGTAGAGTTTCGGCTGCGGCGACACGATGGCGAGTACG